>DATEDR010000170.1:0-9894 GCA_035281605.1 Sphingobium sp.
GAGGAGAAACGCCACGCTCATCCGAGGCGTCCGCTCCATTTCCAGAGCGTCCGGAACAGTCCATCCCCGCTTTCGATGCCCGCCAGGCCCGGGCATGTCCCGGTGAGCCTGGCGCCCGGCTGCGCCGTTACGAGATCAATCGTATAGCCAGTCGCCCGCAACCGCGCCCCCTTGGTCCCCGCGCAGTCCGTCTCTGCGCTCTCGGCCTTCGGTTTGGCCCGCGGCAAGGCGACGGTGCGCGCCGGGGATGCTGCCGATGCCGTAGCCGGGAGGGGCGCGTCAGGCCGTGCGATCGGCGCCTTCAGTTCGCGGCTCAACGCTACCGGGACGGTGTCACCGGCATCCGAAACAGTCACGATGGCGGTCGACAGTTGCGAGGTCATCTGGCCCGGGAACGTCGCCCCGCCGGTGCGCAGCCGCACCTCCCCCATTGATAGCCGTTCCAGCCGGGCCGTCGCGAGCGGCACGCGCCCCTGCGCCACATTCGCGCCCACCCCAGCGAGTTGCGCCAGCGTCGGACGGCGCATCGGCACTGGCGCCGCGCCGCTCATCTGCGCCAGCAGCGTGTCGGCCTCGCCTCGCCGCCCCTGCGCCGTCAGGCTGCGGGCGAAATTGCGATAGATGCGCTCGTCCCGCGGCGCCCGCGCCAGCGCCAATTCGAAATATTCGCGCGCCAGGTCATGCCGGCCGATCGCAGCATAGCTGATCGCCACGCCGTTGAGGGCATGGGCATCGTCGGGATCTTTCCGCACGGCGCGGCGGAAGGCGTCCAGCGCCAAAGCATGCTCGCCCCGGGAAAACAGCAGGTTCCCCCGCGCGATCGCGTCCTGCGCCTGGCCCGCATCGCCATTCAAGGGTCGGATCGCGATATCCCTGCCCGTGGAACTGCATGCCGCGGTCGCGACCATGAGCGCGACTGCCACTGCCCGTTTCATCATGCCCCCTCTCCCCATTTTTCTATCTGACCATGGCCGGCAGAACGTCCCGTACCACGCGGACCATGGCCGGCAGCATCAGCACGCCGATCATCACCGGCAGCATGCACGCGACCAGCGGCACCGACAGCAATACCGGCAGTCGATGCGCCTTCTCCTCCGCGCGCATGCGCCGCTTCTCGCGCATTTCGGAGGCATAGATGCGCAGCGTCTGCCCCACACTCGATCCCAGCTGATCCGACTGGATCAGCAGCGTCGCGAAGGAGCGGATCTCATCCACGTCCACATCGTCGGCCATCCGCCGCAGCGCGTCCTGCCGGCTGCGCCCCGCGCGCAATTCCAGCACGACCTTGCCCAGCGTCTGTGACACCAGGGGATGCGAGAGCGCCAGTTCGCGCCCGACGCGGTCCATTGCCGCCTCCAGCCCCAGCCCTGCCTCGACGCACACCAGCATCAGGTCCAGCCCATCGGGAAAGCCGTGGATGATCGCTTCCTGCCGCCGCGCGGCCTTCGCCGAAATGAAGAGGTTGGGCAGGTAAAGCCCCATGACCGCAACCGCCGTCGCCATGAAATACAGCTTCGCCGGGCTGGGCGGCTCCGGCTTGCTCAGCGAGAGCAGCACCAGCACCGCGGGCAGGACGAGCGTCAGAACCAACCGGATGAACGTAAAAAGCTTGGGCGCTTCGGGCGAGGCATAGCCCGCCGCGATCAACCGCCGGCGCAGGCTTTCATTCTTGGTATCGACCAGCGAGATGCCCAGCCGCTCGATCCGGTCGATCAGCTTCTTCCATTCATTGTCGCTACGTTCGCTGCGCAGGCTCTGGCCGCCGCCATGGAGCGCACCGCCCGCCTCGCTGACCATATCCAAGCGGCTGCGCACCTTGGCGTTGCGCGCCATCATTTCCGACACGCCGTAAACGATCGCGACGATCGCCACGAACAGCAGCACCAGCAGAACCGGACGAAGCTGCGAAATCAGGGCAAAGTCCAGCATGAGATCAAACCTTCAGGTCAACCATGCGGCGTATCGTGACGAAGCCGATGATGTAGAGCGTGATGAGCCCGGAGAAACCATAGATGAACATCGAATCCTGGGCGACATCCAGGTAGAAGGCGGGATTGACCAGGAACAGCCCGACAAAGGCCAGGATCGGCAGCGCCGTCAGCATCACCGCGGTCATTCGCCCTTCCGAACTCAGCGCCCGCACCTTCATGAACAGGCTTGCCCGTTCGCGGATGACCATGGAGAGATTTTCCAGGATCTCCGCCAGGTTGCCGCCCGTCTCCGCCTGAACCGACAGGGAGATGACGAACATGTGCATCTCGTTCATGTCCCACCGCTCAGCCATACGCTGCAGGGCATCGCGAAGGTCCGAGCCATAGGTCACCTCATCGACGACGATGCCGAATTCGCTGCCGATCGGATCCTTCATCTCCTTCGTCAGCAGTTCCAGTGCCGCCGCGATCGGATGCCCCGCGCGCAAGCCCCGCACGAAGGTATCGAGCGCCACGGGGAATTGCTCCTCCATTTTCTTGCGGCGCCGCTGGCTCATCCGGCCAAGCACCATGAGAGGAAGGAGGATGCCCAGCGATCCCGCAAAGGCCGCAGCCATGACCAGCATGCCCGACGTCATGCCATAGCCGCTCATCAGCCCACCGATGATGACGATCAGGAACAGCAGCCCCGTCGCGATCGCCATCAGCGTCAGCACGGTGCGGGCGGGCACCGCGAGGCCCGCGCCATGCAGCGACCGGACCACGCCCAGCGCCATCCGCCCGAACACGCTGTCATGGTTGAAGTTCAGCGTGTCGTCATTGCGCCGCAGCTTCGACAGCACCGTGCTTCGCTCATAGCCCTGCGCGATCATCTTCAACCGGCGGTTGATGACATGATCCTTGACGCCGCGGGCGCGCAGCCAACTGGAAATGGCCTCGATCGTCAGGATCACCGCCGCGAACAGCAGGACGAGGACGAAGGCGCGGATATAGATCGGGTTCATCAGTGTATCACCGCATCCGGGCGGAACAGCTCGGCCGGCAGGTGGATCCCCCGGTCGGACAGCTCGCCCATGAATTTCGGCCTGATCCCCGTCGCTTCGAAATGCCCGCGGACCATGCCGTTTTCCTCCCGCCCGGTCATCTTGAAGCGGAAGATTTCCTGCATGGTGATCATCTCGCCTTCCATGCCGGTGATCTCCGAAATGCTCATCAGGCGGCGGCGGCCGTCCGATAGGCGCCCGACCTGCACGATGACGTTGAGCGCCGACGCGATCTGCGCCCGCGCCGACCGCGGCGAGATATCGATCCCGCTCATGCCGATCATCTGTTCCACGCGGGACAGCGCATCGCGCGGCGTGTTGGCGTGCACCGTAGTCATCGACCCGTCATGGCCGGTGTTCATCGCCTGCAGCATGTCGAACGCTTCGCCGGCGCGCACTTCGCCCACGATGATGCGGTCGGGGCGCATGCGCAGCGCATTCTTGACGAGATCGCGCTGCGTCACTTCGCCGCGCCCCTCGATATTGGGCGGCCGCGTTTCCAGCCGCACGACATGGCGCTGCTGCAGTTGAAGTTCCGCCGAATCCTCGATCGTGACGATGCGTTCGGCTTCGTCGATATTGGCCGACATGGCGTTGAGCAGCGTCGTCTTGCCCGAACCCGTGCCGCCGGAGATCAGCACGTTGCGCCGCGCCGCGACTACGGCGGCAAGCACCTGGGCCATCGGCGTCGGCACGCTGCCCAGTTCGGCGAGGCGCGCCATGCTGATCGGCACCTTGGCGAACTTACGAATGGACAGCAGCGATCCGTCAACCGCCAGCGGCGGCACCACCGCGTTTACGCGGGAGCCATCGGCCAGGCGCGCGTCGACAAAGGGCGACGACTCGTCGATCCGCCGTCCCACGGCCGCCACGATCTTCTGGATGATGCGCAGCAGATGCTTCTCATCCTTGAAACGGGTCGCCGTCTCCACCAGCCGCCCGCCACGCTCGACGAACACGACCTTGTGCGTGTTCACCAAGATATCGGTGATGCTGTGATCCTTGAGCAGCGGTTCCAGCGGACCCAGCCCCAGCAGCTCGTCCAAAATGTCAGAGACCAGGCGCCGCCGCTCCTCCAGATTGAGCGCATGTTTCTGCAAGGCCAGCTGCTCATGGACGATCTCGCCCACCTCGGCTTCCACCTGCGCGCGCGACATGTTCTCCAGCGCCGACAGGTTGATCAGGTCGATCAGCTTCTGGTGCAGCGCGACCTTCAGCTCGGTGTGCCGGTCCTCTTCCCAATGCACCAGTTCGCTGTCGGTCGGCCCCACCTCGTCCCGCGGGTCGCCCAGTCGCGCGTCCCCTTTTCGGATCTGCCACATCAGCTTTTCTCCGCCTGACGCTTCGCCTCGATCGCCTCGACGCTGCAATCGACAATGTCCTGCATATCCTTGCAGATGCGGCTGCGCGCCTTGATGTCCTGGATCAGCACGCCCTGGTCGAGCGCGGAGCTGACCAGTGGGAAGTCGTTGGCGATGCTGAGCCTCACCGGATGATCCAGCGCCGCCGCGGCATCCTCCAGCCCGATCGCGCGGAACAGCTTTTTCTCCACCCGGTTGGCGATCACATGGATGCGCGCGGGATCGATATCCTGGTCGCGCAGCAGGGCAATCTGCCGCCGCGCCTGGCGCAGGCTGGCGATGGTCAGCTCGCACACCAGATAGATGACTTCGGACCGCGCGACGAGCGACATCGACCAGTTGGTCCAGTTGCCGGGCAGGTCCAGATAAATGGTATCATAGTTGCGCTGCGCCAGTTCGATGACGCGAAACACCTGGTCGGCATTCACCGCTTCCATCGGCATGATCTGCGTCGGCGCGGTGACGACATGCAGGCCGGTCGGCGTTTCCACCGTCACGCTGCTGAGCAGTTCCCGGTCGATGCGATTGCCCCCCTGCAACAGATCGCTCAGCGTCAAGGGCGAGGATATCCCTAAGAACGTGCCCGCATTGCCGAATTGAATGTCGAAGTCGAACAGGCAGACCTCGCCCGCCCCCTTCTGCCTGGCGGTGCGGGCATGCAGGCTGGCCGCCTGGGTCGCGATCGTCGTCGCGCCGACGCCGCCGACACTCTTGATGATCGACACCAGCTTGCCGAGCTTCAGGTCCCTGTCCGCATCGGCGTTGATCCGCGCGCGCAGGTCGTCCAGCGTCACCGACAATTCGCTCGCCTGCAGCGGCAGTTCGACCACATCGTTGATCCCGCTGCGCAACAGCGCGCGCACCAGCGGTATCTCCGCATTGCGCACCGCCGCGACCAGCAGCAGTTCGGGGTGGCTGGCCCTGACCGCCGCCAGCCGCTTCATCGATGTGTCGCTTTCGGGCTGCACCTCCAGGATGACGGCCTTCGCCTCTCCCACCACCTGCGCCGGCAAGGGATCGCACGCCGGCAGCATCACCAGCGTCAGCGACTGCCCGCTCAGGCGATCGCCCATGATATCGGACGCCTGCACCTCCTGCTCCGACAGGATCAGGTAAATCCCCTCATCCCCGACATTGAGGGTCCAGCTGTCCGCGGGTTCCGCCGTGTTCGTCGCGATGCCCAAGATCTTGTTCCTCAATTTGATACCGAGCCCTGGCCGTCTTCCATCGTGAGGGCGGCACTGAAGGGCGGTAAGGGGATGGTTGCGGTTTTGAAAAGGGAGAAGAGGATGGGCCGGAAGTTCAGCGTGTCAGGACGAATACTGACCCGTACCAGAGGCGAGACGTCAGAGCCATTGGGATCGCCTGCATAGCCCAAGCCCGAATAGTCATAATCGATCTGAACCGATGCCGGGGTGATCTGGGAAGAGACAAGCTGCATGCGGGCAACGACATTGTTGAAGGCTGTCGTGTTGGTATTCGCGCTACTGGTCCAAGCTGATTTACAAGAGCTTGCTGTACAAGTGCAGCCAGTGGACGTGCAGGATACTGTAGCAAAAGCCGACGCAGGTATCGGATCTCCCTGCGGAAGGCCTCCATCGACGGCAAAGCTATAATTTTGAAGCCCAGTAGGCACCATGTCCGTCGCGACGGCGTAGCGCACCCCCATCTGGGTCGCTTTCTCGACCCGGTTCCATGTCCACATCATGCGACCAACATCAATCATCCCCAGAAGAAAGATGAGCAGCAGCGGCAAAACCATTGCGAACTCGGCCACCGCGGCACCTCGTCGGTCGCGGACCAGTCGAACCACTGCCCCCATCATATCCCCTGCACCGTCGCTTCGGACTCTGACACCAAGTCCAGCGTGGAACTGGTAAAGCCCAGATTGTTGAACAACGATCTATAGCGCACAAGGGCTGACACTTTAACTTTAGGCACGTTCGTCATGCCTTTGTAAATGCCTGAATAGTTCCCTCCACTTATCGCCGTGCAACTCAGTGTTACAGTAACCGAATTTGGATCGGTCCAATTCGTCAGCCTTGCCGTTCCACCGATAATCTGACCTGTTCGAGTTAGGTTCTGCGTCTTATTTACAACATCACTTGTTATTGTATTGGGACAGGAATAGTCATTGAATGAGCGTCGAGCAGCGTAACGCGCACCATCGCGTACAGCTTTGGCCACGACGTGCTCGCTCAGAAAATAGTTGCCGAGTTCAAAAGAACCGAACATCAGGATGATCAGCATTGGCGTGACCAGTGCCATTTCGGCGGCGGCGGCAGCCTTTTGACATCGGACGATACGAGACAGGAGTGTGTTCGCCATGCCCATCACTCAATGAGATAAGGAGTGTATTTCTGGATATATTGTGGCGCTACGGTCCCATTGGTTTGCGCGCCAGCGGTTCCTATCACCTCAACATATAGGTCATTTGAATTTGTACGACTTGGATTACCTTTCGGTCGAACCAGCGTAGGCTCGACAATAAAGACATCGATCCAGTCAACAACTTCAAGACCTCGACTTCTCCCTTGTACCTGCCCTCCGTTATTCGCACTAAGGCAATTGACCACCGCTACCGTCATCCTTCGCCGATCTGCGCTGGCGGTTGGTGTCACCGCCGATCCGGGCTGACATACCGGGGCTGTAAAGCTGGATCGGTCGCCCGACAAAGTACGCATTGGCAAAGAATTGTTCGCGACTTCCCACCTATAGACGGCGTAACGTGTCGGCTTTGTGGATGTCGAAGTCGTATAACCTAAAGCCTGCCCAGGCGTTTGCCCATTATACGAGGTGGTGTCCCCATAGAGATTGACGCCCCCATGATTCACCCGCCAATAGGCGTTCACATCCCAGTCGCCATCACCAATTCGACTCTTTACAAGGGGCCCGCCACAAATGCCTTCATCGCTGATCGCGTGGCACTTATCACGCGGTAGTCCCATGGCCAGTGGCGTGTTGGTAATGTCATTTGTGTCACTGGGCAGATAGGCGTCAGCATCATCAACCAGCCGCCAGCCCGCACCGCCACTGCCATTTGAAGAGGAAGATGAAGGACAATTTCCACCATTACCATTACTATTTCTCTGCATAACAACATCTTTGCCAACATTAGCCGAAGGAGGGCAAAGACTTCCGTTCGCGCCGCAAACGCTGTTCACGTTGCTATACATATCAAATCGCGTGTTGATAGCCTCAAACACGGAGTTTGGGATGCCCGGCTCAGTGGTAACCCCATCGCCTTTGGTACAATCAAAAGTCGTCGTGCCTAAGGCCATTGCATCCCGCAATGCGTTGTTGCCCGACATGCCGTTGGTTTCAAGAAAGCCGAAATTCCCCGGCGTATATCCGCCACCATCGTTGGCTACCAACCGAAGCCCTTTTCCGACCAGCGCGCTTACGTTGAAGGTGGTGTTTGTACTTGTTTCGCTGGGATTGCACAGCATGAGAGGCGGCACCTTGCACACCGCCTCTCCCAATCCGGCATATGCTGTTGCAGACAGCGATCCCGATGAAAGCACCGAAATTATAGGCGTCAGCGCGAAGAAAGCCGTGCGCGAGTTGACCGTGACCTCGACAAAATTGGCGTTCGCGTCTGTCAACGTCCCTGTGTCGCTGCGATCCTTATTCGTATAGAATTTGATGAATCCAGTGCGGTCGCAGGTTGCTTCGTTCGCTATGGTTATCGCAAGACCACCTCTGTCATTGGCGAACCGGGTATCATTGCGGATCAGGGCGCTCGCTGCACCGGCAGCACGGCTGCACGCATTAGACTTTCCATCCAATTGTGTCGCCGCAGCCAGCGCCGCCTGATCTGCGGCCGTCTGAAGTTCGCTGTCGAGGCTTGCCATCCGTGCATAATCAAACGCGATTCCGCCCGCGGCGATCAAACCGAAAAGCGACAGCGCGACCGTGGGCGCTACCGCGCCGCTGGTCGACCGTAACAGACTTTTCCGCCAGGCAGACATGAACCCCACTCGCCTCCCACTCAGTTTCTGCCGCCGCCGCTGCTGCCCGATGTCGTACTGATCGTAGCCGGGGGCTTCACCTTGTTCGTCCGGTAGCGTTCGACCGCCGCCGCGCTGCGGGTGCCGTCGCCCCCCTCGACCAGCGTGCCTTCATAGCGCGGCTCGGGATTGATCACTTGCACCGCATAGTTGCTCCGCACGGCCCCGCCAAAGGTCGGGTCGTTCGCGGTGCACCCCGCCAAAGCCGGCAGGGCCAGCGTTGCGGCAAGGGAAAATCTGCGCATGGTCCGTTCTCCGCTCATAGCTCGTAGCCGCTTTGCGTCGTGCCCGCGGGAGCCGCAGCAGCCGGCACGCTCGGAGCCGGCGCGGCCTTCTTTTGCGGCGGCATCGCGTTGGGAACGAGCGGGTTGATCCCCACCGCCTTGTCGGTCCGCCCCATCAGGAACAGGTCCAGCTCATTGGGATTGCCCACCCTGTCGGTCGGCAGGCTCACATCGGCGGCCTGCATCGGCTTCACCAGCCGCGGCGTCACGATCATGACCAGCTCGGTTTCCTGCTTCTGGAAACCGGTCGAGCGGAACAGCGCGCCGATGATCGGCAGCGATCCCAATATCGGCAGCTGCCGCACCGTATCCTGAAAGTCATTCCGCAGCAGGCCCGCGATCGCGAAGCTCTGCCCGTCGCGCAGCTCGACCACGGTCTTGGCGCGCCGCGTCAGCAGGCCGGGAACAACCAGGCCGTTGATCGACACCGATGCGGACGGATCGATCGAACTCACTTCCGGCTCGACCGACAGGCTGATGATGCCGTCGCTCAGCACGGTCGGTGTAAAGCCCAGGCTGACGCCGAACGGCTTGAACTCGACGGTGATGCCGCCGCCGCCGTTGCCACCAGTACCCCCACCGCCATTGTTACTCTGAACCACGGGGATGGGAAACTCGCCGCCTGCAAGGAAGGATGCCGTCTCGCCCGACAGCGCGACCAGCGTCGGCTCGGCCAAGGTCTTCACCAGCCCCTTGCGCTCCAGCGCGTCGAGGGCGGAGAAGATGTTTAGGCTGCCCAGCTTGTAGGACCAGGTGCCCACGCCGAATGCATCGGACAGGCCATCCAGCAGGATGGTCGGCGTGCCTCCATTATTGGTCGGCACGATGGAGTCGGCGGACAGGTTACCGATGCTGCCGGCCGTCTTCTTGCCGACGAAGCTATGATTAAGGCCGATATCCTTCGCCGCCTGCCGGTTCACTTCGGAAAAGCGCACTTCCAGCATCACCTGCTGCGAAGCGCCGACCGACAGCATGTTGACGACCTTGTCCTCACCGGCATAGGTCCGTGCGACCTGCACTGCCCGGTCGACAGCGGCCGCATTCGACACCGTGCCGGTCAGCACGACCGCGTCGTTGGACATGCGCGCGCCGATCTCCTCGCCGGGGATCAGTTCAGACAATTGCCGCTTCAGCGTCACCACATCGGGGCCGACCGCGACATCCACCACCGCAATCAGCATGTTGCGATTGTCGTAGAGCGTCAGGCTGGTCGTACCGACCTTCTTGCCCAGCACATAGAGCGACCGATTGGTCATCGGCAGGAT
>DATEDR010000171.1:0-5744 GCA_035281605.1 Sphingobium sp.
AGCTGAACGACCGTGCCGCCATCGCGCGTTTCCAGAGCTAGATCGGCGGCTTTGTTCATCAAGGGGGTTTAGTGATCCATTATCAGTTGCACGGCAAGCCGAAACGGCCCATCCGCACGACAGAACGACAGGGATCGGCAAAAGTTTCGGAAACGGCATGACGCACCGGCTTGCAATCTACGATATGGACCGCACCGTCACGTTCAGCGGCACTTATACCGGCTTCCTCATCCATGTCGCGCGCCGGATGGCGCCATGGCGGCTGGTCCTTTTTCCCGGTGTTCTTCTGCTGATGCTGGCCTATGTCCTGCGACTGATCAGCCGGCAGCGGCTCAAGGAAATGAACCAGGCGCTGATGATCGGCCACAGGGTCGAGCGGGCCCGACTGATGCCCCATGTCGAAAGCTATGCGGCCAAGGTGGTGGCGGGCAACGTGCGCGCGGGCGCGCTCGCGCGGATCGCGCAGGACCGGGCGGACGGATACAGGCTGGTCCTCGCGACGGCATCCTACCGCCTGTATGTCGAACCGATCGCCCGGCGGCTGGGGTTCGACGCGGTGATCGCGACCGACCATCTGAGCCAGGACCTGCGCTATGTGCGCGCACGGATCGCTGGCGAGAATTGCTACGATACGGGCAAGCTGCGCATGATCAAGGCTTGGATGGCGGCCGAGGCGATCGACCGGACGCAAGCGCATATCCGCGCCTATTCCGATCATGTGTCCGACGCGCCGATGCTGGAATTCGCGGATGCGCCCTTCGCCTCCAATCCGCACAAACCCTTGGCGAAGCTGGCGGCGAAACGCGGCTGGACGCGGGTGGACTGGCGCTAGACAGGCCCACCCGGAGGAGGGGCCGTTCCCGGCTCATCCCACCGCGTTCAACGCTTGCGCGAAGTCGGCGATCAGATCGTCGGCATCCTCGCAGCCGATCGAGATGCGGACCATATTGTCGCTGATGGCGAGCGCCGCCTTGCGCTCGGCCGGGACGGACAAATGGGTCATGGCGGCGGGATGACTCGCCAGCGTCTCCGTCCCGCCCAGGCTGACGGCCAGCTTGGCGATCTTCAGCGCGTCGAGAAAGGCGAAGGCTTCGGGCTCGCCGCCCTTCAGATAGAGCGAGAAGGTCGATCCGGCGCCCGAGCAATGCCGCTGGTAGATGTCGGCCTGCCGCTCCGTTTCGGGGAAGCCGAGATAGACGACCTTCTCCACCTGCGGCTGGTCCCGGAGCCAGGCGCAGACCTTGGCGGCACTCTCGCCCGCGCGGGTCATGCGCAGTTCCAGCGTCTCGAGCGAGCGCAGCAGCATCCAGGCCGAATGAGGATCGAGGATCGTGCCGATCGTATTGCGCATGAGGCGGATGCTGTTGATGAGGGCGTTCGACCCCAGCACGCCGCCTGCCACCAGATCGCTGTGCCCGCCGGCATATTTGGTGAGGCTGTAGATGACGAGGTCGGCGCCATGGCTCAGCGGATGGTGCCAGAGCGGGCCAAGGAAAGTATTGTCGATGGCGATCGGCGGGATGGCTCCGCCCGGTTCGAACAGGGCGTCGCGGCAGCGCGCGACCGCTTCCAGGTCGACAAGGACATTCGTCGGATTGGCGGGACTTTCCAGATAGATGAGCGCGACTCGGCCGAGCGCCTTGGCCTGTTCGATCACCGCGCCAATCTCTTCCTCGCTCGCGCCGGCGGGGAAATCCAGCCACTGGACGCCGAACTTGCCGAGCGTCCGGCCGATCAGCGATTCGGTCGCGGCATAGAGGGGCGCGGAATGGACGATGACGTCGCCCGGCTGAACCAGCGCGAGCAGGGTGGTGGCGATCGCCGACATGCCGCTGGAAAAGAGCAGGGCGTCCTCCGCCTCTTCCCACACGCTCAGCCGGTCTTCGGCGATTTCCTGATTGGGCCCGTTGAAGCGCGAATAGACGAGGCCCTCGGCGCCGCCGGGGCGGAGGCCCGTCACCCCTTCGAAATGCCGCTTGCCCGCCGCTGCGCTTTCGAAGGCGAAGGTGGAGGTGAGGAATATGGGAGGCTTCAACGAGCCTTCGGACAGGGTAGGGTCGTAGCCATGGCCCATCATCAGCGTCGCCGGTTTCAACTTGCGGCCGCCAATCTCCATGATCGGGGGCTTGGGACGCCGCCGGTTGCGCGTCGGCTCCGCGCCCGTGAGTTCGGCTTCGGTTTCGCCGGTCATGCTGGTCTCCTGCTTGGGCACCGCATCGGGGCGTGCCCTTCTGGTGGCAAGGAGTATAACGCTTTTCGCTGCGGAAAGGGCCAGCCCGACATGCCGATCCGCGAGGGGAGGTGACGATTTCGGCCGGGCACCCTACATCCGCCACATGGACCCACGCTTGCCCGACCCGCTGGAGCAATGGTTCGCCTCCCGCGGCTGGGCCCCGCGCCGTCATCAGCGCGATATGCTGGCCGCGGCGCGATCGGGCGCGCATGGCCTACTGGTGGCGCCCACCGGCGCGGGCAAGACGCTGGCCGGCTTTCTGCCCACGCTCGCAGACCTGATCGAAAGCCCGACCGAGGGGCTGCATACACTCTATGTCTCGCCGTTGAAGGCGCTGGCGGTCGATGTTCGCCGCAATCTTCTGACTCCGATCGAGGAGATGGGCCTGCCGATCCGGGTCGAAACGCGCACTGGCGATACGCCGTCCGACCGCAAGGCGCGCCAGCGCGCGCGGCCGCCGCAGATTTTGCTGACGACGCCGGAGTCGCTGTCGCTGCTCCTGAGCTATGCCGACAGCTTCCTGCTCTTCGCCAAGCTGCGGACCGTCATCATCGACGAGGTTCACGCCTTCGCGACCCAGAAGCGAGGCGACCTGCTCAGCCTGTCGCTCGCGCGGCTTCAGACCATCAACCCGGCGCTGCGCCGCGTGGCGCTGTCGGCGACGGTGGCCGATGTCGACGCCTATCGCGCCTGGCTGGCGCCCGATGGCGACATCAACGCCGTTACCCCGGTCATCGGCGAACCGGGCGCCGATCCGAACGTCGCCATCCTGATCCCGGAAGGGCGCATCCCCTGGTCGGGCCATTCGGGCAAATATGCCGCGCGTCAGGTGATGGCGGAGATAGAGAGGCGGGCGACGACGCTGGTCTTCTGCAACACGCGAGGACTGGCCGAACTGATCTTTCAGGAACTCTGGTCGGCCAACGACGCCAATCTGCCGATCGCCATCCATCATGGCAGCCTGTCCGTCGAAGCGCGGCGCAAGGTCGAAAATGCGATGGCGGAAGGGCGGCTGCGCGCGCTGGTCGCCACGGCCAGCCTCGATCTGGGCGTAGATTGGGGCAATGTCGATTGCGTCATCCAGATGGGCGCGCCTAAGGGCAGTTCCCGCCTGCTTCAGCGCATCGGCCGGGCCAATCACCGGCTCGACATGCCGAGCGAGGCGATCCTGATCCCGGGCAACCGCTTTGAATATCTGGAGGCGCGCGCCGCGTTGGACGCGGTGGAGGAGGGCGAACGCGACGCCGACGATTTCCGGCCGGGCGCGCTCGACGTGCTGGCCCAGCATGTCATGGGAATCGCCTGCGCCGGCCCCTTCCGCCAGGAGGAATTGCTGGCGGAAATCCGATCGGCCACTCCCTACAGCGCGATGACGGACGAGGGCTTTGCACATGTCCTGCACTTCATCGAAGGCGGCGGCTATGCACTGCGCGCCTATGACCGGTTCAAGCGGCTCACCCGAGAGGCCGATGGGACCTGGCGCGTGTCGCACCCCCGCTTCATCCAGCAGCATCGCCTGAACGCCGGCATCATCGTCGACCAGCCCGCGCTCGCCGTGCGCTTCGCCAATGGCAGAAAGCTCGGCACGGTGGAGGAGGGGTTCGCCGCGACGCTGCGGCCGGGCGACAGTTTCTTCTTTTCCGGCATGGCGCTGGAGGTCGTGCGGATGGACCTGACCGACCTGATCGTCCGCGGCACCGCCAAGCAGGCTCGCATCCCCAGTTGGGGCGGCACGCGCATGGCGATGTCGACGCGCCTCGCGAACCGCGTCCGCCATTTCCTGGCCGAACCGCAGGAGTGGCCGCGCTTTCCGGACGATGTGCGGGAATGGCTGGAAGTGCAGCGCGATCGCTCCGCGCTGCCGGAGCCTGGGCAGCTGCTCATCGAAACCTTTCCGCATGAGGGGCGGCATTATCTCGTCTGCTACAGTTTCGAAGGATGGAACGCGCACCAGTCGCTCGGCATGCTGCTGACCCGTCGCATGGACGCGCAGGGGCTGATGCCGCTTGGCTTCGTGTCCAACGATTATGCGCTGGCGGTTTATGGGCTGAAGCCGGTGACCGATCCACAAAGCCTGTTTTCAGCCGACATATTGGATCATGAATTCATCGATTGGGTCGAACAGTCGAGCTTGCTGAAGCGCGCCTTTCGCGACGTTGCCGTCATCGCGGGGCTCATCGAGCGGCAGCATCCTGGCAAGCGCAAGACCGGACGACAGGTCACCTTTTCGACCGACCTCATCTATGACGTGTTGCGCAAATATCAGCCGGACCATCTGCTGCTGAAGGCGGCCTGGGCCGATGCGCGCGCGCGCATGACCGATGTGGGACGGCTGGGCGACCTGATCGATCGAGCGAGCGCGACCATGCTGCATGTGACGCTCGACCGGGTGAGCCCGCTGGCCGTGCCCGTGCTGATCATCATCGGCCGCGAACAGGTCGCCCAGGCAGCCGGTGAAGATGCGCTGCTGATGGAAGCCGAAGCGCTGGTCGCAGAGGCGATGCGGAGAGATTAGGCGGGTCTGCGGAGAATGAAAGACCGCTCTTACCCGCTCAGGGCGCGCCCATGCCCTGATCGTCCCGCGTCCCGCCGCACCCCTTCAACGTTCCCTCGCCGAACGCCACCGAGACTCGGTCGGACCAGACCGCATCGCTCATGCCGTCGCTGCAGGGGCCTGGGGTGGCCGTGAGGACGAAGCTATTCGCGATGTAGCGGGTCGAGCGCCCATCATCGGTGCGAGAAAGGGAAAAATGCTGCGGCGCCCTGTCCGGCCGCTCCAGCGTGGCGAACGATCCCTTGATCGTCACGGCCCAGAAGGGCTCGGTCCCGATTGCGCGATAGCGTGTCTCGGAACTGGGTTCTGCCGGGCTGGGAGAGGGCGGGGGGAGGGTTTTGGCCGGGAGGACTGAGGCTGTCGGACCTGCTTGCGCGTCGCTGTCCCGGACAACGTCACGATGGTCGATGATGGGCGCGCTTCCGCCTGCGATATTATTGCCCATGGATCGATCGCTATTGTTGTCCTGGCTGCCACATGCTGTGAGCAGCAGGATTGCCGTCGGAACCGAAAACTTCCTCATTCACCTCTTTCCAACGGTTTGAGGACAGCGCTGCCCGCTATTAACCTCTTCTAAATATATCTGAGGATATATGTATATAGTAGACCCGCATTTACTTGTTGTTATCCACAATTTTTAAGCGGTTGCTCAGGCAATTTCTATAGGAAATCCCCTACGTCATGGGGGTTTTCGATGCTGCCTGCGATTTTCAATCGACTGCTGCGGGATAAAGCGGGTCAGCTGACGCGTCTACGGACGCAAGGCGATGCCCGGTCATCGCTTCCTGTCTGGTTGGGCGACCTGATCGCCGAAACGAAAGGCGTTGCCCTGGTGGAAACGGCCCTGGTCGCGCCTTTCCTCGCCATCATCATCATGGGCACGGTCGATACGGCCCGTTACGGCGCGGCCAAGATGCAGATCCAGCAGGCCGTGAACCGCGGCCTGGAAATGTCGTG
>DATEDR010000172.1:0-5412 GCA_035281605.1 Sphingobium sp.
ACCAAAATCCGGTTAGCGCACACGCAGGTCTGCCCGGCATTGCGGAACTTGCTGACCATGGTGCTGGCGACGGCAAGGTCGAGATCGGCATCGTCGAACACGATCAGCGGCGCATTGCCGCCCAGTTCCAGGCTCAACCGCTTGATCGTGTCGGCGCTCTGCCGCATCAGCAGCGCACCGATACGGGTCGATCCGGTGAAGGAGAGCTTCCGCACCACCGGGCTCGCTGTCAGCGTTCCGCCGATTGCGGTCGGCATGCCGGTGACGATATTGAACACACCCGCCGGGATGTCGGCTTCCTGAGCCAGCCGGCCCAAGGCGAGCGCGCTATAGGGCGTGAGTTCGGAGGGCTTCACCACCACCGGGCAACCCGCTGCCAAGGCAGGCGCGCATTTGCGGGTGATCATCGCCGCCGGGAAGTTCCAGGGCGTGATCGCGGCAGAGACGCCGACCGGCTCCTTCATCACCAATATGCGGCGATTGGCCTCCGGCGCGGGGATGATGCCGCCCTCTATGCGGCGTGCTTCCTCCGCGAACCATTTGATGAAGCTCGCGGCGTAGCGGATTTCGCCTTCGGCTTCGGCGATCGGTTTACCTTGTTCGGCGGTCATGATGCGGCCGAGATCGGCGATATTCTCCAGCACCAGCGCGTGCCAGCGTTCCAGCAGCGCCGCGCGCTCGCCCGCCGTCTTCGCGCGCCATGCGGGCCAGGCGGCCTCTGCAGCGGCGATGGCGGCCTGCGTGTCGGCTTCACCGCAATCGGGGACCGTGCCGATGATCGCGCCGGTGGCCGGATTGTCGACCGGGAGCGTCGCGCCTGAGACGGCGCCGACCCACTCGCCGCCAATGAAGGCGCGTTCGATCAACAGCGAAGGATTATTAAGGGAGAGGGTCATCCGAGCGCCTGTGTCGTGAGGGAGAAGGTCTGGACGGAGGGATCGGTTGCGGGGGCCGGCCCACGCACCATCCGCATGACGCGGCCGACGCAGGGCAGGCCCAGTTCGTCCAGCCAGCCCGACAGTCCGCTTTCTTCCGGCACGTCGAGCCGGCAGAATATGCCGCTATTGGACCCAAGCCAGTGGGAGATCAATGCCTTGGCTCCGCCCGTATCCGGCGCGATGGTCGGCCCGACGACATAGCCGCGCCCGAAGCGGCGGAAGAGCGCGAAACCGACCGGTTCATTGCTGCGGGTGAGCACCACGCCCTGTGCACCCGGCACCAGCGTGTCGAGCAACTTGTCGCGATCCATGCCGGTCGCTCGCCGGGCGAGATCGTGCAGCGTTACCAAATCCTTGGCGCCAAGCGGCCGCACGCGTTCATCGGGGATCAGTTCGGCGATGGGCACTGCAAAGGCGGCCCCCTGATGCTGGATCACCGGCCCTGTTGGTTCGAACCCCAGCTTGCGATAAAGCGGCGCGCCTTCGTCGGTGGCGTTGAGCAGCACGGTGCGGTCGCCCAGATCGTTCAGCACCGCGTCCATCAGGCGGCGGCCGATCCCCAGCCCCTGCGCCTTCGGCGAGACGATCACCATGCCCAGAGTCGCGGCATCATCGCCATAGAGCCAGGCCATGGCGGTGCCGATAATCTCCGGTTGACCATCCGCATTGGCCCGCTCCGCTACATAGCCGAAGCCGAGCTGAAACAGCAGCTCCCAATCCTCGATTCGGTGCGGCCATTTCTGTTCGTGGGAAAGGTCGTGGGCGGCGGTCAAGTCTTCGGCGGTCATGCGCCGCAGATCCACCATCGCCTCTATGCCTGTCGCCATCCGTCTTGCTCCTTGGCGGAGGGAACCCCGCCTTTGGTCATGAATCACTGACCCGGACATTATGGCGCGGCGACAAGCATTGGCTGCCGCCTTCGCATTTTTTTTGGAAGATTATCGCGCCGACTTTCCCGTGCAATTGCGACAAATGCCGGAACGCTATCCTATCTTATCGGCACGCCCGTAAAAGGAGATATGCGTCGTGGACGGTTTCAACCCCGATCTGATCAACCTGGCGAAGGCCAACAACTTCATCGGCGGCCGCCGTGTCGAGGGGCGAGGACAGGCGATCACGGTGCGGCGCCCCTCCGACGGCCGGGTGCAGGCGGAACTTGATTCTGTTGATACCGGCCAACTGGCCGAAGCGGTCGAAAACGCGCAGGTCGCGTACAAGAAAAGCGGCTGGGCGCAGAGCGACCCGCGCGGCCGGATGAAGATACTGCGCCGCTGGGCCGACCTGATCGAGGCGGACGCGGCCAATCTGGCTCCGCTGGAGGCGCTAGGGTCGACCCGCACGATCAACGAGATCAACGCCTGGGATTTGAGCTACACCGCAGAGACGATCCGATTCTATGCGGAGTGGGCGGACAAGGTCGGTGGCGAAGTGGCCGCGACGACGCCCGACAAGCTGGGCCTTACTCTCACGGAACCCTATGGCGTGGTGGCGGCGATCGCGCCGTGGAATCTGCCGCTGGTGATGGCGGGCTGGAAGATCGCGCCGGCCATCGCGGCGGGGAACAGCGTTGTCCTGAAGCCCTCCGAAATGACACCCTTCAGCATCGTGCGCCTCGCGGAACTGGCTATTGAAGCAGGCCTGCCCGCAGGCGTGTTCAACATCGTGCAGGGCGATGGCCGCTCGGTGGGCGATCGGCTGGTGCGCCGTCCAGAAGTCGCCAAGGTGACGTTCACTGGCTCCACCCGCACGGGCGCGGCGATCATGGCGGCCTGCGCGGAAACCGGACCTAAGCCGGTGACGCTGGAACTGGGCGGCAAAAGCCCGCAGATCGTATTTGCCGATGCCGGGCTGGACAAGGCAGCGGCTATCGTGGCGCGGGCGATCACGCTCAACGCCGGGCAGGTCTGCGTCGCCGGATCGCGGCTGCTGGTGCAGGAGAATGTCGCGGATCAGGTGATCGACCGTATCCTCGCTGCCTTCAGCGCGCATAGGGCCGGGCCGACCTGGCGTACCGATACGACGCTGGGGCCGATCATTTCCGAAGGCCAGCTCGACCGGATGGACGGCATCGTCAAGCGCGCCATATCCGAAGGCGCCGAGGTGCTGGCCGGTGGCGGCTGGGCGACTTCGCCGCAGGAGGGCAGCTATTTTGCCCCCACACTGCTCGGACGTGTCGATCAGAAGAGCGAAGCCGTGCAGGGGGAGATTTTCGGGCCGGTGCTGACGGTCCAGACCTTTGCCGATGAGGAAGAGGCTTACGCGCTCGCCAACGATAGCGATTATGGGCTGGCGGCGGGTGTGCATACCGGCGATGTTGCGCTAGCGCTGAGGGCCACGCGGTCGCTGGAGGCGGGCACGGTCTGGGTTAACCGCTATGGGCGGAGCAACGACTTCATCCTGCCGACCGGTGGCTTCAAGCAGTCCGGGATCGGCAAGGATCTGGGGCGCGAAGCCTATATGGCGAACCTCAAGACCAAGACGGCGCTGATCGAGTTTTGACCCCTTTCCTCCGTTCGCTCGATGCGAACGGAGGTTGGTGAAAGTTAGGAGGTCTCAGCAAACCGCCCGATCCGATACGGCTCCATCGGAATATCCGTCCCACCCTTGGCGATGATTTCCGCCATCGTCTCACCCACGCCCGGCCCGATCTGGAACCCCGCGCCCGAAAAGCCGAAGGCATAATAGAGTCCGCTGGTCGTGGCGCTCGGCCCCATGACGGGCTGGCTGTCGGGCAGATAGCCCTCGATGCCCGACCAGACGCGGATGATGTTGAGCTTGCCCAGGGCAGGCGCGAGGCGGCGGATCTGCTTCAGCTGACTCATCGTGTTCTGCGGCAGCACATAGGCGCGATAATCGTCCGGGTAGGAAGGCCCGCGCGTGCTCCCGCCCAACACGACATTGCCGCGCGCCACCTGCCGGAAATAGACGGTTTCCTCCTCCAGCGGAGTCATCACGCCAACCGCGGGATGGATCGCGTAGGGCACCGGCTCGGTGACGCTCATATTCGGCCCCTTGGGGACGATGGGCACCGGCTCGCCAAATTGCGAGGACAGCGCATTGCCCCAGGCGCCCGCCGTGATGAGCAGGATCGGCGCGCGAAAAGTGCGGCCATCTTCGGCGGTGACGATGAAATCCTCACCCACCTTCTGCGCATCCACGATCTTGCTATTCTCATGGATCGCCGCCCCCATCCGCTGCGCCGCCCGCGCGAAGGCGGGCGCGGCGAGGCGCGGATTGGCATGGCCGTCCATCGCGGAATAAGACCCCGCCAATACATCGGCCCCAAAAAAGGGAAATTTCGCCCGCAGCGCATTGCCGGTCAGCAGTTCGAGGTCCAGCCCTTCATGCCGCGCCTTGTCGGCATAGTCTTCCATCGCGCCGACCAGTTCGGGCCGCTCGCGATAGCAGACGCGGATATGCCCCGACTGGAGATATTCCACGTCCGCGCCCAGCAGCTCCCGCGACTTGCGCCAGATGGTAATGGCGCGGTTGGCGAGGGGGAGCTGGTGCAGCGCACGCCCCTGCCGCCGCACATTGCCGAAATTGGTGCCGCTCGCCTGCCGCCCGATCAGGTCGGTTTCCAGCAGCGTGACCGACAGCCCATGGCCGCGCAGAAACAGCGCCGCCGAGGAGCCCATGAGGCCGCCACCCACGATGATGACGTCGCTTGCCCCGCTCATTCTTCTTCTTCTCCGATGGCGATGGGCAGCGGCTTGACCGGCGCTTGCCCGCGCAGACGGCCGACCTGTTCGACCGGGATTTTGGCCTCAGCGGCGATCAGTTCCGCCGCCGCGAGGCCGCAATAGCGGCCCTGACAGCGCCCCATGCCGACGCGGCTGAAGGCCTTGGCGCGATTGGCTTCGATGGCGCCGGTCTCGCGCATGACAGAGCGAAGATCGCCGGCGGTAACAGCTTCGCAGCGGCAGACGATCGCCTCGTCGGGTAGGGCAGCGGCCTGTTTGACGGGCCAGGGGAAAGCCTTGGCGAGGCCGCGCGCGAACTTCGCATAGGTCGCAACGGCGCGGCGCAACGCCGTCATCTCGCCGGCGTCGACCGGCAAGCCGAGGTCGGAAAGCGCGGCCAGCGCGGCCAGCTTCCCGCTCGCCTCCGCCGAGCGAGCGCCAAGTATCTTCGCCCCGTCGCCCGCCAGATAGACGCCCCGCGTTGTGGCGCGCCCATCCGCATCGCGCTTGGGGAGCCATTGATGCGTGCCGGGATCGAAGACAAATTCGCAGCGCGCAAGGTCCGCCAGCTGCGTCTCGGGCCGCAGATGATAGCCGACGGCCACCGCATCGCAGCTGATCGTCTGTTCCGCGCCCCAAGCGTCACGAAAGCGCACGCCATTGACGCCGGTTTCGGCGCCGCCGGTGATCTCCACCGGCGTGATGCCGTGATGCGCCGGCACGCCTGCCTTGGCGAGCGTGCGCGTCAGCAGAACGCCGTTCCACAGGACGCCGGGGAGGGCGAGCAGGTC
>DATEDR010000173.1:0-2687 GCA_035281605.1 Sphingobium sp.
GTCGTGGTGATAATAGGGTTGCCGCTTGGGATCAGGGCTGGTGCGGACTATCCGCAGATTGGGCAGGTCCTTCGGCGTGAGCACTCTGTTGGCGATCGTGAGTTGGTCGAAAACCAGCCTTCCGTTCGCCAGTGCCGAGAGCTTGTGGGTCAGCGTTTCGCCCTCGCAAATCATCAGGGCTGGACCGATCCGGTTGATGTCCTCCATCGCCATGGTGAAGAAGGTCTCGAACTTGGCGACGTTCTCCTCCTGGCGGCCGCGGCCGAACTTGCCGTAATCGCCCTTCAGGACCCGCAAGACGGAGAGCGCATAGGGCATCCACTGCGGTGTCCCGGCCTCATCCGGAAGCGCGCACTCCAATTGCCCTTCCTTGATGCGAGCGGCCAAAGGGAAGGCGTGGCCCTTGCGCTGTTGGCCCGCCACGATGTCCGTGTTCCTTTGGATCACGGTCAAGGAGGCCGGTTGCAACTCCTGCGGCAGGTCCTCCACCGGCAGGACGCCGAGCATGCGCAGGCAATCGCTAAGCGCCGATCCGTACTTCGCCTTCATCGTACTTTCCGACAGGGCCTCGACAGACGTCAGTACCACCTGAGGCAGGAGACCGGCCTGCGCGAGCGCCCGCCGCGCAAGCTGGAACGGATCGCCCGCACGCCCTTGCAAAGCCTCGGGCATTTCCAGGATCGCCCAGCCTACGCCCGTGGTCCCGGCGCGGGCTGCCGCAAGATGGGCAGCCATCGCCTTTTGCGCATCGTCAAAAGCCTGCGAGCGGTTCATCTCGCGGATGCTGCGCAACTGGGCGGGGTTGAGGGCTTTCGTCTCCTCCGTTGTAGCCTCCGTCCAGGAGACTTCCTCGGCCAAGACGCCGGCATTGACCGAGTGCAACCGGATTGTGAGCCCACAGCCCCACGATAGCACCCCGGCCTCCTGCGCCTGCGGCGGGCCGAGCTCGTCGAGGAGAGCGCGGGCGAGCCGTTCTGGCGCGTCCTCCCGGCGCTGGAAGATGAAGAGATCGACCTGGGCGGTGGGCGCGCCCACCGCCTCCAACGCCATGCGGACCGCGCGCCGACGCGCAGCGAAAGTCTCGTCGCTCGCCTTGCTGTTGAATGGCTTGTCGAGAGGCATGACTGCGCGGGCGCGTGTCATCGGCTCGACCGCCTTGAAGCCCGCTTTGGACAGGGCCTGATCCAGAGATCCGCCGATGTCGTGACGGTCGGGCCAAGAGATGCCGGTGCCGCCGGGCAGCCAGTCATCACCATGCACGGTTCCGAGGCGCGGCAGCACCCAAAGTCCATCCTCGTCGACCACCGGCTGGGCCAGTTCACCCGGAGCGAGGGCGGCGCGGCCAGTCAGGCGACGCACCAGGTCGAAGATCTTCTGATCGTCCTTGTGCGGCCAATAGCCGATAGCGGGCCCGTATCCGCCCTCGACCGGGGCCGGGCCGGCCTTGGCGCGGAAGTCGAACGAGGTGTGCCGGTAGGCGTTGCCAGAGGCGGACTCCATCGCGGGCATGAAAACATCGAGCGCGCGATTGGGATCATTCCGACCCGTCCATCGCTTCACCGCTCCCCAATTACGGATCGAAGGCCGCGCCAGGAGGTGAAGCCGCGGACGCTCGGGATAGGTAGGCGTATAAAGGGTGACGACTTCGCTCCAGAGGCCCCGCTGAGTCTGGCGTGGCGGAAAGGCGACCAGTTCCACCCCCATGAAGGCGTCCGCTTGTGCGGCCTTAGCCACGAGCACGCGTTGCGTGCCACTCCGGAAGCGCAAGTCTTGTCCGGCCAACGCATGCACGGCGTGTGCGGCAATTGCATCGAACAGCAAATTGTCCGCTGGACTCGGGCAGGCGCCCGCCTGCGGCTGAAGCGCGCCATTCACCGATAGCCGGGTCCAACTCGCGGCGGTTATCGCGGTCGCGGCAATCGCCGCGCGCATCTGCGCAGGCTTGTCGGGATAGATCAGCGTCAGCCAAAGGCCGATGGCCGCTTGGACTCGGAGACGCAGCCCTTCGTCGGCGGCGACATCACCTACAAGGAAGAAGGAGAGCGGCCGGCTCTGGGTCTCGTGGTCCCAATGATGACGCCGCATAAAGGCGATCTCGGGTACGAACCAGGCCAGGATTTCGGAAAGCCCGTCGAGGCGGAGAGTCGACGGGGCATCGTTCGGGCGCTTTGACTTCTCCCGTGACCAACCCTGCAAAGTTTCCTGCGCGTCTGGGGACAAACGATAACGCGTCAGGATCAGGGAGTCCTGGGCTGTGAAGTTCGCTTCCCAGACGTTCAGGTCGAGCGAATTGACGTAGCTAACCATAGGCAAGTCCCTTGGTCTTGGAGAGCGCATCGCGGAACGGCTGGTAAAGCAACTTCGCGAGGGTTCTGGCGATGGGATCGGAGGACGCCATGGCGACGTCGAGCTGGCGCAGGGCCTGAACCAGGACGCTGCTGTCAGGGGAATCGACGTCGCCGTCGAAGGAGAGGGGCGCGAACTGGCGGTCCACGAAGCCGATGTGCACTGGACAGCCATTGCGAATGCCGCGCCCGATAGTCTGCCAAAGTGGGGTCAGCATGTCCCACGCGAACTGGGCCTTGTACTCGGTAGAGAGGCCGCTGTAGCCGCCGCGCGCATAAAGGCTGTAGCGCACAATGTTGGTGGCCGCGTAGCGCATGCGGCGCGCGCGCTGGGACAGGCGT
>DATEDR010000174.1:0-12091 GCA_035281605.1 Sphingobium sp.
AATGGCGGCCTGCGCATCATCGATGAGGATTGCGTGACGACGGTGCCCGGCCTCTATGCCGCCGGGGACGCAGCGACCCGCGAACTCGCCACCGGCGCGATCAGCGGCGGCGGCGCGGTGAACAGCGCCTGGGCGCTGACCTCCGGCCAGATCGCGGGCGCGGCGGCAGCGCGGCGGGCGCTTTCCTCCCGGAAAACCCACCGGGGCAAGGCGCGGGCGGTCGGCACGGTCGGCATCCATCCGGCCTCGGCGGAACGCGCGATCGACCGCAAGGCGATCGAGGCTGACGTCGATCATCATATGAACGGCTACCGACATTCGCTGTGGCGAAGCGAAGCGCAGCTGACCGACAGCCTTGCCCTGCTCGACGATCATTGGCGTTTACTTGGCGACCATGGCCGGGCGGATGGACTGGCGCTGGTCAGCCTGCGCGAGACCGCCGCGATGACGGCGACGGCGCGCTGGTGCACGGCGGCGGCTATCGCCCGCAAGGAAAGCCGCGGCATCCACGTGCGCGTCGATGCGCCGGGATTGCGGCCGGATGGCGCCGTCCGCCTGCTGACCGGCGGGCTGGACCGGGTCTGGACGCGACCGGAAAGCCGGGCCTATGCGGAGGCGGCGGAATGATCGCGCACATATTCGAAGACCTGTGCGACGGCTGCAACAGCTGCGTCGCCATCTGCCCCACCCATGTGCTGGACGCGGGTGACGGCATCCCCATCATCGCCCGGCTGGATCAGTGCCAGACCTGCTATATGTGCGAACTTTATTGCACGTCGGACGCCATCTATGTCGCGCCCGACCAGCATGCGGCAGAGGCGGTGGACCCGGAGGCGATCCGTGCGTCCGGCCATCTCGGCCGCATCCGGCGCGACCACGGATGGGACCGGCCCGGCGAAGACGGCCATCTCGACCGCTATCATCTGCTCGGCCCCCTGTTGCAGGAAGGAGGCGAAACCGCCGCGCGACGCTATCGCGCCTTGCATGCGGATGCGTCGGCTGAAACCTGAAAGCAGGACATATTGGAAGAGAGAATAAGAAATGATAGATATATCATAGTATTTCTTACATGATAATCTTATCAAATTAACTGGTTTTACAACTAACCGGCAAATATTCGATATCCTGTTGAGGGGAATCCTGAGACGAACGTCATTCGACCGGCCCCCGAAATCAAAGGGGGAACATATGTCCACACGCCGTCATCGCGTAAAGCATCGCCATTGGCCTCTCGCGTTCAGCCTCGCCGCTCTCGCCGTTCATCCAGCCAGCGCGCAACTGCCCATCGACGACGCGGCCGAGGCCGAGGCCGACATCGTCATCACGGGCCAGAAGGATGACCGGCTGAAGGACATTCAAAAGACGCCACTTGCCATCACTTCACTTTCCAATGACCGGCTCGAACAATCAGGCATTACCGCCACGCGCGAACTGGATAATATCGTCCCCAACCTTTATCAGGCGCGCACCGTCGTCTCCTATCTCAACGCCCGCTTCTTCATCCGCGGCGTCGGCGAAGCGGACGAGCAGGGCGAACCGTCCGTCCCCGTCTATCAGGACGGCATCTATATTCCGAAGAATCTGGGCTCCCAGTCGGAACTGCTCGACATAGAGCGCGTGGAGATATTCCGCGGACCACAAGGCCAGGCCTTCGGCCACGCCGCTGCCGGTGGCGCCGTCGTCATCACCAGCACCGTTCCCGACGAAACGCCCAGGTTCAAGGCGATCGCGTCGATCGGCACTTATCTGGACCGCCGCCTTGGCGTCGCGGCCTCTGGCCCGCTGGGGGGCGACATCTTTGGATCGGCCGCCGTATCCTATCATGGCCGGGACGGTTTCGACACGCACGTCCAGTCGGGCCGGGACGTCAACACCGTCGACTATCTGGCGGGCCGCGCCAAGCTGCGCTGGACGCCCGGCGACAAGCTGGACATCATCCTGTCCATCTATGGCGTGCGCGACCGTTCATCCGCACGCGGCGTGCAGGATCTGCTGCGGAGCGACCGCAACGCCTATAATCAGCTGTATCCCGAGCAGCGGTTCGATCATCTGACCGGCAGCCTCAAGATCGCCTATGACATCGACGACCATCTGCAACTGACATCGCTGACCGGCGTCTATGGCTGGCAACAGGTGGTGATGTTCGACAATGTCGGGGAATTTTATGGCCGCGGCAGCCAGTGGGTCGATTATCGCGACCGCACCTATCAGGAAGAGTTGCAGCTGAAGGGCGATTATGGTCGCTTCACCTTCACCACCGGCGTCTATCTGTTCCACGAATGGTGGTTCACCAATCGCCGGGCCAATACCGGCGCGGCGTTCAACGGCATAGCGAACAGCACCATCCGCAACCAGGTTCGTTATCGCCCGGTCTACACGGAAATACGCCAGAAGACCGACAATATCGCCTGGTATGGCGAGGGCAAGTTCGACGCCACCGAAGCGCTGACGCTGACCGCCGGCCTGCGCTTGAACTATGAACGGCACAGCAACAACAATCAGCTCTACAATCTGTCCGCGACGACGGCGACAGCCGACAACTTCTATCAAGTGTTGTTCAGCGATCCCACGACGCTGGTCTGGTCGGTCAATCCGCGCAAAAGCTGGACGACCTGGCAACCACGCGTGTCGATCGATTATAAATTCTCGCCCGATGTCACCGCTTACGGCACCATTTCCCGCGGGACCAAGTCGGCCGGCTATGAATTTCGCGCGCAAACCCCGACCGCCGCGGGCGCCCGCCAGGCCGAACTGCCCTTCAATCCGGAAGTCGTCACCAATTACGAACTGGGTCTGAAGACGAAATGGCTGGACGGGCGGGTCACGGCAAATCTCACCGCCTTTTACCTGACCTTCGATGATATTCAGATCACCACGACGGACCGTGTCACCAATCCCGCCGAGCCGCTGACCCGCCGTTTCAACGCAGGCAAGGGATCGTCGCGCGGCATCGAATTCGAAGGGCAGTTCGTGCCGTTCGACGGGTTGGTCCTCGACGTGAACGGCGCTTATTTGAAGGCCCGACTGGACGAATATATCGGCGCGGCAAACGTACCCACCATCATCCCGCCGAACATCTATTATCCCGATGGCGCATCCATCAACAGCCAGCCCTTCGTCGGCGCGGCACTTCCCAACGCGCCCAAATGGCAGGGCCGCGCATCGGTGACATGGAACCTGCCGGTCGCGATTACGGGCGACATCGTCGCCAATGCCGATGTGAACTATCAAAGCGCCTCCTATACCAGTGGCAATAATGCCATCACGTCCCGGCTGCCCAGGCAGACGCTGGTCAATGCCCGGCTGTCCTACACCACGGAAAACGGCCTCTGGACCGCAGCGCTCTCCGCCCGCAACCTGTTCGACAAGCAATATGCGATGGGCGCCGGCTACACGATCGACGGCAATTCGGGCGCGGCGCGCCTTCCCGCCTGGCGCTCGGCCAATCTCACCGACCCCCGGACGGTGCTGTTCACCCTCACCTTCCGCCGGTAGCACCGCGGGCACGCCGGAATATGCGCGCCTATTTGATCATCTCATAGAAGGACGATCGATGCGCGTTGGTCGGCGCTCGACCGGGCTTTTATCATCCAGCTTCATTCCCTCTGCGTGAGAACCACCATGTCACAGCAACGCCACATCAAGCTCGGCTTCATCCTGCACGGCGTCGGCCGTACCTGGAACGACTGGCGCCACCCGGATCGGGACGTGAACGCCAGCACCAGCCTCGCGCATTATCAGAAGCAGGCCGCCACGGCGGAACGGGGCAAGTTCGATTTCCTCTTCGTCGCCGACAGCCTGTCGATCACGGACAAGTCGAGCCCCCATTATCTCAACCGCTTCGAACCGATCACCATCCTCTCGGCGCTTGCCGCCACGACCTCGCGCATCGGTCTGGTCGCGACACTGACGGTCAGCTATTCCGAACCCTTCAATGTCGCGCGCCAGTTCGCGTCGCTCGATCATGTGAGCGGCGGGCGCGCCGGCTGGAACATCGTGACAAGCTGGCTGGGCGACACCGCCGCCAATTTCAGCAAGACCGAGCACCCGGCGCATGCCGTGCGCTACCGTATCGCCGGCGAATATCTGGACGTCGTGCAGGGCCTGTGGGACAGCTGGGAACATGGCGCGCACAAGGCCGACAAGGAAAGCGGCCAGTTCGTCGATCCCGACAGGCTGCATCGGCTCGACCACAAGGGCGAATTCTTCCAGGTACGCGGCCCCCTCAACATCAAGCGCACGCCCCAGGGCCAGCCCGTCATCTTCCAGGCGGGCGCGTCGGACGACGGCCGCAACTTTGCCGCCAAGCGCGCCGAAGTCATCTTCACCCATGCCGAGGATGAGGAAGCGGGCCAGGCCTATTATGCCGACGTCAAGGCGCGCGCGAAGGGCTTCGGCCGCGATCCCGAGCAATTGTTCATCCTGCCCGGCATCGCCCCCATCATCGGCGACACTGACGAGGAAGCCGAAGCCCGCTATCGCGAACTGGCGGCTCTGGAATCGATCGACACTGGCCTGGGCTTCCTGTCGCGGACCTTCAACGACCATGACTTCCGCCAATATGATCTGGATGCGCCCTTCCCCGATGTCGAACATATCGGGCTCAACAGTCAGCAGAGCGGCACGCTGCGCATCCTCGCCCAGGTGCGCGCGGAAAATCTGACGCTACGGCAGGTTGCGGAGCGGTTGGCGACCCCGCGCGGCGCCTTTGTCGGTTCTCCCGAAGCCGTCGCGGACCGGTTGCAGCAGTGGTTCGAAAGCCGCGCCGCCGATGGCTTCGTGCTGTTCGAACCGCTGCCCGGCCAACTCGACCTCTTCGTGGACAAGGTGATCCCGATCCTCCAGGCGCGCGGCCTGTTCCGTACCGATTATGAAGGAACGACCTTCCGCGAACATCTGGGCCTCGCGCAGCCCGTCAACCGCTACACCGTCCGGAGCGCTGAGAAGAACGCGGCCTGACCCCACATAACAGGAGATAGATGATGGCGCAGGAAAGCCTGACCGAACAGTTCGAAGCGCTTCATGCAGAGCGGGTGCGGACCTGGGAACCGGAGCAGCTCGCTAAAAATGTCGACCGCCGCGCGCGGCTGGTGGCCGATTTCGACCCGTCCCAGGTCGTGCAGGTCGGAGACGCCGTTGCGCCCTTCGAGCTGACGGATGCCGATGGCGCGCCCCTGACGCTCGACACTCTGGTGGCGCAGGGTCCGGCGGTGCTGATCTTCTTCCGCTTCGCCGGCTGCCCCGCCTGCAATCTGGCCCTGCCCTATTATAATCGCCAGCTCTGGCCCGAACTTGCAAAGGCCGGCCTGTCGCTGGTGGCGATCAGCCCTCATCTGCCCGAACAGGGCCTGGCCGCGATCCGCGATCGGCACGCTCTGCGCTATACGGTCGCCAGCGATCGCGGCAATCAGCTCGCGCGCCGCTTCGGTCTCACCTTCGACCGCGATGTCGTGCCCGATGGACAGCCCAGCCCCGGCTGGATCGGCGAGCTGACCGGCACCGGCACGGCCGAATTTCCCCAGCCGGCCGTCATCATCATCGATCAGGACCGGATCGTGAGCTTTGTCGACATCAGCCCCGACTGGCTCCTACGCACCGAAGCGCCCCCGATCCTGGACGCTGCGCGCCGCATCAGCGGCAAGCTCGCCGCCTGATCCTCATGAAGATTTCGCCGATCCTGGCGCCGTTGCTCGCCAGCTGCGCCCTTGGCTGGACCCTGTCCGTTGCCGCGGCTGAACCGGAAGAGCCGGTGAACAAGGCCCCTGCTGTTCAGGACTGGACCGCGATCGCCAGCCTTCCCGACCTGTCCGGCGTCTGGTCGCCGGGCCCGCTCGACCGCTTCCCGCCGGGCAGCAAGACCGCGCCTCCCTGGCGGCCGGAACAAGCCGCGCAGATCGCCGCGCTGCAAAAGCTGGAGGACGACGGCAGTCCGCAGAATATCTATGTGAACTGCCTGCCGGAAGGACTGCCGAGTTCCGTCACCCAGACGCTCAATTCGGTCGAATTTCTGGTGACGCCGGGACGCGTCACGGTGCTGGGCGAATTTGACGGCAACCGCCTCCGCCGGATCTGGACCGATGGCCGCGCTCACCCCGCGGACCCGGACCCGACCTTCAGCGGCCATTCGATCGGCCGGTGGGAAAGGGGCGTTCTGGTCGTCGATACGGCCGGCTTCCTGCCGCAGGTCTTCATCCCCATGGGACAGGGGGTCGGCCTGCCCAATAATGGCGACATGCATGTCGAGGAACGGATATATCTGACGGGGCCGGACACGCTCAAGGTCGACCTGACCGTCCATGCGCCCAAGGTGCTGGCGGCGCCGTGGCACGCGAGCCGCTCCTTCACCCGCCATCGCGAACGCAAATATGATCTGGTGGAATCCTCCTGCCGCCAGGGGGATTATTTCGATGATGTGGACGGACGAGGCAATGCCGTCTTCACGCCCATCCCCAAGGATGCGGGCGGCGCGCCGATCCCGCCCGATCAGGCGCAAGCGCCAACACCCTAGAGCGCGCTGCGTTGAATCGGACGCGGATCGCACGCTCCCAGTTTTTGTTGTCGCATCGCGCGATGCTCTAGCCCTTCGGAACAGGACCCTATGTCTCGCCCTTTATCCCGCCTGATCGCCGCCGCCCTGCTACTGGCCACTCCCGCTTTGCCACTGCCGGCGCATCACAGCTTCGCGATGTTCGATCCGTCAAAGCCCATGACCTTCGAAGGCACGGTGAAGACCCTGCAATGGACGGCGCCTCACGCAATCCTGTGGATACAGGCGGGCCAGGTCGGCAAATATGCGCCCGGCCTCTGGTCGCTGGAGCTGCCGACCAGCCCCGGCAATCTCAGCAAGATGGGGTGGTCGCGCACGTCGCTGAAGCCGGGCGACAAGGTGATCGTGGACATCAATCCGATCCGCGACGGCCGCCGCGCCGCCCAGTTCAAGAAGGTAACGATCGTCGCAACCGGCAAGGTGCTGACGGTCGGCGCCATCCCCGGCGCCCAGCCACCGAAATGAGGGACGCCATGCGCCACCTGTCGCTCGCCCTGGCCCTGTTGCTCGCCTCCCCCGCCCTGGCGCAGCCGGCGGCGGATCCGATCAACCCCGCTCCCACCGCCGCGGACTGGCGTGCGATCGCAGCGCTGCCCGACTGGAGCGGCAGCTGGTCGCCCGACATTGTCGACCAGAATGCGCAGATCACCAGCAATCCGGTGCCCTGGAAGCCCGAAATCCAGAAGCAGGTCGATCACTGGACCGCGGAGGAGCAGGCCGGCCGGCCCAAGGGGCTGCTGATCGACTGCCTGCCGCACGGTACGCCCACCTTCATCCTGATCACGCATAATGCGCTGGAAATCCTGTTCAGCCCCGGTCGCGTCACGATCCTTGGAGAGTCCGACGGCAACCGTTTGCGCCGCATCCATACCGATGGCCGCCCCCTGCCCGAGGACCCCGATCCCAGCTTCCACGGCTATTCGGTCGGACATTGGGAAGGCCAAACCCTCGTCGTCCAGACCAGGGGCATTTTGCCGCAAGTCTATCTCGCGGTCAGCGAGGCGGTCGGCATCCCCAATAATGGCGACATGACCGTCAACGAGCGGATCCACCTGACCGATCCCGACACGCTGGTCTTCGAGCTGGAGATTACCGCCCCCCATATCCTGACGCGCCCGTGGAAGACGACGCGCATCTATCACCGCAAGCGCCAGCGCAGCCATGAGATCGTCGAAGGCGTCTGCCGCCAGGGCGATTTCCATGATGCTACCGACCGCTGGGGCAACGCGATCTTCGAACCCGCCTATCAGCAGGACGGCAACATACTGCCCCCGCCCGCAAAATAAGGAATAGCACTCCGATGAACCGCCTGCTTGCCTCGACCTGCCCGGCACTGGCCCTGATCGGCATGGCCGCAGTGGCCCTGCCCGCCCACGCGCATCACAGCTTTGCGATGTTCGACCCGTCCAAGGCCCGCACCCTCAAGGGAACGGTCAAGGAATTTCGCTGGGTCAACCCGCATGTCTCCCTGTTCGTGCTGGCCGAGAGCGCCGGCGGCGCGCCGGAACTGTGGGCGGTCGAACTGACCAGCCCCGGCAACCTCACCCGGCTGGGCTGGACCCGCAAGTCGCTGAAGCCGGGCGACAAGCTGTTGGTGGAGATCAATCCGCTGCGCGATGGGCAGAAGGGCGGCGGCTTCCGCAAGGCGACGCTGATCGATACCGGACAAGTGCTCCAGGCGCGGCTGATCGACATCGAGAAGAAGGGATCCTGATTGAGACTCCGTCCCGCCAGAATGGGGCGCCCATCCTCCCCATGCTCCGCATGAGGAGGATTTTTTCTGCCTGCCTTCCTACAGGGTAAAGCCGATCCACCGGCCAAATGTCACGATCGTCAGCCACAAGGTCAACGACGCCGCGCCCGACAGCTTGGGCGCCAGCGCCCCCGGCGTTGCGAGATGACGGTGGGCAAACAGGTGGAACCCCACCATATTGATGCCCGCGAGCAGCAGCAGGCCAAGCTTGGCGAGAAAATAGAAATTCGCGCTGTAGCTGATCGGATTGGCCGCGAACAGCAACAGGCCGGTCAGCAGCGCGAAGGCGAAGGCGATCCAGGTGATCGGCAGGATCGACCCGATCAGGTCCCCCGCCTCCCGACGCCGCCAGACAAGGCCCAACAGCCGCAAGTCCACCAGCGCGATCGATCCCACCACCAGGGTAAGGGCGATCACATGCAGCGATTCAAGGGCGGGAAAGGCGAGTTCGGAATCGGTAAGCGCGATGGATAGCCGGCTTTCCGACAGCCAGATCGCGAAGTCCTGAAGGCTCATGGGTTTTTCCGTCACAAGAGGGGGGGTCAAGCGGGCGCGCCGGGCCATGCGTCGACATAGGCGATCCAGCGTCCCGCCACGATCACGGCCAGCCACAGCAGCAACGCGAGCAGCGCAATCCCCTTGCGCAGCGTCGTTGTCGCGACGCCTTGGGAGCCGCTGACTGCAAGCGCCTGGCGATGCGACCAGGTCAGCAGCCCCGCCGTCAGGATCAGGGCCAGCTTGACCCAGAAGATCGTGCGGAAAATCGCGCGGGTCGGCTCTCCTGCGATCAGGAGCAGGCCAGTGACCGCCAGGACGAGGATGGCGATGCCGACCGGGCGCAGGAACCGGTCGAGTACGGCCTGCACCGTCTGCCCGCGCTCGACCAGTCCGACGACGCGCAGGTTGATCAGCAGCACGCCCAGCAACACCACCGCGACGCTCAATATATGCACCGTCTGCAACGCCGGCACGACCCAGAAATGCCCCGCCACCGCCGAGGACAGCCAGCTGGCGCCCAGCCATTGGGAAAAGTGCACAAGCGTGGTGGTGATCATCCCGTCATCCCGTTTCGACTGCGTGAAAGAGGGAAATACACGCACAGCGCCCGCGCGAGGATTTGATTTCCCTCAAGGGTTCAGAAGTTTTTGTTGATGAAGATGGTGATGGTGCGCGGTTCGTTATAGGCGCGATAATAATTGGGATAGACGCCCGCATTGGTCGGCGAATAGGATCCCGCCTGGCCCCGGCGCAGGTCGAAGATGTTCTTGACCTGGACGCCCGTCGTCAGGCTTTCGTCCTGCGTCGTATGATTGATCGTGCCGTTGACGAAGGTCTGCGCCCGCACCGCCAGTTGCGGCGTGTTGTAGATGTCGGCATGGCGGCGCGATTCATATTGCGCGTCCACCCCGATCCGCCAGGCGCCCGGACTGTCGATCGGCAGGCGATAATTGGCCGATCCGGCGATCTGCCATTTGGGGGACAGCGGGAAGTCGAGCCCGACCAATGTGGTGCGCCCGGCGACGTTCGCCGGCAGCGTCGCGGTGAAGGTCCGGTACCGGGTCTTGAGATAAGAGACGCTGCCGTTGAGGCTGAGGCCTTCGGCCGGGGTGGCGCTCAACTCCAATTCCCCGCCCCAGCTTTCCGCCTTGCCCGCATTGATCAGCTGGTTGGTCACGGTCCCTTGCGCCGCGGTGCTGGTGGCGCGGACCTGGAAATCCTTGATGTCGTTGTAGAATAGGGCGAGATTGGCCGTGGCGAGGCCACCGAACAGCTTGGTCTTCAACCCCGTCTCATAGGTCGTCAGCAGCTGCGGCAGATAGGGCGTCTGGCTTCCCAGCGCGGTGTTGGTGCGCAGGTCATAGCCACCGCTCTTGAAGCCCTGCGACCAGGACAGATATTGGAAGACCGCCGGCGACCATTCATATTGCAGGCCGAATTTCGGCGTGAAGCTGGAAAAGCTCTTGGGCCGCGCCGTCACGTCGAAGCTGGTGAAGCTGCTGCTCGCGGACGTCCCGGTCGCATAGAGCCGGAAGAAGGCGTCGGGATCATAGCCCCACTCCTGCGGATCATGCAGCGCCCAGCGGGTTCCCTGCTGGCCGATATTGCGGAACTTGCGGCGATCGGTCGTCCAGCGCCCGCCCACGGTCAGCGTCAGCGCATCGGTCGCCTGGAAATTGACCTGGCCGTAAGCGGAATAGCTCGTCGTGCGCAACCAGTTGTTGGTATGGGTCACCGTACCGATATTGTCGACCGGGCTACCCGCCGACTGGCTCAGCCGATGATTGTGGAAATATTCGTTGAAATAATAAAGACCCAGGACGAAGTTGAAGCGATCATATTCGCCATTGAGGTTGAATTCCTGGGTCTTCTGATATTGCCGGAACCCGGCATAGCTGTCCCCCTTGATCGCGGTGACGCCGTCATTGTCATAATAGATCGGCCCGTCGATCCCGCGATAGGCCGTGACCGACTTGGCGACCAGATGATCGTCAATCTCATATTGGATCGTCAGCGACCCGCCATAGGCGTTGGTACGGTTATAGGGCAGCGTGTCCGACCAGGTCAGGTCCGGGTCGGTCCTGTTGCCCGTGCCGGTCTGGCCGTCCGGCTGGTTGACCGGCGTGTAATAGCTCTGGGTCGACCGGTCGAACATCGCGTCGCCGCTCAGCGTGACGGTCAGCCGGTCCGACAGGCGCGACTTCAGCTTGCCCCGCAGGATGGTGAGGTCGAGATCATTGACGTCGCGGTTGAGCGGCACGCTATGTTGCCAGCCCTCCCGCGTATGGCGGATGACGGAAAAGGCGCCGTTCAGCCTGTCGTCCGGCAGGATAGCGCCGTTGATCCGCAGCTTCAGGTCCAGATTGTCGAAACTGCCATAGGCGGCGCTGACATAGAGCTGGCGATCGGCGGTCGGGTCCTTGGTGATGAAGCGGATCGCGCCTGCGCTGCTGTTGCGGCCGTACAGCGTGCCCTGCGGTCCGCGCAGCACTTCCACCCGTTCCAGGTCCGGCGTGTCGTAGAGCGACCCGACCGTGCGCGCCAGATAGACATCGTCGACATAGACCGCGACGGACGGTTCGGGATAGGTGTCGATCTCGCCGATGCCGCGGATCGAATAGGTCTGGGTGGTGTAGGCGGTGGAGCGCTTGGGCGCGAGCAGGCCGGGCACGCGCCCCGAAAGATCGCGGAAGGTGGCGATATTCTGCTGCTGGATATCGTCCGCGCCCATGGCGGTCACGGCGATCGGCGTCTTCTGCAGGCTCTCTTCGCGCCGCGACGCGGTGATGACGATCTCGGTTGATCCACTCGCGTCGGCACTGCTGTCGACTTCAGCGGCCGGCTGCGCAGCCTGCGCGGCGCAGGTCATGGCCGCCAGCAAGGAAAGAGAAGCTCCTGACTTCAAACCTGCGAGAATGACGAACCTGGATTTTGGAGCATATTGTTTCATTACCGTTCCCCTTTGCAGAGATCGGCTAAGTTAATATTTCAACTTATCCAAGTTGTTTATCTATGATTATTCAAAAACGTAAAATTGTCATTCTTGTAATTAAGTTTATATCACCGATGTCATCGTCAACTTCAAACATCGATATTTATTTTCTATTCTCGCCTACATATTTTTCCACGTCTCGATTGAAAATGCTGTCATACCCAAGTTGAACACCTGATGCGGAACGGATGCCGAACGATCATCGGCAAGTCATTGAAATACAGTAGGCCGCATTTCAGCGCGAAAAATATGTGGTGCTAAATAATTTGGCTATACGTCCTTATTTTGTTGACTCTGTGCC
>DATEDR010000175.1:0-4007 GCA_035281605.1 Sphingobium sp.
ATTTGGATTTCTATGCTCTCGATGCCTATTCCCGGCCTTGTCGATCCTGTGCCCGTGCCGCGCGCGGTGACGCCGCGCGCGGATGGGCGCGTCGACCTGATGGGACTGTCCCGCCCACAGATCAAAAGCGCGCTGGAGGAAGCCGGGCTCGACAGCAAGCAGGCGAAGCTGCGGTCCAAGCAGCTTTTCCACTGGCTCTATCATCGCGGCGAGACCGATTTCGACGCCATGACCGACCTTGCCAAGCCGATGCGCGGCTGGATGAGCGAACGCTTCGTCGTCGGCCGACCGGAGGTGGTGGAGGCGCAGGTGTCGAGCGACGGCACCCGCAAATGGCTGCTGCGCTCGGACGACGGGCAGGATTATGAGATGGTGTTCATCCCCGACGCGGACCGCGGCACGCTGTGCGTGTCGAGCCAGGTGGGCTGCACCTTGAACTGCCGTTTCTGCCATACCGGAACGATGCGGCTGGTGCGCAACCTGACGCCGGGGGAGATTGTGGGCCAGGTCATGCTGGCGCGCGACGCGCTGGGGGAATGGCCCAAGGGCAGCATGGCATCGGCCAATGACGATGAGGCCGACGACACGCCGCAGTACAGCACCGACGGCCGGATGCTGACCAACATCGTGATGATGGGCATGGGCGAGCCGCTCTATAATTTCGACCATGTCCGCGACGCGCTGAAGGTCGTGATGGATGGCGACGGGCTGGCGCTGTCGAAGCGGCGGATCACCCTGTCGACGTCGGGCGTGGTGCCGATGATGGCGCGCGCGGGCGAGGAGATTGGCGTCAACCTCGCGGTGTCGCTCCATGCCGTGACCAAGGACGTCCGCGACGAGCTGGTGCCGCTCAACAAGAAATACGGGATCGAGGAACTGCTCCAGGCCTGCGCCGACTATCCGAGCGCGAACAATGCCCGGCGCATCACCTTCGAATATGTGATGATCAGGGACAAGAATGACAGCGACGAGGATGCCCGCGAGCTGGTACGGTTGCTGCGTCATTACAAGCTGCCGGCCAAGGTCAACCTGATCCCCTTCAACCCCTGGCCGGGCACGGACTATGAATGTTCGACGCCCGATCGGATCAGGCGCTTTTCCGACATCGTGTTCGAAGGCGGCATTTCCGCGCCGGTGCGGACGCCGCGCGGGCGCGACATCATGGCGGCCTGCGGGCAGCTGAAGTCGGCCAGCGAGAAGAAGAGCCGCGCCGAACTTGACCGGCTGGCTGCGGAAAAGCAGGCGGCACTCGGCTGAATCGACGTCTGAAGCGGCATGGCTGGGGGTCAGCCTGACCTTCAGCCGTTCACCCCTTCATCCCATAGAAAAAGGGCGGCCCCGAAGGACCGCCCTTTCCTGTTTCACGATCGAGAGGGATCAGAAACGGAAGCCGATGCCGACCACGCCAGCGTCGCGGCTGCCCTCGTTTTCATACTCGGTGCGCTGATATTCGGCCGAAATGTAAGCGTTGCCCGAGAAAGCATATTCCAAGCCGCCGCCGAAACGAACGCCTTCCAGCGCGAAGCCGGTGTTGCTGTTCGAAGCTTCGATACGGGTGCTGGCATAGCCAACCTTGCCGAACGCCAGAACCTGCGGGTTCAGGATGTAGCCCAGACGCAGCGAAGCGGCCAGGTCGCGGCTGACTTCCGCGCCGGCTGCGTCCACGGTGCTGTCGCCCAGGGTCACTTCGGGACCGAAGGTGATCGACGGGGTCAGGGCGACGTCGTAGCCAGCGCTCACGCCGTAGCTCACGCCTTCGTTGCCGAAGTTGTCGTAGCCAACAGTCACGCCGGCGCGCGGACCCGTGAAGGGCGCAGCGTCCTGAGCGAAGGCAGGCGCGGAAACGGCAGCAGCAGCAAGGGCTGCGAAAATCACAGTCTTCATAAAGTCCTCATTCAATAAGGAGTGGCTTCGGTCAGAAAATGACCGGCACACTTTCGTGATACGGGGAAGGTGTCTGGATTTTATTCTATGATCACCCTTGGAATACCGATTATGATTTCGGTCTTTTCCCCGTCCTTCGTGCCAGTGACCTTGTCACTGGCCCGGCGCATATGTGCCTGTTCTCATGATGTTGCAATATGGTTATGAACATTATTGGTTGATGATGTTTTTTTGCAACAGACTTATATCAAGGATGTGCGACAGAGGGCGCGCGCTCAACGGAGATAGGATCGGCTTATGCGACCCGTGGATGGCTGCAAGATTAACAGCCCGGCGAAAATCGAATTTTTCGCGTAACGATCCGCCATTTTGACCCGACCGATGCAAAAGTGGTACGGGAGAGGCATGGACGATGCGCCACCTCCAACGCCCGAGGGGCTTGACGAAGCCATCCGCCATCGCCTCTCCACCCGGCTGTGGCACTGGCTGAATGCCGCGCTGCTCTACATTCTCTTCACCAGCGGCCTGGGCATCTTCAACGCGCATCCCCGGCTTTACTGGGGCCAATATGGCGCGAATTTCGATCATCCCTGGCTCACGCTGGAGCGGTTCGGCAGTTGGATTACCCTTCCCGCCCATTACAGCCTGGCCCTGTCGAGGCACTGGCATCTGGCCGCCGCGCCGATCTTTGCCTTTGCCCTGCTCGTCTACATGCTCTGGAGCCTCGCCAATCGGCACATCGGCCGCGACCTTGCCTTTCGTCGGGGGGAGTTGGCACCGGGCCATGTGTGGCAGGACATTGTCGACCACGCCCGGCTGCGCTTTCCCACGGGGGAAGCCGCGCTGCGCTACAATGTGCTGCAGAAGGCGAGCTATGTCGCCGTGATCTTTGTGCTTCTGCCACTTGTCATCCTGACCGGCCTTACCATGTCGCCCGGCATGAACGCCGCCTGGCCCTGGCTGCTTGACCTGTTCGGCGGGCGGCAGTCAGCGCGCTCCATCCATTTCATCGCCGCCTTCGCGCTCGTTGCCTTCTTTCTCGTCCACATGCTGATGGTCATCCTCGCCGGTCCGGTGAACGAAATCCGGTCGATGATCACGGGCCGATACCGCCTGCCGCAGGAGCGACCATGATCATTGACCGACGCGCGCTGATTCTGGGCGCCGCCGCCACGCTCGGCGGGTGCGACCGGCTCGCCCGCAACGCCACTTTCCGCGACGCGCTATTCTCCGCGGAGAATTTCCACAAATGGGCGCAGCGCGGCCTGATGGCGCGCGACGCGCTGGCGCGGGAGTTTCGCCCCGACCAGATCTCGCCCTATTTCCGGCCCAACGGCACCGCCAATCCCGATACGCCCGAATATAAGGCCTTGTGGCGGAGTGGCTTTGCGGACTGGCGGCTCAGCGTAACCGGCCTAGTCGACCGGCCGCTTTCACTCTCGCTCGCCCAGATCCGCACCCTGCCGCACCGCGAGCAGATCACCCGTCACGACTGCGTCGAAGGGTGGAGCGCGATCGGCAAATGGCGCGGCGTCCCGCTCGCCCTGATCCTTGACGCGGCGCGGATGAAGGACCGGGCGCGCTATATCGTCTTCCGCTGCGCCGACACGATGGGCAGCGGCCATCCCTATTATGAAAGCATCGACCTGATCGACGCCTTCCACCCCCAGACCATGCTCGCCTTCGCGCTCAACGACCAGGTGCTGCGCGTCGCCAACGGCGCCCCCCTGAGGCTGCGGGTGGAGCGCCAACTGGGATACAAGCACGCCAAATTTCTGATGCAGATCGAAGCGGTTGCCAGTCTGGACGGTATCGGCGGAGGCATGGGCGGCTATTGGGAGGATCGCGCGGGCTATGACTGGTATGCGGGCATTTGACGCGGCTGAAATGACCTGACAGGTTGCGCGCCATGAGATTGTTCGATCGCGTCATCAAGCGGCTCGTCACGCGGGGACAGCTGACCATCTTCTATTCGGACGGCAGGAAAGTGACGGTCGGCACCCCCGATCCCGCCTTCCCGTCGCTCGCCCTGCGGTTTCGCGACAGGCGAGTGCCTTTCGACATCATCCGCGACCCGCGCCTGGGCATGGCCGAAGCCTTTATCGACGGTCGCGTCGGGATCG
>DATEDR010000176.1:0-3398 GCA_035281605.1 Sphingobium sp.
ACCGCCAAATTCGCGCCAGGGCGTGTCGCAAGCCTCTTGACCTGTGGCCCCGGCCAGCCTATTGGCGCGCTTCCAATGCAGGTTTTGCCTGCCTTGATGCCCGATCGTCTAAAGGTAAGACTACGGACTCTGACTCCGTCAATTGAGGTTCGAATCCTCATCGGGCATCCAACACTTCTGCTCGGCGTCTTCGATCTGCCCGCCACTCCCCTCTATGCCTTGACCTGAAGCGCGGGGGGCGAAGAGTCCTAGGCCCTGCTCAGGTGCAACGCTTCCCAACTTTTCGGATATGAACGCCGTCTCGGGGCGACTGCGGCTCATCTGTCAGGGGGGTCGGAGCGGAACCTCCTGTGACGAGGAACATTTCAGAAGCAATATGATCAAGCCGGCTTCACTGAAAACGATCGGATATCTCGTCTCTATCGTTAGCGTGATCCTGCTCGGTATCGTTTCGCTCAGGGCGGCGGAAAGCGACCCTATACTTTTATATTGCCTGGTCGCCGGCATATTGGCCTCCATCGCGGGGATGGGGCTGCGATGGCTATCCTACCGGATCGACCATCAGGACGATCGTTGATCCAGGGCTGTCCGCCCGTCCAGGCCCTTGCGTGCGAGACGGTGATGGTCCTGCGATTGTCGTCAGCATTCCTTCATCATCCAGCCGCCAGACTAGGCGACAGAACGCCGATCCTCACGGAGATCCAAACATGATCCGGATGCCGCTCTTGCTCGTACCACTCATTCTTTCGGGCTGTGGTCGGGCCGACTATGACCCTCGCGGCATGAAGCATGAAGAGACGTTGCTGTCGGTAAGTGCGACTGGGCGTGCAGACACCCGACCTGACAGAGCGGAGTTCCAGGCCGGCATAAACAGCTGGAGCAAGACGTCGCAGGGCGCGAGCGCGGCGAACCAGCAGATGATCGAGAAAATCGTGGCGTCGCTCAACCAGATCGGCATCGTGGACAAGGATATCCAGACGCGTTCCTTGAGCATCCAGCGGCTGGACTGGGGCGATCGCAAGGGCCAGTATCAGGCAAGCAATGTAGTCAACGTGACTGTACGCAATGTCGACCGCGCGGCAGCAGCGGTCGGCGCGGTGACGGGCGTGGGCGCCAACATCCTGAGCGGGCCTGACTTGCGGATGTCCGATCCGGAAAAGGCGGCGAACTCAGCCTATGCCGCGGCATACAAGGCGGCACGGAGCCGGGCGCAGGCCTATGCCGACGCGGCGGGAATGACCGTATCCCGCATCCTTTCCATCCGCGACGCGGGCGGCATGCAGGGAGGCCGCGCCTTGCCGGGCGCCGTTCCCGTTGCACCGCCCCCGGTGGCGATCGCTGTCGAGCAGTCCGCCGCCAACGATGCGGGAGCGCGGCTGATGCCCGGCCAGACGGCAAGCGAGGTCGCCGTTCAGGTCGATTTCGCCCTCACGCCCAAGTCGAACCGCTAGCCGGCAAGGAGCCCCAATGGATCAGGACGGCAGCTCAAACAGATCTGCCTTCAATGACTTACGTGCCGTATCCAGTCGATCGGGTGAAGGGCTGTCGCAAACCACGAGAACAGCCTGTCCCCCGACGGAAGGCCAGAGCACAAGCCCCTCCGGATGATCGACTCCACGCCCAAACGGCAGGTCGATCAAGTGCTCGGGCCGGTGCAACCGCACCTCCTGATCGTGCCGGACCGGATCATGCGCCCAATCGCGCCACCGGTGGATCGCGCATGGACCGCTAAGCGCAACCGTAGGACCTGCCAGGATCAGCAGGTCGTCGCCGCACCGCTTGAGATCCCTGATGCCGAGCCCCTCCAGCGCGAGCAGGCGTTTGGCTGGAGCAGCCGCAAGCCGCAATTCACCTGAGCTTGCGGGCTCGACCTCCATTTCCAGCAGCACTGCATATGTCCTTACAACAGGGCCGCGCAGGCCGAGGGCGATGCGCGTCCCTTGCACGGCGATGCCTTCGACGTCGATCCCGCCTTCCTTGGCGGGAATCTTCGTGAAGGCAGCGAGCAGTGGGTCCTTGCGGAGCGCCTTTGACAGCAGGTTGCCCCGTTTGGTCTGCCGCAGCAGCCCGCTTTTGCGCGAACCATCCTGTCGCACCGGGGACCATGCGCCCTCCTCCAGCCGCAAGGGCACGCGAGCCAACAGGCAGCGAGGGCGAGTGTCTCTGAGATTGGCGAGTTCGACCAGGTCGATGCATTCGCCGCCCTCCTTGTCGAACTTGGGACGGGTCCGGGCGTGGCTACCGACGAGCCACAGCCACCCATCGTCAACGGCCACGCCTTCCAGGTCGGCTTCCTCGCCTGGATAGGCAAGGTCCAGCAAATCGGCCAGCTGGAAGCACCGATGATCGGACCAGATACCCTCGGCAAGGCTCAGGCGATCAATGCCCGCGCGTTCGTCGGCGGCGAGAAACAGGTCCTCCTCGAAGCGGGTGGCGCCGGAGAAGTTCCGCAACAGCTTCCTGTCCTGCCCTTCGCCAAAGCGCATCTCGATCTGCGCCAGGGGGCGGGCCGGAGCCGACCAGCTCGTCATGATCAGCCCTCCCTTCAGTATGCGACTAACTTGCCATGGGCCGCATCGTTCCAGATTTAACGTGATGCAACCGGATCGCTGCCAACAACGTTCCGGCAGCACAACAACAAAGGAGAGGCTGATGAAGTGGATCATGTTGGCGGCATTGATGGCGGGGGCGACCTCGGCCGTTCAGGCTCAGCTGCCCGCCGCCAGTCCTGTACTCACGGCGGAAGAGACTTTGCTGGTCGTCAGCGGAGAAGGCCAAAGCCGCGGGGTGCCCGATGTCGCCCTGTTTTCAGCAGGCGTGGTGACGCAAGGAAAAACGGGAAGCGAGGCGCTCGCGGCCAATGCGACGCGGATGGATGAGGTGGTCAAGGCGCTCGAGCGGGCCGGCATTGCCGATCGGGATATCCAGACCTCCGCCCTCTCTCTCCAGCCCCAATATAGCAATCCGGAACAGGAAGCGCAGTTGAGAGCGCGCATGACGCGGGAGCCCTATGTCGCGCCATCCCAACCCCAGCCGCCACGGATCATCGGCTATGAAGCGCGGAACACTGTCCAGGTCCGCGCGCGCAAGCTGGACGGAATGGGACAGATCATTGACGCTCTCGTGTCGGCGGGTGCCAATCAGGTGGACGGCCCCTCCTTCACCTTGGATGATCCCAAGGCTGCGCTGGACGAAGCGCGAAGCGAGGCGGTTCGAGACGCACGTTCGCGCGCGGAGCTTTATGCCCGAGCCGCCGGCCTCAAGGTGGGGCGGATTCTCTCCATCTCGGAAGGGGGTGGCTATTATCCGGTGCAGCCGATCGTGGTCACGGGGCGATTGGCGGGAGGCCCGTCGGCTCCCCCGCCGCCGCCCAGCCCGGTCGCGCCGGGTGAACTGAC
>DATEDR010000177.1:0-2767 GCA_035281605.1 Sphingobium sp.
GCGCGAAAGGATCAAAAGGCAGACCATCGAACATCGGCGCTTGCAGCACCGCAAGCTCGCCGCTTAACATCCACCCCCAGACGAGGCCCGCACTCCGCTAATTTACGCCGCGAGTTGTGCCAAATGTTCTGACGACGGACAGCGCAGAGCCTGTATTACACCTGGTCGAAAGAGTTCATGGAAGCGGGCAAGCGCCGCCTGGCTGGTGATACTGCCCGTGCCGCGACCACTGGCGAGGTGCAGGATCTGCGCCGCGAGGCTCGTGCCCTGAAGGAATGCGTTGCCGACCTGACACTCGAAAACCGTCTACTGAAAAAAAGCATGATCGCGGATGGGGGCGACGACGAATGAGGTATCCTCTGCTCTATGGCTTTGGCTGCACGTCGATGACGGTGCACCTGCCCAAGCACGCCGTCGAACAGCATGCCTCGGTCGCCTGCACCGCGATCCTGGGCGACCGCGCCGAAGCGGGCATACTGCTCAATCCGCTCGATGACCGGCTCCGGCCGATCGGCACACGCTGGATACCGATGGCCCCCTTCGCGATCTTTCGTCCTGCGACGGCCGAGGACTGGGAGATCCGCGTCTCGCCGGCGGCCATCGCCACCATGACCGGCGAGCGGTCCGTCGCGCTACCTGCGGAAACCGGCGGGTATCTCTATGGCGCATGGGATCCGAACCGGCGTGTTATCACCATTGTCCATGCCTCTTCCCTGCCGCCGGGATCGGAGGCGACCGAAACCCGGCTCGAGCTCGGCGAGGCGGGCGGCACCTTGGCGGAACGACGGCTGACGCGTCTCACGCGCGGTCGGACCTATCTGTGCGGCACATGGCACAGCCACCCCGACGGCTCGGCCGACATGTCCGGCCGCGACTATCGCGCCATGACCGAGCATGCGGAAAAGGATGCGCCGGAACTGCGCCCGACGCTGATGGTCATTGTCGCCGATGGAGAAATCCAGGCTCATCTGAGGCTTCCCTGATGGCAGATTCCCTGAAGTCCGGCATCAGTGCCAAGTACCTCGCCCCGATCGCGACGGTCTATGCCGCCGTTGCGGGACTGTTGAACATCGACCGGATCACCCAGATCCAGACGGTGCTGGAGCATGCCGGCATGGCCGGAATCGCCGGCTTCGCCATGCTAGTTCTACAGGAATTCTTCCCGCGCCCGATGAAGGAGGCGCTCGTCTTCTGGCGGTTACGGGATCGACTTCCCGGCTGCCGCGCCTTCTCCGAGATTGCGCCGGCCGACGCGCGGGTCGATCCGACCGATCTGGCAGTGCTCATCCCCACAACGCCGATGAATGCCACACAGCAAAACGCCCTATGGTATCGCTGGCTGAAGGCAACCGAGAGCGATCCTGCGATCGCGGACAACCACCGCCGGTTCCTGATCCTGCGCGACTGCGCCGTACTGCTTGCACTTCTGGCGCTGGTCACCCCCGCTCTGCTGATCTGGACTCACGGAACGCCCAGGCACACCCTGATGCTCTCGGCGGGGCTGTTCGTCGCATACCTGATCGTGGCCACGTCCGCTCGCCATGCGGCAGTTCGACTGGTCGGCAACGTCATCGCCCGCAAGGTGGCGACAGCATGACCGCGCGCCCCGCGCGCCCCAGCGGATGCGATTGATGAAGATCGAGATCCACGATGTCGACCACGGCGGCTGCGCGGTCATCACCGGCCCTGCTGGACATCGCCTGATGCTCGACTGCGGGCTCTGCACCGATCGGTTATGGTATCCTTCCGTCACATACCGTGGCCAGCGCATCGACACGCTGATGCTGATGAACCTCGACGAGGATCATTGCGAGGACCTGCCGTATCTATGGCGGAACTGCGGGATCGGAGCGATCGTCAGCAATCCCACCGTTGATGCCCATGCTCTCCAAGCCATGAAGGCCGAGTGCGGAATGCGGGACGGCGTTACCACGGCGGCGAACATCCTCGCACGTTTCGGCCCGGGCTTCCTGGGCGAGTGGTCCCACGATCTTGGCGGCGTCGGGTGGCATGTGTTCTGGAACTGCTACGGCGCCGACTTCACGGACACCAACAATCTCAGCCTGGCCGCGTTCGTCCATTTCGGCCCGTTCACCATCCTGTTCGGCGGCGACCTCGAACGTGCCGGCTAGCGCCGGCTTCTCAAAAACCCGCTGTTCTGCGCCAAGCTGGCGAACGTGAATGTCTATGTGGCGTCACACCACGGGCGGGAAAACGGCTGCTGCAGCGAGGTGTTCGACATCTGCCGGCCTGATCTCGTGATCTTCTCCGACGGGCGCAAGCAATTTGGCATCCAGGAAACACGCGACTGGTATGCCAGCCGCACGACCGGCATCCCCGACCACACCAAGCCCGCAGGGCTATTCGGCATCCGCCCAGTTCGCAAGGTCATGACCACGCGCCGCGATGGAACCGTCACGATCGATGTCACCTCCGCCGGTAGATACTCTGTGCTGGGTGATCGGATGAATCAACCTCTGGCATTAGCCGGCTTGCTCTCTGGATCACCGCCGTGTTGACATCGTAGCATTGGTCGCGCCTGTCGGCTTATCAATCTCGATTGCAGGATAGATCATCCATCCTGAAATCAAATTGTGTTTTGTGTGCTCCCTGACCGTTCTCGCTCATCTGAATGACTGACCGGCTGACGCCGGTAGGATCATGGCGAGGGGCTGAAGCCGTTTTTGCTGCCATGTTTGTCCAAGTAACGCAGAATGATGTCATCGGTGATGTTGCCGGAGGTGGTGGAGAAGTAGCCGCGTTGCCA
>DATEDR010000178.1:0-6278 GCA_035281605.1 Sphingobium sp.
CGGCCTTGATCGTCGCGAAGAATTGCGACGGCGCGCCGACCAGCAGCGTCTGGGCATCGCCGCTGTTGCCGAAGCCGCCCGACCCGATCGTGCCGACATAGCGCTCGTCGAGCAGGTTGGTGGCGTTGAGCTGCAATTCCAGCTTGTCGGTGAAGCGATAACCGACTGTCGCGTCCACGATCACCCGGCCCGGCACCGACTGGTCGTTGGTGTAGGTGTAATAGCGGCGCGACATATAATTGACGCCGATCCGGCCGAACGCGCCGTCGCGTTCATAGTTGATCTCGCCGCGCGCCATATGCTTGGGGCTGTCGACGACGGTCTTGCCCTTGACCGGCGCGGCGATCGTGCCGTTCTGATTGAGCACATCGTCGCGATAGGTGGCGTCGGTGTAGCTGTAGGAGGCGTATAGGCCGAAACCGCCGCCCAGCGTCAGGTTGCCCGCCGCCTCAAAGCCGAAGGAGCGGACATTGCCGACATTTTGCAGCGCCGAGGCGAAGCCCTGAATGGGGCTGCCGACCTGCACCGCCAGCAGGCGGTTGTGGAAGTTCACCAGATAAGCGCCGATTACGCCGTTGAAGATCGAATTATGATAGCGAAGCCCTGCTTCCCAGGTGTCGGAGGTTTCCGGCTTCAAGTTGTTCCTGATCGCATCGAAGCCAATCTGGTTGGTGGAGAAGGGGCCGGTTGTCGTCGCGCTGGCGAAGGCGCGGGTCGCCTGGGTGAAGCCTGCAAAGACTTCCGCTTCGGACGAAAGTTCGAATACTGCCCCGGCATGCGGCTGGAACCAGTCTTCCGCCTTGATCTTGCCTTCGGGGAAGGTCGCCTGAACGATCGCTTCGGCCTCGTTCGTGACCTTGAAGCCCTTCCAGCCCAGGTTGATGGTCAGTATGCCGAGGTCGATCTTGTCCTGGACATGATATTGGATCGTGTCGGTGGTGAAGTCGAACTCCCACTGAGTGGCGAAGGGGTTCTTGGGATAGTCGCGGAAGCTCAGCCCCGGCTCGGTGCGGCTGGCGAAGGCGTAGAAGCGGCGGGCCTGGTTGAACTGGTTATTCTCGTACCAGCCGCCGAAGGTGAAATTCTGAATGCCGAGCGCGAAGTCGAGGCTGCCGAACACGCCGATCCGGTCCATCTCATATTCCGTAGTGCGGACGGACATCGGCACGCCGTTGGGGCTGGGCACATAGGGGGTCGCCCACAGGCCCATGCCCTTATTGTGGTGATAATAGCCCTTGATCTTGAAGCTGGCATTGTCGCCCAGCGGGGAACTTACGCCCACCGCCCCGAGCCAGTCCTTGCGCAGGCCCGAGGCATCAAAATAGGCGTCGTCGGCGCTGGTGACATTGCCGGGATAAACCTGTCCGCTGGCGACCAGCGCGCCGCTATAATCATAGCGTCCGTCGGGGAAGGGCGACCCGCCGCTGTTGCTGACGCGGTCGACGTCATTCAGGCGGCTGGCATAATCGATGGCGCGGGCATAATCGGGATAGGTGTTGTCCCAGTTCCAGCCCAGCCGGCGGATCATGTCCATCGACATGTCCTGATAGTCCTGCTCGCGCCGGTCGGAATAGCTGAGCCAGCCGTCCACTGTCACGTCGCCGACCGGAATCACGACCTTCGCATTGCCCATATGCTGGTCCTGCGTGCCCTGGCCCTTATATTTGTCGGTCGAGCTATAGCCGTAGGACACATAGCCGCGCACGCCGTCGCGGCTGCCCAGCGCCAGCCGGGCGAAGCCGCGCCAGGTTTCGTTGCTGCCATAGGTGAGGTTGCCCTGCGCACCCAGATTATGGTCGCCCAGATAATCGGAGGGGTCGGCGGAGAAGGCCTCCACCGTGCCGCCCAACGCATTGGTCGCCTGCGTGCCGATCGATCCGGCGCCCTGCGACACGCGCACGTTGCCGATATTTTCGGAGCTGACGGCGCGGGTGATGTGCAGGCCGTTATGATTGCCATAGCTCATGTCGCCCAGCGGGATGCCGTCGAAGTTGAAACCGAGCTGGCTCTGGTTGAAGCTGCGGATGGTGATGCGCTGCGACCATTCATAATTGCCGAACGGGTCGGCGGCCTGAAAATTCACACTCGGCAGCTTTTCAATGGCTTTGAGCGCATTGGTCGCGGGCGTCAGGGTGACGATGTCCTGGGACTGGATTTCCTGGACCTGGCGGGTTTCGCCCCGGCCGAAGACGATGATGCTCGCGCTGTCCGTTTCGGCGGCGTCGGCGGGCAGGACGTCCTGCGCGAAGGCAGGCATGGCGATGAGGGCGGTGGACGCCATCAGCAGAGCAGTCGTGATACGCATGGTAACAAGTCCCCCTTTCGGACGTTTGACGGGGGCGCCCTAACGGGGCGATGTTGCGCCGCGATGAGAGTTGAATGACGGACGCAAGTCGTTGTTATGACGGCGATGACATAATCGGCGGCAGTTCAGTTATGGGGAAGCTCGCTTGCTACCATCTCGCCCTTGGCGCGATCGATCGACCAGAGGCGACCCGGCCGGGCGGGATCCCAATCGATCGCCTGACCGGGGGTCGCGATGGCGATCGTTCGGCGAAGCTCCAGCTGTGATCCCGCCGTCGGGAGCTCAAGTTCATATATTTCGGGCAGATCATGCCCGGCCACGAACAGCCGTCCGTCCTTGCTCCAGCTGGCACCGGAGCAGCTATAGGGAGCAAAGCGCGCCAGCACTTCCGGAGGGAAGGTCCATGCCGCTTCCTGCCGGAAGTCATTATCCATGCGCACCAGCAGCGTGTAGCGATGATCGCGGCCTGGCTCGCCGCCCTTGCCCGCATAATTGGCGAACACGGCCCACCATTTGCCGGCGTGGCGGTCCATCGCGGTGAGCGACCCCGGTCCGATACCCAGGCTGACCGTGCGTAGGTGGCGCAGTGTCGCGCGATCAAAAAACTCGACAGCGCTCGTTTGCGGCACGGCAGGATAGTTGGAGGCTGCGCAGACAAGCTCTCGTCCGACCACCGTGCAACTGTTCATATGTGGGAAGAGCTGCCGATCGCCCCGCCACTGCGCGACCCGCTCACCGGTGGTGATGCGATATTTGCCGATGCGATCATTGTCGATGGCATAGACATAAATGCCGTCCGACGCGGCACCTTGACGCGCTTCGGGCGCAGGAAGGCGCAGGTTCGCCGGAGCGGGCGCTGGCACAGCCTCGGCTTCTTGGGACAGGCTGCCCGTGAAGAGCAGAAAGCCGCTAGCCAATATTCCGCCAACGCATGATCTCATGACCTTCCGCTAGGTCGACCGTACGACAGGACGATGGCGCCCCAGTTACAGTTCGATGTCGCTGCCCAGCTTTTACCAGCCAAGGCCGATGTCCAGCATCAGCCCGCGCGCTTGATCGGCGGCGCGGACAGGACCGGCAGGCTCGTCACGCAGCAATGCCGTGCTGGCGAGGCGATCGGGATCGGTGAGGCGGAGCGAGAGGCTGGCCGGCGCTCGGCCAATGCCGGGCAAGCGATAGCGTAGCTCCCCTTCGAATCGGACGCGCGGGCTCCAGCGCCCAACATTGCCCACCAGCGCGGGCGCGCCGCTCTTCGTGCCCTGTAAGGTCGTGCTCCACGGGCCGCTCGTCCAGCCGGTTGTGAGCGTCATGCTGTTCTCCTGCGCCCGGACGCCTTCCGCTTCGCGAAGCCGTGCTTGGCCATAGCGCATTGACCAGCGCCAGTGCCGGGTAAGCCGATGGTTCAGCGCCACGCTGACCCCTTCCAGCCCGGCCGAACCGCTGTTGAGCGGCAGATAGGTGCGATCGGCGAAGGATAGCCGGTGATCGATCCGCCCGCGATAGGCGCTGATCCCCAGCGTCAGGTCGGGCGATGGCTTCCAGCCCGCCTCCATCCTTATTCGATTATGCGTTTCGGGCCGCAGTCGGCTCGCCAGCGTACGGAAGGCTTCGTGGGTAAGGCCCATCGGTCCTGCAACGCCGGTTTCGCCATAAGCGCGCAAGGTTTCCCGGTAGCCGATCGCCACATCAAGAGAAGGGGCTGGGCAGATTTCGATCGTCGCATGGGGCACGAACCAGTCGCGCGTGCGCAGACGCGCATTGCCCCCAAGCGCCGTCACATTGGCATCCCGGTTGCTGAGCTTCACGCCCTGAAATCCCGCAGCCACGGTCACCAAGTCGTTGAGGGGTGCCCGGTCCTCCACTGTCAACAGGATCAAACGGCTACGCGGATTGAAAGAAGACGGAGAGGCCCGGTCGTTCTGCTCGCGCAGCGGCCGCGCCTTTTGCCGCCGCACCATGATCGCCAGTTCATGCTCGCGATCGTCCCTGGGCACCGGGTCGAGCATATTGATCCGTGCGCGCTCGATCGAATCGCCATCCCGGACAAGGGTGAGGGGTTGGGGTTTCAGCCTGAAGTGGATGCCCTCGCTGAGCGCCGGCGTCCGGGCCTTGGCGCTGCCAGTCGAGAGCAGCGCGGCGGTGGTAAGGGCGATCGTCGCGCGCCGCATCATCGCTGTCCCATGCGCGCAGGCATTGGGTCTCGGCTGGTGAAAAGAAGTCTTTCGTGTGCGCCTCGCGCCGTCGCGCCATAGTGGATGACATAACCGATATGATCGGACAGCGGCTCACCGCGCCCTTCGGAGCCGAACGGCGCTTCCGCGTCCAAAACTGGCAGGGGCGAGCCACCGCCGTCGCGGGCGAAAAGCCAGTCCTTGCCGTGCCGGACGGAATGGACCAGATCCTGCTGCGTCTCGCCGCTGTTCCAGTCTGCCCTGTTCAGCGCCTGCTGGGCGCCGCCCAAGGCGGGCGTTATGAACGGCAGGCCAGCCCGTGCGAAGCCGTCGAAATAGGCATGTCGACGGTTCGGATCGTGGCCAATGTTCATGTCGCCGCCCAGGATCAGCGTCCGGTCGCGCGGTACATGCCGGGCAACGAAGCGGGCCATCAACTCGACCTGTCGGCGATAGGCCCGGGCGGATCGGGCGACAGGCACCATGGCCGCTTTCCGGGCGTTGAGATGAGCGTTGACGATGCTGACGCGACCACAGCCTGGCACGTCCAGATGCGCGATCAGCACGCCCTTGTTCGCCAGGCAGTCGAAACCGGCACAGGCAAAGTCCGGAAAGGCCATGCGGTCGGCGCCGGTAATCGGATAGTCGGACAGGATCATGAGCCCGCTGCCGACCTGCTTGCCCAACTGTTCTCCCCGGTCCCAGCGGGCCTGCCGAATATATTGGATGTCACTTGCGTCCGCGGCCGTTGCGGTGCGCAAGTCCGCGTCCGGACCCACGGCGACATGCCGGTAGCCGGCTCGCGTGGCGAGCGACGCGGCTTCGGACGAGAATGCCTCCTGCAACAGGATGACATGCGGTTGCCGTCCCGCCCGGCGCAAGTCCGTCAGCCGCGCGGCGATCCGCTCCAGCGCCTCGCCCCGGCCCATCGCGACCGGCCAAGGCAGTCCCTTGACGTTGTAGGTCATGATGGACAGCGCTTGGTCCTGATCGGCCCCGGCGCTTGCGGATGGTGACGGCGGGTGAAATCGCGCATCCCCGCTGCCTGATCCGGATGTGGCCAGCATCGCCATGCCCGCGAACAGCAATGTGCGCAAAATTCTGATCATCAAGGGTCCCCCGGTGCAGGCGCTTAACTGGGCAATGGGTCCGGGGGATGTCTGTTGAGCGGCGGTGCAGTTAAATATTCAAGTCAGCATGTTCATGGAAATTACGTGTAACTGTCACACTCCATCATGAACTTCGAAATGAAGTGGATCCAGACCGATGTAACAATCAGGTCATAGTGAGCCACCATAGGACCGATCGCGACGCGATATCGGTTGGATCGGCATGGGCCTGTCATGCGAAGACTGCTTGTTTCCCTTCATGATGTCGGTCCGCGCTTCGAAGCGGAGGTCGACCTGCTGCTGGAGCAGTTGTCGAGGCATGTCGACCTTTCCCACCTCGCCATGCTGGTAGTTCCCAATCACTGGGGCGAGCATCCGCTGTGCGCCGACACGCCTTTCGCGACACGGCTGCGGGCTTGGGCGGAGGCGGGCGTCAGCATGTTCGCCCATGGCTGGTTCCACAAGGATATGGGTGTTCACAATTGTGCGCTGACCCGCCTCAAGGCACGTCATATGACGGCCGGGGAGGGCGAATTTCTGGGGCTGGATGGAGCCGCAGCGGCGCGGCGCATGGGTGATGCGCGGGACCTCATCGAACAGATCACGGGCCGGCCGGTGGCCGGGTTCATCGCGCCCGCCTGGCTTTATAGCGCGCCCGCGATCGACGCCCTGGCCAGCTGCGGCTTCGCGCTG
>DATEDR010000179.1:0-6320 GCA_035281605.1 Sphingobium sp.
AGACATGACTTTTGCGGATCGATCAGGATAATGTTCGGCTAGCCAGGCGCGGAAGAGGGGCGCGACTTCGAAGGGAAGTCGCACAGGAATGAAGGTTGCGTCCCGCGCGCCCGCCGCCGCCACGCGGGCGACGATCGCTTCGATTTCATGGTCGGTGATGGCCGGGATGATGGGTGAAACGCTGGCGACGACTGGGACGCCGGCTTCTGCAAGTTGCCGTATGGCCTCGACCCGGCGGAGCGGGTGAGGGGCGCGAGGCTCCAGCATCCGGGCGGTCTTCGGGTCGAGGGTGGTGACGGAAATCATGACGGCGACGAGTTGGTCTTTCGCCATGATCGAAAGAAGGTCCAGGTCGCGCAAAACCCGGTTCGACTTGGTCGTGATGAACAAAGGATGACGGCATTCCACCAATATTTCAATGCATTGCCGCGTGATCTTCCAGTCTTTTTCGATCGGCTGATAAGGATCGGTGTTAGTGCCCATCGAGATAGGCGACGGCCGGTAGGACGGTTTCGACAGTTCGGCCCGCAACAGCTGTGGGGCATCGGGTTTGGCGAACAACCGAGTTTCGAAATCGAGCCCGGGGGACAGGTCATGATAGGCGTGAGAGGGACGGGCGAAGCAGTAAATGCAGCCATGCTCGCAGCCGCGATAGGCGTTGATCGACTGGGTGAAGGCAAGGTCGGGCGACTTGTTCCTGCTGATGATCGTTCGCGGCCGCTCGACCGTCACGGTGGTGCGGCGGCGCGGCTTTGGACCGTCGATCAGGTCCAGCGCATCAAGCCAATCCCCGTCGGCGACATGTTCAGCGAGGTTGAAACGGCTGCTCTCGCCATTCAGCGTCGCGCCTCTGCCCTTTTCCGCGGCCATGACGCATAAGAACATATAAAGAACATTTACGCAAGGAAAAGGCGTCAGCGCTCCATGAGCCTAGGCATCAGCTCGACAAAGTTGCAGGGGCGAAAGCGGCTGTCCAGCTGGCTTGCCAGGATGCCGTCCCAAGCATCCTTCACCGCGCCGGTCGAGCCCGGCAACGCGAAGATATAGGTGCCGCGCGCTACGCAGGCGGTGGCGCGGGACTGGATCGTCGATGTGCCGATGGTCTGGAAGCTGAGCCAGCGGAACAGCTCGCCAAAGCCGGGTATTTCCTTGTCCTGGACCTGGGCCAGCGCTTCGGGCGTGACGTCGCGGCCGGTGACGCCGGTTCCGCCAGTCGCGATGATGCAATCGATCTGCGGATCGTCGATCCAGGCGTGCAGGCGGGCGACGATCGCGGACCGGTCGTCGCGCTCGATGTGGCGCGCGGCCAATATATGTCCGGCGCCTTCGATCCGTTCCGCCAGCGTATCGCCAGACCGATCGTCACTGGGACCGCGCGTGTCCGAAACGGTGAGGAGGGCAATACGGACGGGGAGGAAAGGCAGGCTCTCGTCGATCGGCATCAGTCGGAGCCGCCCGCGATGCTTGGACCGTTGATGGGTCCCTTTTGCGTGAGCCGCACCATCCGCACGCCCTTGGCATTGGGGAAGGTCGGCCACAGGCCCTGTGCCATGCCGGTCAGGCAGTCGGCGCTCCCCTTGGCCTGGATCTGGTACATCCAGTAATTGCGCATGACGATGTTCACATAGGCGCGCGTTTCATAATAAGGCAGCGACTCGATGAAGAGCAGCGGATCGCCATTGTCCTTCACTTCGCTGTTCCATCGCTCGACGGGAAGCGGACCGGCATTATAGGCGGCCATGACCTTGGGCAGCAGCCCGCCGGTCGCGCTCATGTCGCGCAGATTTTCCAGATAGCGCTGGCCATATTCCATGTTGGTCGACGGCACGAACAACTGCGCCGGGGAGGCAAGCCCCATGTCGCCGCCGGTCCCGGGCAGCACCTGCATAAGGCCGCGCGCGCCCGCGCTGCTGACGACGTCGCTGCGGAAACCCGATTCCTGCAGGGTATGCGCGTAGATCAGAGCCGGATCGACGCGCCAGCCGCCATCCGGGCGCCAATTCGGAGCAGGGAAGCGCGCGAACCTGTCGGGCTGCTTCCCCGAAGGCCCATTATGGGCGAGCCACAGCTGCGTCGCGGGCAGGTTGAGCGCGCCGGCAAGCTTCAACAATGGCTCATACTGGCCGACGCCGCCGATCCGGGCCTGATGCCGGATGAACTGGTCCGCCTTGGCACCCTGTCCGATAGCGGTCAGGGCGATCGCCGCGCGGATGTTGGGGCTGTCTTTCAGCTGTTGCCATTCCGAAGCGCCGAAGCGGTTGGACGAGCGGACGCTGCCGACCGGCATGCCCAGGCTTTCGCGGGCCAGCAGGCCATAAAAGCTTTCGTCGGACCGAGCGGCGGTCTTGAGAAGATTTTCGACCTTTTCGGCCTGTCCGCAAACCATATAGGCGCGCGCGGCCCAATAGGCGCCGGCAGCGCGCATGTCGGCATTGCCGGCAAGCGCAGCGACGTTGGCGAAGGCCGGCGCGGCGGACGCGCAGTCATTCTGGCGCCAGGCCGCGAGGCCTGTCGTCCAGTGCGCCTGCACGGTCCAGTCTCCGCTCGCGCGCGCGTCCAGCGCCCTGGCGGCCATGCGGCGGGCATTGGCGTCGTCGCTGCCGATATAATAGGCCCAGGCGATGCGCTGGCGCACTTCCGTCAGCCCTGCCGGCGTCAGGCCCGCTTCGCCGGTCGCGAGCAGCGTTTCGGCGCCTGCGGGATCGTCATTCTTGATGAAGGGCTGGACCTGCGCGACCAAGGCCTGCGCGAGCAGGTCGGTCTTGACCGCCGGGACATATTCCCGCCGGGGGGCTCCGCCCAGCCAGATCATCTTCTGGATTTGGGGCAGGGCAGGCAGGATGGTCGCGCCGCGCTTTTGCGCCATGCGGGAAAGCTGGTCGGCGTTGGGTAGCCAGGGCGCCTTGTTGAGGAGTTCGAGCAGATCGAACAATTCGACGCGCGGCGAATCCTTTGCCACATAAAGTTCCGACAGGGCGACCGGACGGAGGGCGTCCTGCGGATCGAGAGCCAGTATCAGCGCTCTGGCATCGGTCCATTTCTGATCGCGCAGCGCGTCGAAGATGGCGCCGTAGCGCGCCCTGTCCGTGTCATCGAGTTGCAGCGACGCCGTGGCAGTGGCTGATGCCGAAATGACCGTGGCGGGGCTGGTGTCGGCCCTCGCAGGCATGGCGAGCACTGCGCTCATCGCGGCCAGTGCCAGGCAGGAGGTGCGGGTCACGAAGCGAATCACTTATTCTGTTCCTCGACCAGGCGTTGCAAGGTGCGCCAACATTCCGCCTTCGCGGCGGGCTGCCCAAGGAGCAGGCGCGGATGGAAGGTGGCAAGGGCTGGCACAGTGCCGCCATCATGGTTAAAAAAGTGTAAATCATTGCCCCCCCCATTGTCTTGTACGGGAAGGAAGGTCCGGATCGTCCTGTCGCCCAGCAGCAACAACTGGCGGGGCGCGGCGAGCGCTACGTGGGTCCGCATCCGGTCGGCGGCCATTGCCAGGTCGGTCGCTTCCACCATGCCCCCCGGCGGGCGCGCTAGGAACAGGGATGCGATATATATGTCGGCGCGATTCAATCCCACTGCCGCAAGCATTGCGTCGAACAGTCGCCCGGCGCGGTCTGTCAGCAGGGTCCCGCCAGCCATGTCCGCAGGGTCTGGCATGTCAGTGATGACCATCAGCCGCGCTTGCACCGGCCCCTGGGGCAGGATGGGCGTGCCGGGCCAGCGGCGTTCCGGCTGACCCGGATCGTCCATCAGCCATGCTCGAAAAGCGTCGATAGTCGCGGGTTTGACGGGGGCGTTGGAGGCAGGGAGGTCCTGTACCTGCCGGATGATCGGCGCAGGACGCAGCCAATCGACCGGCGCCTCGCCAATGGCGCAATCGACGCCGGCCAGATCCCACCACGCCAAATAGGAAGCGGCTGAGGCCGCCATGTCATCCAGCAATAATCCCCGCATCGATCTTCTTGGGCCAGAGGTTGACGCCGTGGTCAAGAATCTTCATCGGCTGACATGTCGAATTGGTCGAGTAATGCGGCGACCGGCGGAACAGGGAATCGGCCGGACGCCACGATGGAGGGATTATGAGCGAACGGGAATCGATGCCCTATGACATCGTCATCGTCGGCGGAGGACCGGCGGGGCTGTCATCTGCGATCCGGCTGAAGCAGCTGGCCAATGACGCGGGCCAGGAACTGGCCGTATGCGTGCTGGAAAAGGGGTCGGAGATCGGCGCTCACATCCTGTCCGGCGCGGTGATCGATCCCAAGGCGCTGGACGAACTGCTGCCCGAATGGCGCGACATGGGCTGTTCGCTGGCGGACGTGCCGGTGCGCGACAACCAGCACTGGTTCCTGAGCAAGCGGGGCAAATTTTCCATGCCCCATATCGCGACGCCGGGATGGATGCACAACAAGGGCACCTATACCGGATCGCTGGGCAACCTCTGCCGCTGGCTGGCCGAGCAGGCCGAAGGGTTGGGCGTCGAGATATTCCCGGGCTTCGCCGCCGCCGAGATACTCTATAATGAAGACGGGTCGGTGAAGGGCGTCGCTACCGGCGACATGGGCATCGACCGCGAAGGCAATCGCAAGTCCGACTATCAGCCGGGCCTGGAACTGCACGCCAAATACACCTTCTTCGCCGAAGGCGCGCGCGGCCACCTGACCAAGATCCTGAAGCGCCAGTTCGAGCTGGACAAGGATTGCGAGCCGCAGGTCTATGGCATCGGCATGAAGGAATTGTGGGACATCGATCCCGCCAAGCACAAGCCGGGCCTGGTCATCCATACCCAGGGCTGGCCCCTGACAGACGCCTATGGCGGCGGCTTCCTCTATCATCAGGCCAATGGGCAGGTGGCGCTCGGCTTCGTCGTGGGCCTCGGGTATCGCAACACCTATCTCCACCCGTTCGAGGAATTCCAGCGCTGGAAGCAGCATCCGGCAATCCGCGACTATCTGGAGGGTGGCCGTCGCGTCTCCTACGGCGCGCGCGCGATCAACGAGGGCGGCTGGCAGTCCGTGCCGAAGCTGGCCTTCCCCGGCGGCGCGCTGATCGGCTGTTCGGCGGGCTTCGTCAACGTGCCCCGCATCAAGGGCACCCATACCGCGATGAAGTCGGGCATGCTGGCCGCCGAAGCCGCGTTCGAGGCGATCCAGAACGAGCGGGCTCGCGACGTGCTGCACGACTATGAGGACCGGCTGCGGTCCAGCTGGGTCGCGAAGGAACTGCAACTGGTCAAGAATGCCGAGCCGCTGCTGTCGAAGTTCGGCAACACGATCGGCACGGCGCTGGCGGGCATCGACATGTGGATGCGCACCTGGAAGATCGGCCTGCCATTCACGATGAAGCACAAGGCCGATTGCGAGAAGATCTGGCCCAAGGAGATCAGCAGGAAGATCGATTATCCCAAGCCCGACGGCGTGGTCAGCTTTGACCGGCTGTCGTCGGTATTCCTGTCGAACACCAATCATGAGGAGGACCAGCCGGTCCACCTTCAGCTGAAAGACCCGGCGGTTCCGATCAGCTACAATCTGCCCCTTTATGACGAACCGGCGCAACGCTATTGTCCCGCCGGCGTCTATGAAGTGGTCGGGCTGGACGAGGGCAATCCGCGCTTCCAGATCAACGCGCAGAATTGCGTCCACTGCAAGACGTGCGACATCAAGGACCCGACCCAGAACATCAATTGGGTGGTGCCCGAAGGTGGTGGAGGACCGAACTATCCCAACATGTAGGCGCATCCTCGTCTCCTTGGCGCTGGTGATGCTGCCGGTCCATGCCGGCGCATCGGTCGACCGGGCGAGCGCGCTGCATGCCTATGCGCGCGCGCGACTGGCGGACGGAGACGGGGAGGCAGGGGTTGCGCTTCAGGCCTACCGCGCGGCGCTTGCTGGCGATCCGGACAGCCTGAATATCGCGCGACGCTCCTATTCGCAGGGGCTGATGAGCGGCGACATGGCGCTGGCGATGCGCTCTGCTTTGCTGCTCGACCGCGAAGGGCTTTTGCCGCGTGACGGAACGCTGCTCTTCCTGTGCGATGCCTTCAACCGGAAGGACTGGGCTGCGGCCGGGGCTTTCACCGATCGGCTGGCGAAGGAGGGCAATTTCGGCTTCCTCGCGCCGATCTTGCGCAGCTGGATAGCGCTGGGCGAGGGCGGATATGCGCCACCGGTAATCGACTCCGCCGACCGCTTCGCTTCGCTGGGGCGGCGCTATCTGGATGAACATGTCGCGCTGCAGGCGTTGGCGCGGGGGAAGCTTTCCGAGGCGGAGCCGGCGATTAACCGCGCGCTTGCGTTGCGGACTGTCGACCTGGCGCCGCTTCG
>DATEDR010000180.1:0-2108 GCA_035281605.1 Sphingobium sp.
TTGAGAATTTTCTATGTCACGGGCTGCAAGGATGCGCGGATCGTGCAGTATGTCCGAAGCACCAAAACATTCGCCCCGCCTGCATCCGATCCGACCGCCACGATGCCGGCCAATGTCACCGCGGATTGGCATCGTGATGGAGGCGATCCCTATGCGGGGGCGCAGGTTAACGCCAACGGTCACACGATCTCGAGCGACATTCCCGCCGCTTATGAATCCGCAGTCGCGGACGCCAATGACGTCAAGACGATCCCGGCAGGCGCAACCGTTACCTATGGCTGGACCCTGGAGACCTTCATCTATTGCGAGGGCAAGCTCCTGGCATGGGTCACATGGGGAGGCCGCGTGACCTTCACCAAGGGCAATGACGGCAAGCTCACGCCCGGAGCGCCGTCAGTGGATGTCCCGGTATTTCATGGACCTGGTGAATTTTCACAGAGCGCGGGAAATCCTCCGCATTAAGAATCACAACACCTCCGCCACTTACTCTACCACCGCCGCCCAGCTCAGATTGAACCGCGCCAGATATTTGCGCAGCCGGTCGGCGTCATTCTCCGACTTGCGCCGCGTGCGCGAGGCGGCGAACAGGATGCGGCCGGCTTCCGACAGCGAACGGGCATTGCGGCAAACGGTGATCGCCTCCTGCAACTGGACCCGGTCGAAGCGGTCCAGCGCGGCAATCGCTTCGGCGTCCAGCAACCCTTCCAGCGCGATGCCGGTGTCGCCCGCGCCGGACCAGAGCTGTTTCAGGCGCCCGATCTCGGCCTCGACCCGGCCCAAATCGATGCGGCCCGTCGGCGACAGGGTCGCCATGCGGGTGACGCTGGCGCCGAGGTCGCGGAAATTGCCGGGCCAGGGCGCGGAAGGCGACATGGCATAGGCGAGATAGGCCTGCCGCGCCTCGCGGTTGAAGGTGACGCGGGCGCCCTCGCGCTGGGCAAAGCGGTCCAGCTCATAATCCAGGTTGGGCTCGATATCCTCGCGCCGCGCCGCCAGCCCCGGCAGATGGAAGGTCCAGAGATTGAGCCGGGCATAGAGATCGTCGCGGAAACGGCCATCCGCCACCGCTTCCGACAGATTGCGGTTGGTGCCGGCGATGAGCTGGAAGTCGGACGAGACTTCGTTGTCGGCGCCGACGGGCAGGAAACGCTTGTCCTCGATGGCGCGCAGGATCATGGCCTGCTCGTCCAGTCCCAACTCGCCGATCTCGTCCAGGAACAGCATGCCCTGATGCGCCGAGCGCAGCAGCCCGGCGCGGTCGGTCGCGGCGCCGGTGAAGGCGCCCTTCTTGTGGCCGAACAAAGCGGACATGGCGCCGTCGCCGCGCAAGGTGGCGCAATTGACCTCCACGAACGGCCCGCTGACCTGGTGCTTGAGCTTCTTGAGCTCATAGATGCGCCGCGCCAGCAGGCTCTTGCCCGCCCCGGTCGGGCCCATCAGCAGCAGCGGCGCGCGCGAGCCCAGCGCCACCTGCTCGATCTCGTCGATCAGGCGGTTGAAGGCGGCGTTGCGGGTGGCGATGCCGGATTTGAGATAGGAGGCGGCCTCGCGCGACACGGCGGCGAAGCGGGTGGCGATGCTGTCATAACGCGACAGATCGAGGTCGATGGAATTCCAGCCGCCCCTGGCCGGCGTATCGGAGTCGCGCACCAGCTGGCTCTGCAGCAGCTTGCCCGGGAGATAGCGCGCCTCGGTCAATAGGAAGAGGCAGATCTGCGCCACATGGGTGCCGGTGGTGATATGGACCAGGTAATCCTCGGCCTCGGGATCGAAGGGAAAGGCGCGGGCGAAGTCGAGCAGCTTGCCGTAGACCTCTTCAAAGTCCCAGGCATCGCGGAAATCCAGTTGGCGCTTTTCGACTTTTGTCTCGGGCGAGACCGAGGCGATGTCCTCGGTGATGTAATCCGCCAGCCTTTCATGCTGCTTGCCGTGCAGCAGCACATAGCGGTCGATCCTGAGATCGTCATGCATGCAGAGGCTGACGGTGGGCCGCCACTTGCTCCAGCGGGTGGGTCCGAACTTGCTGGCGTCCAGGGTCGAGCCCAGGAATCCGATGACGGTCAGCGGTTTCATGTCCTATCTTATAAGATAAGTTCCTATAAATTTCG
>DATEDR010000181.1:0-2953 GCA_035281605.1 Sphingobium sp.
TGCCGTCATCCGCCTCGATCCGGGTGCGGGGCAGGGTCACCGTCTCCCCGTTCGAAAGGGAACCCGGCTGGGATGCGACGGGGTTTTCCGTAACGCTGATGGTCAGGCCGCCCTGCGCGATCGCGACCGGGCTGATGCGGACGTTGGCGCCCATCACCACCGTGCCCGACGCTTCGTTGATGATGATGCGGGCGGGCTGGTCGACCTCCACCGTCATATTCTCCACCCGGGTGACGAGATCGACTACCGACCCGGTGAAGGAACCGGCCGGCCGGATCTCGACGGTCGCCGGATCCAGTACTTCGGCAGTGCCGGGGATCTGCCGGTTGATGGTCCCGGCGATCCGGTCGGCTGTCGTGAAATCCGGATTCTTGAGCGCCAGCTTGAGGCTGGTCGCCGATTTGAAGGCGAAGGGCACTTCCCGTTCGACGATCGCGCCCCCCGCAATGCGCGCGCTGGTCGTGACGCCCCTGCTGAGGCGCGCGGCCGCCCCCTGCGCCTTGAAGCCCGACACTGCCACCGGACCCTGGGCGACGGCATAGATTTCGCCGTCCAGCGCGCGCAGCGAGGAAACGAGCAGCGTCCCCCCCTGCAGGCTGGTGGCGTCCCCCATCGCGGAAACCTGCACGTCGATGGTGGACCCGGCGCGGGCGAAGGGCGGCATGGTCGCCGTCACGGACACGGCGGCGACATTCTGCGTCAGCATTTGCGTGCCGCGAATATTGACGCCCATGCGTTCCAGCATCGCCTGCAACGTCTCCTCGGTGAAGGGGATGTTGCGGATACGGTCACCCGTTCCCTGCAGGCCGACCACCAGGCCATAGCCGACCAGCTGATTGGGCCGGACATTCTGCACATCCACGATGTCCTTGATGCGCGGCGTCGGCCCCGCCAGCGCCGGCACAGGCGCCAACGCCGCGAGCAGGGCGGCAAGGGTGAGTGTCACGGGCTTCATCTTAATCCTTATAGGATGACGGAGGGGGAAGGCGGGGCGTGGATACATGCTAAAACGCCGCCTCAGCGATCTTTTCGGGCCAGCCGCATGACGTAGCCGATGATCTCGGCGACGGCGGCATAATGTTCGATCGGAATGGGCCGGTCGACATCGACCGACGCATGGAGCGCACGGGCGAGCGGCGGCGCTTCGACGATGGGCACATTGGCGTCCTTCGCCACCTGACGGATGCGCAGCGCCACCGCATCCACACCCTTCGCCACCACGACAGGGGCCGCCATCGCGCCATGGTCATATTTCAGCGCGACCGCATAATGGGTCGGGTTGGTGATGATGACGCTGGCGTCGGGTACGGCCGCCATCATGCGGCGGCGGGCACGCTGCATCTGGATCTGGCGGATCTTCCCCTTGATCTTGGGATCGCCTTCGCTCTGCTTATGCTCGTCCTTCACTTCCTGGGACGTCATGCGCATGCGCCGCAGGAAGGCGCGGTTCTGGTAGATGGAGTCCGCTATGGCGAGCGCCGTCACCAGCAGGGTCACGGCCCGGATCGTCTCGAACGCGATCACGCCCGCCGCTGCGCCGATCGCACCGGCGTCGTAGCCGACCAGCTGGTCGATGCCGCCGATGCGCGGACGCAAGACCAGCAGAACCACCGTGGCGATGGCGCCGAATTTGGCGAGCGTCTTGGCGAACTCCACCAGAGCGCGTGCACCGAACAGACGCTTGACCCCCGACATCGGATTGAGCTTCGACCATTTGGGCGCGACGCGGGACCAGTTGAACGTCACCCGCCCCTGCAGGAACAGCGTTCCCAGTGCGCAGGCGAACAGCACGCCCATCACCGGCGTCAGGCTGAACGCGGCATGGCTCATGATCCCGGCGGCCAGATCGCGGGCGCCCCGACTGTCGAGCGGAAATGTCTCCGCGCCGCCCCACAGCCGCTTGCACATGGCGCCCAGACCGGACAGGGCGGACAAGCCCACCCAGCCGATGACGACGGTCGCGCCGATCATCATCGTCGCATGGCGCATCTCCGGCGCCATGGCGACATCGCCGCGCTTGCGGGCATCTTCCAGCCGCTTCTGCGTCGGGTCGTGCGTGCGCTGGTCCTTGTCGGCTTCATCGGCCATGGTTCAGAAGCTCCAGCCATTCTGCATGAACCGGCCCATCGCCTCGGCGAAAGCGTTCAGCATCGTGCCCGCGACCATCGCCAGCACCGACAGGCCGAGCAACAGGTTGAGCGGCTGGGTGATGAAAAAGACCTGGATCGTCGGCGCCACCCGCGCGGCCAGGCCCAGCCCCAGATTGAAGATCGCGCCGAACAGGATGAGCGGCGCGGCCAGGCTGACGCCCAGGCTGGTGGCCTGCCCCAGCACGCGGACGGCCAGCATCGCGAAATCCTGCGCGGGCGGCAGGCCGCCGACGGGAAAGACCTGGTAGCTGTTCACGATCGACGCGATCCAGAGATGGTGCACGCCAACGCTCATGCAGACGATCAGCGCCGCGAGGCCAAGGAGGCGAGCGAGCAACGGCGACTGCCCGCCCATCGACGGGTCGGCCACCAGCGCGGAAGCAAGACCGATCTGCAGGTTGACGATGGATCCCGCCATGGCCGCTGCGCTGAACAGCATCCGCACGATCATGCCCAGGGCCATTCCCACCAGCATTTCGGCGACGACGATCATCGGCAACGCCCCATCCGCATGGGCGGCGGGTGCCACTTTGGGGCTGAGCAGGCCGTAAAGCCCCACGGAAAAGCCGAGCGCCATCGCCAGCCGCACGCGCATCGGCGCCGCTTCCTCGGAAAAGGCAGGGAGCAGCATCAACACCGCCCCCACCCGCGCGAAGAGGATCAGGAAGGCCGCCGCATCTATGGGGAGCGCGTCCATAGCGTCATCCGGTGACGATGATGTCGGCGATGCGGTCCATGAAGGCCGACAGCGCCCGGCCGATCATCGGCAGGCTCAGGAGCAGGACGACGCCCAGCACCGCCAG
>DATEDR010000182.1:0-3744 GCA_035281605.1 Sphingobium sp.
TGCGTATCGGCGGGCGACCAGGTCGGTCGCCAGACCGCGCACCCGGTCCCAGCGCGCCGAGGCCAAAGCCAGGTCGGCTTCGAACTGCTCGCGCCGAGCCCGTGCGAGCGCAATCCGCGCAGCGTCCGGCCGGCCAAAGCCGGCTTCCCGGGCCAATAGTGCGCACTCGGCGTCGGCCGCGGCGAGTTCGTGGCGCAGATGTTCGACTTCTGCCGGGGGCGCATGCAATGACAGGGCTACGCGCGCACAAGCGGTGTCGAGCAGGCTGATCGCCTTGTCGGGCAACTGCCGCGACGGGATAAAGCGATGCGATAGCCTGACGGCGGCGCGCACCCCCTCGTCGCGGATCAGTACCTGATGATGCGCCTCGAACGTCCGGACCAGACCCCGCACCATGGCAACCGCCCTGGCTTCGTCCGGTTCCATGACCTGCAGGACCTGGAAGCGGCGGGTGAGCGCCGGGTCCTTCTCGATGTGGCGCTTGTATTCGCTCCAGGTGGTGGCGCCAATCGTGCGCAGTGTCCCACGCGCCAGCGCCGGCTTGAGCAGGTTCGCGGCATCGCCGGTGCCGGCCTGGCCACCGGCGCCAACCAGTGTGTGGACCTCATCGACGAACAGGATCACGGGCGTCGGGGATTTGGCAGCTTCCTCAAGCACGCCCTTCAACCGCGCTTCGAACTCGCCTTTCATGCTGGCGCCCGCCAGCAGCGCACCCACGTCGAGGCTCAGCAGCCTGATGTCCTTCAGGCTGGGCGGCACCTCACCCGCGGCAATGGCCTGTGCCAGCCCCTCGATGACGGCGGTCTTGCCGACACCCGCCTCTCCGGTCAGGAGCGGATTGTTCTGACGGCGGCGCAGCAGGATGTCCGTCATGGTGCGGATCTCATGCTCGCGACCGATCACCGGATCCAGCCGGCCCGCGCGTGCCTCCTCGGTCAGGTCGCGGCAGTACCTGCCCAGGGCGGGCTTGCCGGCACTGGCAGGTGCCGTCGCGCCACTGGCTTCACCCGGTGTGGCCGGCGCCAGACCACTGCCGTCATAAGCCGCTTCACGGCTCTCAGGCGATTGCGCGATGAGCGCCGGTGCCATTTCCACCAGGTCATCGGGCCGCACCTTCGCGAACTGGCTTGAGATGCCCAGCACCGTACGGCGCAACTCCGGCGTCTTGAGCAGCGCAGCGAGCAGATAAGCGCCGCGCACGTTGTCATCGGAAAAAGCAAGCGTCGCATAGACCCACGCTCGCTCGATCGCCGACTCAAGCTGGAACGAAAAGTCACTGATCGAGGTGGCGCCGGCAGGCAACGCGGCCAGCGCGCGGGTCAGGTCGGCTTCAAGCACGGACAGGTCGGCGCCGGCATGGCGCAGCATCCGCTGCAGGTCGCCATCCGGGGCTTGCAGCAGTTGGTGGAGCCAATGCACAAGCTTCACGTACGGGTTGCCGCGGAGCTTGCAAAAGGCCGTCGCGCTTTCGATCGCCTTGAATAGCGTGAGATTGAGTCGGCCAAATAAAGCCTGACGCGAAATATCCATTCGATGCCTTTGCCGTTCGCCCCTTGGATAAGAGGACTACCATTGCACGGAGATTTTGTTATTTGGCTTTTTTAGGATATGACCAAAACAATACGCTAGCAAATGTCTCGTCCGCGACCAGGCCTCTGGCGCATCGGCACCCAAAATCGATATAAATCATTGATTTTATGTACTTTATTCACTCCATCGCGCGGTTATCACGTTTTCTTCTGGCCGACAATGACCCAACACCATGTCCCCATGGAATATTACAATTTTTGACAATCCATCCGAGATATACATCATTTTTATCCAATGTCCATAGGATCACCCTTAAATCTCTATGATCACTTTTTAATTCTGATTTTCCGGATATTAAATAGGAAAATTCCATTCCATTTAGAATTTCGTTACGCCAGGATTTGCGATTATCATCAGACGCTTTCGAAAACCAATAACCTCAGGTGGCCGGGCTATGAGCGACTGGCAGAACCGCACTGCGGAAATCCACGCCGTCAACGCCAGACTCGATGGCGACAGCAATGCGCCCTGGCCTTGGGATGCGCTCGGCGGGACGCAGCCAGACGGTGCCGATCCGTTCTCGCTGGTGAAGCCAGCCGGTGGTGCGGGGACAACGGCGGCGGCTGGCCCTGAGCCGGCCGACGTGCTCGATCAGCTCAAACGCGAGGCCGAGGCGGCGCTAAGGGACCCGAACTACGTCAGTGCACATGCCAGCTCCAATGCAGCGTCGACAGCTCCGATCCCGGCGGAGGGCGAACCGAAGCCGCTGCAAACGCTCGCGCGCGAAGCGAACCATGCCGATAGCTTGATGGACATGCTGGACACGGCAGGCCATATTGATTCGCTGATCGGCTCCCGGGAATCCCTGGAAGAGCACGAACTCTTTTCAACCCCGGCTGCGCCGGACGTGCTGTGGCTGTTCGCTGGCGACATTGCGCCCACGCGGCGCCGCGATGTCACGGCCCTGCTTACCCGTCGCGAACACCATCTGGTGTCGATGGACAGCGCCTACCGTCCCGCGCCGGCGCTACCGCCTGATCCTGGCCATGACGTTTGAAGCGCACACCCCTCGTCAGGCACCCGGCACGGGGCTGTCATCAATCCTTCGCCGAAGCGGCTCGGTCAAAGGCGCGCTGGCCCAGACGGAGGCGCAGGTCCGCGAGGAACCTGGCTCTTTCGCTTTCCGTTGGCAGCTATTCCAGTGGCTCTGCGTGGTCGGTGACTGGTCCAGGGCCCTCAAGCAATTGCAGGTCGCCACGCAGCTTGCGCCCGGCTTCGCGCAAACCGCGCATGTGTACCGCGACCTGATCCGTGCGGAGGTGTTTCGTGGCGAGGTATTCGCCGGCCAGCGCACCCCCGGCTCGCTGCTGCCGGCCCCGGCGTGGGTGGCAAAGCTCCACACGGCTCTGGCGGAAAACAAGGCCGGCGATCGCTCAGCCGCGGACGCCAGCCGGCACCTGGCCCTGTCGCAGGTGCCAGCCTCAGCCGGCGCGCACGACGGCGTGCGCTTTGCCTGGATTACCGACACAGACACACGGCTGGGACCGACCTGCGAGATCGTGACCGCGGGGCGCTACGCCTGGCTGCCCTTTGCGCAGATGCGCAAGATCGAGTTGGGCAAGGCGTCCGGGTTGCCGGATCTGTTATGGCGCCCGGCCACGGTGACACTCGCCGACGGCGTGGTCAGCCGTGGCTTCCTGCCGGTGCGCTACCCAGGCTCCGAACAAGGCAGCGACGGGATTCGGCTGGCTCGCGAAACCAGCTGGAGTGAAGCGGGTGAGACAGGTGTCATCGGTTTCGGCCAGAAGACCTGGATGACAGACACGGGAGATGTCGCCATGCTGGATGTGACAACGCTCACCCTGGACGCGGAGCATGGCTGAACACCGCCCGCCGCGCCGCCCGAATTCGCAACTGCTGCCGACGTTGCTGGACCGACTGCGCGACGACGCGCCCCAGCGCCAGACGGAAAGCGCGGACGAATACACCGTCACGCGTGCCCAGATGCGCGAGATCATCCAACGCGACCTCACCTATCTGCTCAACACCACCAATCGCGAGGATGAAATCGATCGCAAGCGCTATCCCGCTGCTGCCGCATCGACCATCAACTACGGCGTGTCCCCGGTCGCCGGCAGTTATCTGGCCGAACACAAGTGGAGCGATATCGTCACCATCGTCAGGCGTGCGATCCTGGACTTCGAACCCCGGCTC
>DATEDR010000183.1:0-5649 GCA_035281605.1 Sphingobium sp.
ACTGCATCAACCAGGTCAGAACGCCCGATGAAATGGCCGGGACAATGGCGGAGATCGCCCAGCAATTGGGCTTTCAATATTTCGCGCTGACGCACCATGTCGCCGGTGCCGGACAGACGGGAATTTACATCCACAATTATCCCGACCACTGGGCGGAATTCTACGCAGCCAATGCGCTCAGTCTTTCCGATCCCGTCCATCGCGCCTGCCACCGGGCGAGTTGGGGCTTCCGCTGGTCCATGATGTCCAGTCTCATCCCGATGACACGCCGGGACAAGGAGCATCTGAAGCGGGGTTATGATGCCGGGATCGGAGATGGCTATACCATACCGGTGAGTGTCTCGGGCGAGGCTCCGGGATCCTGTTCCTTCGCCAATGCGACCGATCTCCCGATCCGCGAGGATACGCTGGCCGCAGCACAGCTCGTCGGCACCTATGCCTTCCACATGGCACGGCAGCTCCAGTCGATCAGACCACTGACCGTCGGCAAGAAGGCAATCACCGATCGCCAGCGCGACTGTGTCCGCTGGGCGGCACACGGAAAGAGCGACTGGGAAACCAGCCGGATTCTGGGCATCAGCATGGAAACCGCGACGAGCCATATCAAGGGAGCCTGCGCTCGCTATCAGGTCAACAAGCGGATCGCGCTCATCGGCCGGATGCTGGATGACGGAACCTTGACGATCAACGATATGCTCCGATGAGAAAATCCCCATTTCTGGTAATTTGAGCGACTCGTCGCCCCGGCCAACCCTTGATCGCCCACGACCAAGGGAGTTTGCCCATGTTGCACATAGTGAAGGAACCGTTCCGGCCCGTACCGGACGCGGTATTGCGCGCCATGTTCTCGGCACGGAAATCCGTGTTCGTCGATCTTCTCAAATGGAAGGTTCCGGTCCTCGACGGCCGGTTCGAGGTCGACCAGTTCGATGACGAGCATGCGCGCTATGTCATCCTGTCCGAACCTGACGGCACGCATCTCGCATCCGCGCGACTGCTGCCGACCGTAAGGCCGCATATTCTCGACAGCTTCTATGCGGGGCTGTGCGAATGCACGCCGCCCGTTGGTGACGACGTGTTCGAGATCACCCGCTTCTGCCTCGACCGCAACCTGCGCGCGCCGGAGCGGCGCGTGGTCCGCAACCGCCTCGTCACCGCGATCGTAGAGCATGCCCTGGAGAACCGGATCAGCCGCTATGTCGCCATTGCCGAGGTGAGTTGGTTTCAGCAGATCCTCGCCTTCCGCTGGCAATGCCGGCCGCTCGGCCTGCCGCAGCTGCTCGACGGATCCATGCTGATCGCGCTGGAAATCGAGATTGGCACCGGCACGCTCGATCGCCTCGCGGACGCCGGCATCTATGACCGGTCGCCGCTGGCCGCATGAGGGAAGGAAACATCATCATGATCATGCCCTCTCCCGCCGGCGTCGCATCCCTGCTTGAACAGCTGTTCGAACGGGGGTGGTGCATCGTGCCTGACGCCCTACCCGGCGACATCATCGCCGCGCTCGACGCCGACCTCGCGCCCAGCTTTGCACGAACGCCGTTCTGCCAGGGCGCTTTCTACGGGACGACGACCAAGCGCTTCGGCCGCATCCTCAACCGGTCCGGCCATGCCTCGGCGCTCGTGCGGCACCCGCTCATCCTGGAAATCGCGGAGCATGTTCTTGGCCGCTGGTGCGACTGCATCCAGCTCAATGTCGGCCAGGCGATTGCCGTCCATCAGGGTGCTCCGGCGCAGGCACCCCACCGGGATCAGGATATGTGGCAAGCCCCCAAAGGGGAAACCGAATATCTGATCAACGTCATCTGGCCGCTCACGCCGTTCACCGCCGATAATGGGGCGACGCGCGTCTGGTCGCGCAGTCATGGGCCTCAGGCCCTGCGCGACGCCCCACCGGAAGATCCGATCGCTGCCGAAATGACACCCGGGGAAGCTATGATCATTCTTGGGTCCACTCTCCATGGCGCGGGCGCCAACCGGACGGCCAGCGTCCGGCGCGGCATCGTCATCGGCTATTGCCTGGGATGGCTCAAACCTTATGAAAATCCCTGGCTTGCCTATCCGCCCAACATCGCGCGCCAATTTCCGCCGGAACTCGCCGCGCTCGCGGGCTATCGACAGCACCGGCCCAATCTCGGCAATTTCGAGGGACAGTGCCCGTCGGTCCTGCTGACCGGCGAGCCGGATCGCCCGCTCGCCGCTATCGACGCGCTGCGGCCCGACCAGGAAGCGATGGTAGCGGCCTTCGCAGCGCAGCAAGGGTGACAACCGATGAACGCCGGTCTCACTTCGCAACGAGTCCAACAGAGCCTGAGGCGGCTCATCATGGAGCGGACCTACCGTCCCGGATCCCGCCTTGACCCCTCGGAACTCGCCGCGACCCTGGCTTCCAGCACCACGCCGATCCGGGAGGCGCTCAATCACCTGGCTGGCGAAGGCCTTGTCGAAATGCGGACCGGCGGGGGTTTCCTTGTCCCCCTGATGGACGAGCCGGGCCTGAAGGACCTCTATGCTTGGTCGAGTGACATCATCCAGATCGCCCTGCGAAGCGCCCGGCGACCGCTCCTCCAATCGATCGCACTCGATCCGGACTCCGCCTCGATCGCGGAGCAGGCATCACGCCTGCTCCACCTCATCGCCAGCGCCTCCAGCAATCGTGAGCATGGCGAGGCGATGGAACGGACCAATGCGCGCCTGCATGTCTCGCGGATCGGCGAGGAGGACATGCTGGATGGCGTTGAGGAAGAGCTGGATGCCCTGGCAGGGAGCGCGCGCGCCGGAGACATCAAGCTGCTGCGGCGGACGTCGTCGACCTATCATCTTCGCCGCCAACACGCCGCGGCAAGACTGCTCCGGGGCGTCTATCGCGACGACTGACGAGCGAAAAATGCCCCCTGCAACATGTTGACTATCAACATCTATTTCCCTTCGCACCGCATATATTCGCGATATCAGATCCGTATAAATTTCCGATAAATGCTGTCGGTTCCTACGCTTCAAGGTGCTGCAACTGTCGCAGCAAAGCCAAGGAGTGAATATCATGGAACGTGACAATGACGTGATCGAACTCGGCGCGATCAGTGTGGAAACCAAGGGTCCCGGCGGCCTTACCGGCGATGTCGGCCTGAATGAAATTCAGGCTGGTCTTTCCGACGACTGAAGCGATGGCGCGCAGCTTCATGGCTGCGCGCCATTGTCCAGTTCGAGACATATCATGACCGGCTTCACACTTCGCGATGGTCTGAGCTTCTGCCGGACCGAGGGGCAGACCATTTTCCTGGACCTGAACGCGGACCGCTATTTCGGTTTGCGTCCTGCCCTGGATCAGGCATTTTGCTGCCTGATCGACGCCGACAGCATCGATGACCGGCATGGTGATACGCTGCTGGAGGCTGGCATCATCGTCCGGTCGTCGATCGGCGACAGACCGGTTCCCTGCCCGCGCAACCAGCCCTCCGAAGCCGGCATCCCCATGGATAAGCCGCGCGCTTCGGCCGCCCATGTCGCAAGCGCATTGACCCGCCGGCTGTGGTGGCGCGCGCGATTGAGAAAGCTTCCCTTCATCCGCAACATCCGCTCGATCGAACAGCGAAAGCTGGGCGTTGCCGAGCAGGCCGCCCCATACCACCGGCTTACGCATCTCGATCAGGCCTATCGCCGGGCCGCCATGATCCTGTCGGCCCGCGACCAATGCCTTGCCACCGCGCTTTCGCTCGCTTCCTGGCTTATGGCCCTCGGCATCCGGCCTGACCTCGTCCTGGGCGTGAAGCTCAATCCCTTCCAGGCGCACAGCTGGGTCGAGGTCGATGGCATGGTCATCGCCGACGATCCCGACACTATCCGCCCGTTCAGCCCAATCAGGATCATCTGATGGAGAGGTTTGTCGCCATCATCGCTCCGACACCGGAGCGCAGCCCGATCGCACCCGCGATCCGCACCGCCATCTCTCGTGCCGGAGCTTTATCGGTCGCGATCGACCGGGAAGACCTGTTCATGGCAACCAGCGACGGTCCCACTGTCCAGTTACTGGGCGAGGGCATCGGCGTCGTCATCGGACCGATCTTTGCAACAGGCAAAAGCGATCCGGCCATCCTGCTCTCCGATTTTGCGCCTGGCAGCGCTCCGTCGGACCTCGACCGTATCAGCAAAAAATATTGGGGCAATTTCGTCACAATCCTGCGCGACCAGGCGACAGGATTCCATGTCATGCGATCGCCCTTCGGACGCCTGCCCTGTTTCTATGCGATGCAGGACCATCAGCTCATCCTGGCTTCCGACATGTCTCTGCTGTCGCTTGGCGGATGGATTTCGCGCGGGATCGACTGGTCCGGCATCCTGCGCCGCCTGACGCTCAAGGATATCCCATCGCCCTTCACCTGCCTCACCGGCGTGCGGGAACTGCGCGGAGGCTCCCGGCTCCACCTCACGCCCGACGGGGCCAGCGTCACGCAGACATGGAACCCATGGGACCATGCCGGCAGGCGCCACTGGATCGACGACCGGGACGAGGCCGCGCGCACGGTCCGGCACGCGGTTTCGACCGCGACACGTGCCAGCATCATGCGAAGCGATCGCGCCCTGCTGATGCTGTCGGGCGGCATCGATTCTTCCGTGCTGGCCGCTGCGCTTGGCACCCATGGCTGCCCCTTTACCTGCTTCAACCTCTCCAGCCGGGGGACGATCGGCGATGAACGGCAGTATGCGCGTATGGTCGCATCGCACATGGGCGCGTCGATCGTGGAAACGCAGTGGAACGTCGGCATGGTCGACATCACCCGTTCTGACGCATTGGGTCACCCCAACCCCAATGCCCGCAGCTTCATGCAGGGCACATCCCGCCTGCTGGGCGAAGCGGTCGAAACGAGCGGCGCCGATCTGACGATCGATGGCGGCGGCGGGGACAATGTCTTCTTTTCCCTGCGTTCGATCGCGCCGGTCACTGACGCCTTCCTGCATGGGCGGAGCCTGACGGAAGGCTGGTCGACCGCCCTGTCGATCGCGGCCATGGCGGACGTGAGCGCTGCCACCGTGCTCCGTCGCGCAGCGGCGCGAGCCTTCCGCCGCTCGCCCGCCTATCGTTGGCAACCGATGACCCATTATCTGTCCCCCGGCGCCTTGAACGACGATGCCCTGGCTCCACGACACCCATGGCTGGAACCCCCGCGCGGCGGCGAAACAGGAACGGCCGCCCATATCGCCCTTATCACCGCCGCCCAGGGCTGGGCCGAGGGAAACGACATCATCAGCCCGGTGCGTCATGTGACGCCATTGGCCTCGCAGCCGGTCGTCGAAGCCTGCCTGCGGATACCGAGCTGGTGGTGGTTCAGAAAAGGCCAGAACCGGATCGTGGCGCGCGATGCATTTCGAGACCGGTTGCCCGCGCCCGTCGTCGATCGCAGGACGAAAGGCACACCGGACAGCTATATCGCGGAAATCTTCACCGCGAACCGTCAGGTCATCCGCGCCATGCTGCTCGACGGACATTTGCGGCGGGCCGGGCTTCTCGACATTCCCCTGCTCGAACGTGCCCTGGACGGCGAGGGAATCGTCCAGGGCACGGACTATCACCGCATCATGCACCTCGCGGATGTCGAGGCGTGGGCGGCGGGACAGACTTGAGGTTGGAAGGCGAGGACTGTTCCTGAC
>DATEDR010000184.1:0-2886 GCA_035281605.1 Sphingobium sp.
AGATTGACCGGGGTGAGCGGGTCGGGAGCCGAAAGGTCCTTGATCCACAGGATGAAGGGCTGGTGGCGCATTTCGACGCTGACCAGCAGCACCTTATAGAGGGCGTAGAAGACCGGGATCTGCAGCAGGATCGGGAGGCAGCCCGCCGCCGGGTTGATCTTCTCCTCCTGGTAGAGCTTCAAAATCTCCTGCTGCTGTCGCGCCCGGTCGTCCTTGAAGCGCTCCTGGATCGCCTTCATCTTCGGCTGCACCTTGCGCATCGCGGCCATCGACTGGAACTGCTTGTTGGCGATGGGATACATGATCAGCCGGACGATCAGGGTCAGGCAGATGATCGCGACCCCGAAGTTCCCGGTGACGTGGAATAGGTACACCAGGAGGTCGAAGATCGGCCGCATGAAGAACTCGAACCAGCCCCAGTCGATCGACTTTGAGAGCTTCGGGATCTGCTCGTCGTAGCGGTCGAGCCAGGCCTTCTCCTTGGCGCCCGCGAAAAAGTGAGTCGTCGTAGACAGCGCCTGGCCGGGCGCGACGACCGCGGGCGCCAGCGCAAAGTCAGCTTGGTAGCCGCCATTTGGCGAGTGGCGGAAATCGGCGCTCATCCGGGCGTTGCCGGCCGGGGCGAGGGCGGTCAGCCAGTAAGTGTCGGTGAAGCCGAGCCAGCCGCTGACGTCGTTGAATGCCTTGCTCCCCGCTTCATCAAGGTCGTCCCAGTTGACGTCGTAATTGGCGCTTCCGTCGAACACCGCGATCGGGCCGACGTGCATCGTCCAGCTGTCGGGATCGCGCGACTTGCTCGCCCGGCTGACGAGCCCGATCGGGCGAAGCACGACCGGCTTTCCCGAGGCGTTGATGGCGCGCTGCTGGACGGTGAAGAGATAGCCGTCGTCCACGGCGATCTTCGCCTCGTAGCGGATCCCGTCGGCGCCTTGAGTCGTGAGGGTCACCGGGCGGCCGGGGGCAAGCAACTGGCTGTCCGCGGTCCACATCGTGTCGAGGGTCGGGGCGGCGCCGCCCTGGGCGGTCCAGCCGAACGACGCGACATAGGCGCCGGGCGCGCCGATCGGCGACAGCAATCGGACCGGCGGCGAATCCTTGGCGATCGTCTGCCGCTGCTTCAGCAGCAGCAGGTCGTCGACCTGCGCGCCCTTGAGGTTGATGGACCCCTGTAGCGAGGGCGTCTGGATTCGGACGCGGGGCGTGGACGCGAGGACCGTGGCGCGGCTCTGCAGCACTTTCGGTGTCGCCGGCGCGGTTGGATGGGCGGTCGGCTGCGGGACCGGCTGCACTTTGCCCTTCTCGACCGTCGTGCTTGGCGGCTGCGAGGTAGGGAAATAGCGGTTGGCGACCCAGGTCCACCCCAGCAGCACCAGGGCGCTCAGCAGCACGGCGAGGATCAAATTCTTGCTGTCGCTCAACTTTTGGTCCTCGCTGTCAATTCTTCAGGGCACCGGGTCGTGGCCCTGGCCGCCCCAGGGATGGCAGCGGCAGATGCGCTTCAACGCGAGCCAGCCACCGCGGGCGGCCCCATAGCGTTCGATGGCGGTGATCGCATAGGCCGAACAGCTTGGTTGGTAGCGGCAGCTCGGCGGTAGGACCTTCGACGGGCCCAGCTGCCATCCTCTGGCGACCCAGATGAGCACCCGGGCGATCATTTGCGCAAGCTGTCGAGCGCATCCGCCAGCTCCTTGCGAAGCAGCCCGAAATCGCGTTCGACGCCCTTGGCCCGGCCGATCATCACATGATCCGAGCCGGCAAATCCCTTCACCGGGATGACCTCGCGGGCAAGCGCCCGAAAACGGCGCCGCATTCGGTTGCGGACGACTGCTCCGCCGATCTTGCGGGTCACGGTGAAGCCGACGCGCATCCGAGGGTCGGAATCTTCGCGGTCGCGGACGAGCAGGATGAAGCCGGGCGCCGAGGCGCGCCTCCCGCCGTTCGCTGCGAGGAAGTCGGCGCGCTTCCTAATCGTGGTTAGGCGCTGAGCTTCTTGCGCCCGCGCGCGCGCCGGGCGTTCAGCACCTTGCGGCCGCCGGGCGTCGCCATCCGGGCGCGAAAACCGTGACGGCGCTTGCGGACGAGGTTGCTGGGCTGGAAAGTGCGCTTCATCGCTCATGCCTTAAATCAAAGAAAAAGGGCCGCCCGAGAGGCAGCCGCTGTCCGGCGCGCCGATAGTGGAGAGGAGGCGACAAGTCAATTCTCGTGCCCGCCTTCCGGGACCGGCGTGCCGCCGGTTCCGGCGTCCTGCCCCTCGCCCGATTGCGCCTTGCGCATGGCCTCGCGGCGCTTCGCGCTCGGCCGGCGCAGCGCCCAGTCGGTCCAGCGTCCCGCCTTGGGCTGCCAGCGCTTGAATTTCACATAGTATCGGCGGGCCCACATGCTGGTCTTGAGGATCATGGCGAGCCCGATGCCGGCGACGATGATTCCGCCCGGGCCCGGGATGGCGCCCACGAGCGGCGACAGGACCAGAAGAAGGACGCCGAGGACGAAGATTCCCCATTCGACCACCGGATGGTCGATGAACCTGCGCCACTGCTGCCGGGTAATCATGCACCAGATGTGGTCCCGGCCCGCGATTCACGCAAGCGGCTTGCCCCGCAGGCGCGTTGCGGGCTAGCGTCGCTGCGCCGAGCTAGGGGGAAACCTGACCAGCGCTGGATGTTCGGGAGCCGGGGCCTGAATGGCCGCGACCGTCGCCACTGCTGCATATCTTGGCCTCGAGGCGCGCGCCGTCGAGGTGCAGGTCCAGCTCACGTCCGGATTGCCCCGGTTCACCGTCGTGGGTTTGCCGGACAACGCGGTCCGGGAAAGCCGCGAACGGGTCCGCGCAGCCCTTGCGTCGATCGGCCTCGCGCTTCCGCCGAAGGTCATCACGGTCAATCTGTC
>DATEDR010000185.1:0-2125 GCA_035281605.1 Sphingobium sp.
CCCTGCGCGGGCGGCAGCAGCCCCGCGATCACCCGCGCCATGGTGGATTTGCCCGAACCGGACTCGCCGATCACGCCCAGCGTCGCGCCGCGCTCGATCTTGAGGTTGATGTCGCGCAGGACGGGCACGCGCGGGCGGCCATCCTTGCCGATCTTGCCATAGCCCGCCGTCATGTCGCGCATTTCAAGCAGCGGGGCGGCGGGAATATCGGCTTGGCTAGGCGCAGGCCGGATGGCGGGCCGGGCGGCGGCCATCAGCGTCCTGGTATAGTCGTCGGCGGGGCGGTGCAGTATCTGGTCGGCGCTGCCCTTTTCCCGGATTCGGCCTTGATTGAGCACGACGATCTGGTCCGCCATCTGCGCCACGACCGCGAGGTCATGCGACACATAAATGGCCGTCGCGCCGCGCTCCAGCACCACCGCCTTGAAGGCGCGCAGCACCTCGATCTGGGTCGTGACGTCGAGCGCGGTGGTCGGCTCGTCCAATATGACCAGTTCAGGATCGGTGACGAGCGCCATCGCCGCCATCAGCCGCTGCAACTGCCCGCCCGAAAGCTGGTGCGGATAACGCGACCCGATCGTGTCGGGGAAGGGCAGGGCCAGCGCGCGGAACAGATCGATCGCCTTCTTCTCGGCGCCAGCACGCGGCATCAGATTGTGGATCAAGGCAGGCTCGATCACCTGATCCATGATCGTGCGCGACGGGTTGAAGGCGGACGCGGCCGACTGCGCGATATAGGCGATGCGGTTGCCGCGCAGTTGGGCGAGGTCCTTGGCGTTCAGCGAGAGGATCTGGGACTCGCCCACGCGGATGGAGCCGCCCGCTATCGTCGCGCCGGGCCGGGCATGGCCCAGAAGGGTGAGCGCGATGGTGGTCTTGCCCGATCCGGACTCCCCGATCAGTGCCAGCACCTCGCCCCGCTTCAGTACAAAGTCGATGTCGCTGACGATGGGGAACGTCTCCCCTGCCGCATTGCGGGCGGTGACGCGCAGCCCTTGGACTTCGACGTGATTTGTACTTGGGGCGGTCATACGCGCTTCCCCTTCAGCCCGTCGATCAGCAGGTTGACGCCCACGGTCAGCGTCGCAATCGCAATGGCAGGCATCAGGATCGCCAGCGCGCCTTCGCCAAGGCCGGAGATATTCTCACGCACCAGCGAGCCAAGGTCCGCATCCGGCGGCTGCACGCCAAGGCCGAGGAAGCTCAGGCCCGAGAGCAGCAACACGATGAACACGAAGCGCAGCCCGAAATCGGCGAGCAGCGGATGGATCATGTTCGGCAATATTTCCTTCCATGCGAGGTGGAAGCGCCCTTCGCCCCGTGCCCGTGCGACCTGTACATAGTCCATCTGCGCGAGGTTCACCGCCAGCGCGCGGGCGATGCGGTAATTGCCCGGCACATAGGTCACCGCCGCGATCAGCAGCAGCAGCGCCAGCGAGGAACCGAAGGCCGCAACCAGCACCAGCGAGAAGATCTTGGACGGGATCGAGATCAGCGTGTCCATGAAGCGGGACAGCGGCTCGTCGACGCTTGGCCCGCCGACCGCGGCGGTCAGGGCGAGCGACGTGCCGGTGGCGCTGGCCAGCAGGGCGGCGGCGGCAGCAAGTCCCACCGTATAGCGGGCACCCGACAGCAGGCGGCTCAGCACGTCGCGGCCCAGATAATCGCTGCCCAGCATATGCTGCGCCGACATGCCATCGAACACGTCATGGGCGACGAAGGCGCCGACCGGATAGGGCGCCAGCATCGGCCCGACAATCGCCACGGCCAGCCAGAAGAGGACGAACGCCAGCCCGACCTTGGCCGACAGCGAAAGGGCACTGGCCCAGCGAAGGGAGGAAGCGGTCATTGTGCGCGCAGCCTGGGGTTGGCGAGGATGGCGGTGACGTCCGCGATCAGCATGAGGATGAGATAGGCCGTGCAGAATATCATGGCGCAGGCCTGGAGCAGCGGCATGTCGCGGCTGGTGACGGCGTTCACCATCAGGCTCGCGAGGCCGGGATAGTTGAAGATGGTCTCGACGATGATCGCGCCGCCCAACAGATAGGAGAGGCTGAGCGCCATCGCATTGACGATCGGCGCGACCGCATTGGGCATGATGTGCCGCAGCACGATCCGCACCGGG
>DATEDR010000186.1:0-4758 GCA_035281605.1 Sphingobium sp.
CCCTATGGGACGATGGATTTCCTGTTTGCGCAGCTGATGCTTTGGGGGCAGGCGCGGGGATATCGCTGGTTTGCGCTGGGGCTGGCGCCGCTGTCCGGGCTGGAGGCACGGCGCCTGTCCTCGCTCTGGACCAAGGCCGCCGCATTCCTTTATCGGCACGGCACGGCTTTCTATGGCTTTGAGGGGCTTCGCGCCTATAAGGCCAAATTCGCCCCGCTGTGGGAGCCGCGCTTCATTGCGGGGCCGCAGGGATTGTCGATGGCCCGCGCGATGGTGGATTTGCAGCGGTTGGTCGGTGGTGGCCGGGCGAGCGCTGCGTCCCGCATGGAAGGAAGGGGGCAGATGGAAGGAAGGGGCGGTGATGAGCCACAAGGTGCTGCTGATCGAGGATGACGCGACCACCGCCGACTATATCGCCAAGGGCCTTGCCGAGGAGGGGTTCATCGTCGACCGGGCGGACAATGGCCGGGACGGGCTGTTCCTGGCGACCGAGCGCGGGCATGACGCGATCATCCTCGACCGCATGCTGCCGGCCATGGACGGGATGGCGGTGCTGGCGGCGTTGCGGGCCGCCGCCATCGACACGCCGGTGATCATCCTTTCGGCGCTGGCCAGCGTGGACGAGCGCGTGGCGGGCCTGACCGGTGGTTCTGACGATTATCTGGCCAAGCCCTTCGCCTTCGCCGAGCTGCTTGCGCGCCTGCGCCTCATCATCCGGCGGGGCACGGGGGGGCAGAGCCGGGAAACCCGGTTGAGCTGCCGCGACCTGGAGGTCGACCTGCTCTCGCGCAAGGTCAGGCGGGGCGCGCGCGCCATCGATTTGCAGCCGCGCGAATTCCGACTGCTCGAATATCTGTTGCGGCACAAGGGCGAAGTGGTGACGCGGACCATGTTGCTGGACGGCGTATGGGACTATCATTTCGATCCGGGCACGAATGTCATCGACGTGCATATCAGCCGCTTGCGACGCAAGATCGACGAGGATGGGGAAGCGCCGCTGATCCATACCGTACGGGGTGCGGGCTATCGGTTCGGCGATCAGGACTGACCGCCCATGCGCTGGCGCCATTCGGTCATCTGGCGCTTTGCCGCCCTCATATTCCTGATGCAGATCGCTTGCGTGCTGGTCGCGCTGGCGGCGGTGCACCAGTTCACCAGCCGGTCGATGGCGCATGCCAGCCGGGAAGTGGCGGTGGGACTGCGCGATGATATCGCCGCGACCTATGCCGCCGCCGGCTCGGCCGCGGCGGGCGCGACGGTGCGCAGCCGGATCGCCAACGACCGCAGCGGCGGCTCGGTCATCCTGCTGCTCTCCCCACGCGGTGACCGGGTGGCTGGCAATCTCGACGATTGGCCGGCTGATGTCGGCATTTCCGAAACCTGGCACCTTGCCCCACTGCTGCGCAATGACCGGCGGGAGAGGGAGCCGGAGGTGATCGGCATCGTCAGCACGCGCTTCCCCGATGGCGCGCGACTGCTGACCGGGCATGTTGTGGAGAACGACCTGCGGGTCGGCGGCTTTCTGGAGGCGGCGCTGATCGGTGCCGTGCTGCTCGCCATGCCGCTTGCGGGCGCAGCCGCCTGGCTATCGGCCGCGATCATCAGGAACCGCCTGCGATCGGTGATCGAAACAGCTGCGGCGATCGGCACGGGCGACATGGAGCGACGGATCATTCTGACCGGCAGCGGGGACATGTTCGATGCGCTGGGGCGATCGATCAATGCGATGCTGGATCGGATCACCGGGCTGATCGGCGAACTGCGGCTGGTGACCGACGGGCTGGCCCATGACCTGCGATCACCGCTGACGCGGCTACGCGCCGTTATCGAAAATGCGCTGGGCGAGAGCCGGGACGAAAACACGGCGATTGCGCTCGAGCGGGCACTGGACGAGAGCGATACCGTGTTGCGGATGCTGGACATGGCGTTGACGCTCAGCCGCGCGGAGGCGGGCCTGGGCCGCAACAGCTTCGTCCCGGTCGATGTTCGGGCACTTCTGCACGACTCTCAGGAGCTTTATGGCGCCTTGGCCGAGGAGAAGGCTGTCACGATCACGGTCGACGCAGAGCCCGATATCGTTATCCGGTCGCATCGGGAGATATTAGGTCAGCTACTCTCAAACCTGATCGACAATGCCCTGAAATATGGCGGCGATGCGATCCACCTGTCCGTCTCGCGCCAGGGAAAGGCAATAGTCCTGCGCGTAGCTGACAATGGACCCGGCATATCCGAAGAAAATCGTGCGGAAGCGTTGCGGCGTTTCGTCCGGCTGGATGCGTCGCGGCACATTGCTGGCGCAGGCCTGGGCCTTTCCCTCGCCGCCGCCATAGCGCGACTGCATGGCGGGACGCTTGTCCTGGGAGATGCACGGCCAGGCCTGCTCGTCACATTGACTCTGCCCGTCGAATAGCCCTCCACTGAACATCCCCATCTGGATGTCTGCTTTCGATAAGCGGTCTGGTGCGTCTGAAAAGCTGCCATGGGTGTGAGAGCGCGGTTTTGGATTCTATGCATTCGCGCGACATCCTTGTAGAGACGCCGCATGCGCCGGGCGATCCATCTTCTTCTTCTCATGGCAGTGCTGTGGTGCGGGCTGCATCTCTCCCGCGCCGAGGCCGATGAGACTGCATGGGCCGCAGCGGAGACTTCCGCTCACGTGCAGGCGGATGGCGACATCTCTGATGATCACTCGCAGCCGCATGTCTCGCACGGCTGTCATAGCCATTGCCCCATCGCGCCCGACCTGGACATGGATCTGGCGTTCGAATTCCACGCCCGCGTCTCGGCTGTGATCTTCCCGTTGCCCAGCTTGCCCCTGACCTCCGCGGCCCAAGCGCCGCCTCTCGAGCCGCCCAGCGCCTGAGCAGTGACCGCCGCAGGCCATAGCGCTTGCATGCAGATCCTTGCTCAGGAGTTTTTCCATTGACCATCGCCACGCCTGGCGCCCTGTTTGTGGGCGCCGCTCTCTTCATGCCAATGCCGTCTTCCGCACAGGAGGCTCAAACCGCAGCCCCTCAGCCCGCCGAAGCTGAGGACCAAATCATCGTGCAGGCGACCCGGTCGGGCCGCCGCGTGCAGGACGAGCCGGTGCGCGTCGAAGTCATCGATCGCGACGAGATCGAGGAGAAGATCCTTATGCGCCCCGGCAACGTCGCCATGATCCTGAGCGAAACCGGGGGGCTGCGCGTGCAGATCACCTCGCCCGCGATCGGATCGGCCAATATCCGGGTGCAGGGCATGGAGGGCCGCTACACGCAACTCCTCGCCGATGGCCTACCGCTTTACGGCGGCCAGGCCTCGTCCCTCGGGCTGCTCCAGATCCCGCCCACCGACCTCGGCCAGGTCGAGGTCATCAAGGGCGCCGCCTCCGCGCTCTATGGCTCCTCCGCCCTGGGCGGGGTCATCAATCTCGTCTCCCGCCGCCCGGGCGACGCGCCGGAAGCGGAAATGCTGCTCAACGCAACATCCCGCAACGGCCAGGACGCGACCGTCTATGCTTCGACCCCGTTGGGAGCGGGCTGGCGAACATCCCTGACCGGCGGCTATCATCGCCAGAGCCGCCAGGACCTGGACGATGATGGCTGGGTCGACATGTCCGGCTATGAACGATGGACCGCCCGCCCGCGCCTGTTCTGGGAGGATTCAGAAGGCGGGAAGCTCTTCCTGACCGCCGGTGCAATGACCGAGCAACGCCGCGGCGGCACGCTTGTGGGGCGCACGACGTCCGACGGAAATGCCTTTCCCCAGGCGCAGGACAGCAACCGCTTCGACGTCGGGCTGGTCGGCGAAACGCCGGTCAGCGACATCTGGACGGCCCATGTTCGCGCATCGGCCATGACCCAGAAGCACCGGCACCTCTTCGGCGGTGTCGCGGAAAATGACCGTCACACCACTCTTTTTATCGAGGCATCGCTGTCGGGCAAGGCCGGCCGCACCTCCTGGCTGGGCGGCGTCGCCTACCAGCGAGACAGCTTCCGCTCTCGCACTTTCCCGGCCTTCGACTATGCTCATGAAGTGCCCGGCCTGTTCGCGCAGCTGGAGCAGGACCTCGCGCCCGACCTGACCTTCGCGGGCAGCGCGCGCGTCGACTTCCACAACCTGTTCGGTACCCAGTTCAGTCCGCGCCTGTCGCTGCTCTACAAACCCGGCGCCTGGACGATCCGCCTGTCGGGCGGCCGCGGCTTCTACGCGCCGACGCCCTTCGTCGAGGAAATCGAGGCGGCCGGATTGTCGCGGCTCGAACCGCTCGGGACCCTCAAGGCCGAGACGGCGACCAACGCCGCGCTGGACCTCGGCTACAAGCGCGGCCCCATCGAGGCAAACCTTACCTTGTTCGGCTCCAACATGCGCGACACGACCGAACTGGTGCCGGTCGGACCCGCCGCGCAGGCGACCCGCGTGCGGGTGGTCAACGTGCCCGGTACCACGCGGACGAGGGGAGCGGAGTTGCTGCTGCGCTATCGCTGGGGAAACCTCATGCTGTCCGGCAGTTACGTCTATATCGACGCGCGGAAGCCGGACCCGATCACCGCCGGCCGCAGGACGGTGCCCCTGACGCCCCGGCACACCGCCGGGCTTGTCGCCATGTGGGAGGACCATGACAAGGGCCGTCTCGGGCTGGAGGTCTATCATACCGGCCGCCAGTCGCTCGACGACAATCCCTTCAGGACCCGCTCCAAACCTTATTTCGAAGTCGGCTTGATGGGCGAGATGGTCGTCGGCAAGGCCCGGCTGTTCCTCAACGCCGAGAACCTTTTC
>DATEDR010000187.1:0-2849 GCA_035281605.1 Sphingobium sp.
ATCGCCGCAGCATTTGCCCTGTCCGCCACCGCGGCGGTCACGGCGGCCGAAATGTCGAGCGCCAGCGGGGCGGCTCCTTCGGTCGTTTCCCTTCCGGGAAATCAAGAGCTGAATGCAGCTCCGTCGGCGGCCGCGAAGCCCGCCGTCGTCTTTGCCGCGCCGCGCGAAGTCGCGCAGCCGCTGGCTCCCCTTTCCGACAGTGCCGATGTAAAGGCCGACAATCTGGCTGCGCTCGTGAACGCGCAAGGCGCGGCCGAGCAGGTCGACGGCGACATGAAGTGCCTGGCTGGCGCTGTCTATTTCGAATCCAAGGGCGAAAGCCTGGAAGGCCAGCTGGCCGTGGCGCGCGTCATCATCAACCGCGTCAGGTCGGGCCGCTTCGCCAGCAGCATGTGCGGCGTCGTCTACCAGCCGGGCCAGTTCAGCTTCGTGCGCGGCCGGAACATGCCGTCGATCCCGACGGCCAGCGAAAGCTGGCGCCAGGCCGTCGCCATCGCCCAGATCGCCTTGGAAGACAGCTGGGACAGCCAGGCCGAAGGCGCGCTCTTCTTCCACGCGCGCCGCGTCGCTCCCGCCTGGGGCAAGGCCAAGCTGGCGGCTATCGACAACCATATCTTCTACCGCTGATCCTTGGGTCGCATCGCAAGGAACGGCGGGCCGGTTCGGGAAAAATCCTGAACCGGCCTTTTCTTTTGTTCCCTTCCTGTTCTAGAATGGCGGCATGACGTCCGCTTCTTCCACCAGTTGTTCGCCCCTGAACGACGGCACGGCGCTGGCCGTCGCGCGCGGCACGCTGCGCCTGTTCTTCCGCCATGACATGAGCGGGATATTGGAAGTGCCGCTGCCCAATGGCCGGCGCGCCGACATCATGGCGCTGGACGGAGCGGGACGGATCACCATCGTCGAAATCAAATGCAGTCGCGCCGACCTGTTGGGCGATGCGAAGTGGCAGGAATATTTCGACTATTGTGACCGATTCTACTGGGCTGTCCCGGCAGGATTCGACCTGGGACCGTTCGACAGCGAGGTGCTGTGGCCAGGACGCACCGGGCTGATCGTCGCCGATCAGTATGACGCCGAACTGCTTCGCCCCGCGCCTGTCGAGCCGCTGGCGTCGGCGCGGCGCAAGGCGGAAACGCTGCGCTTCGCTCGCCGTGCCGCGCGCCGCTTGACGGCCCTGGCGGATCCGGACCATGCAGCGGAAATGGGGTGGTGAGAGAGCTCCGCGGATGACGGTGAGCCGCATCCCGACACTTTCTGGTCAGGGCGGGGACGCTGTCCTGGCAATCAGTGCGCAGTGGCCCTGAGCGATCAGCAAGGCCGCTTGCCCCAATATTCATCCTGCAGATAGTGATGGAGCGCGGTCGACCCTTGCCGGGCGGCTGTCTGGGCCATGTGCTTGCGGATTTCGTAGCTGCTGGCCTGAAAAGCCTTGGGGGATTCAGCCGCGGCCGGGCGCGTTTCGACATAGGGCTGGAAGATATTGCCGAACGCCTGTTCCCAAGCCTTCTCGATCTGCATCCGCTTGCGTTCCATGGTCCACCTTTCGGGACAAAGGATGACGCCAGAAAGATGGGCCTGCGGCGCTCCCGATGCAAGGGATATGAAGAGTCGCCGCGCCGATTCAGGCTGCTCCACTCAGAAGCTCGGCCCCTGGACCGGCCCCTTGGGCGCGGCTTTCGCCTTGGTGGCGTTCACCGCTTCGACAAGGCCCGGCGTGCGGGATTCCTGCTGCGCATAATCGCGCGCGGACATGCCGGCGATGCTGTCTTTCCTGTCGACATTGGCGCCCTGCGCGACCAGCAGGCGGACCAGCCCGACATCGCGCAACTGGACCGCGCGGATGAGCGGGGTTTCGCCGCTGCCGTTCGCCTTGTCGACCTGCGCCCCGTTGGCGAGCAGCACGGTGACGCCATCCTCGTACCGGGCCTGGACCGAATCCATCAGGGGGGTATTTCCCTGATTGTCGGCAAGGTTGGGGTTGGCCCCCTTGGCCAGCAGGAACCGAAGCCAGGTGCCGTCCCGGCGCGCTATCACAAGGTGCAGCGCAGTATCGCCGGTTGTAACGTCGCGGCTGTTGATGACCGTCGATCCCGGCTTCTGGATGAGGTCGGTCACTTTCTGACCGTCCGCGTCCTTCACCGCCTTCAAGAAATTGTAATTGTCGGAAAACTGGGCCCGCGCCGCCATGGGGGTGAGCAGAGCAAGCGTGAGGGCGGCGCCCATCCAAGCCGGAAAACGTCCTGTCATCATCCTTAAAAGCCCCGTTGGCATTTGCAAAAGCGCCCATAGCAAGGCATGGCTGGCCGCGCCATGAACAAAGCGCTCATCTCGCTCATCCTGCCATTCTCCCTGCTGCTGGCAGCTTGCAATATGGGCACTGGCAACGAGTCATCAAGCGGGACCCAGAGCAGGCCCGGCGACCTTCACGGCGCCCGGATCGGTGCGTCCTTCACCCTGACCGACCAGCAAGGCAACAAGGTTCGCTGGGACGATTTCAAGGGCAAATATCGGCTGGTCTATTTCGGCTACACCTATTGCCCCGACGTGTGCCCCGTAGACCTCCAGCGGATCATGCAGGCCTATAGCCTTTTCGAGAAGGCCGATCCGGCACGGGCGGCGAAAGTGCAGCCCATCTTCATCACCGTGGATCCGGAACGCGATACGCCGTCGGTCCTGAAGACCTATGTCGCCGCCTTCCACCCCCGCCTCGTCGGCCTGACCGGGACGCCCGCCGAGATCGCGCAGGTCGAAAAGGATTTTGTCGTCATTTCCAGCAAGGAAGAGGCGAAGGGTGGCAGCGACTATCTGGTGAGCCACAGCCGCACGCCCTATCTGTTCGGGCCGGA
>DATEDR010000188.1:0-4286 GCA_035281605.1 Sphingobium sp.
CATCATGCTGGAAGTTTATTGGTGAATCCTGTGGGGGCTCATAACGCCGCTGGCGTTGCTGTCCGGTCAGGAGCTCGCGCGATATCTTCGCCCGGCTCCGACGGATAGCGGCCCAGGAACAGGAATGGGACGACCGAAGCCAAGGTGATCGCGGCCAAGACGTTCAGCGCCATCCCGTAGCTTCCGGTCGTGTTTTCGCTATACCCCATCAAGACGGTCCCGAGCCCGATGCCGGCCACGAATGACGAGTAAAGGAAGCCCAGGATACGGCTGAACGCGCGCATGCCGATATAGCGGCTGGTCAGATAAGGCATGAAGTCGCCTTCGCCGCCGGTGGTGAAGCCAAGAATGACGATTCCAAGTAGCAGCTAGGATCCCTCCTGGTGGATCAGCAGAAGCATTCCTGCAAACGCCGACACGATCAGGAAGACCAGCAGCGCCGGTGCAAAGATTCGGTCGAGCAGATAGCCGACGATTACGCGTCCGAAGATGCCGGCCACGCCAAGCGCGGCGGCCAGCACCGCGCCATGGGAGGGCTCGATGCCACGCTCGGCGAGGATCGGGATCATGTGCGACGTCAGCGACCCGCTGACCGCGCCAAGCATCACGAAGCCCGCAAGGAGCAGAAAGAAGGCCTTGCTGCGGATCGCGTGCGCGAAGGACGCGTCTGTCGCGGCCGCGCGCGCGCTTGTCTCCCGCCGGGTGGCCGGCGCGGTCGGCGAACCCCATGCCCAGAGCATCGTGGCCGGAGACGTACCGGCGATGACCACGAGGCCAACTGTCACGAAGGCGGGGCGCCAGCCCCATCCGTCGATCACGGATTGTACCAGGATCGGCAGGACGGACATGCCAATGCCGACCCCGGTCAAAGCAAAACCCAGGGCCAGCGCGCGCCGTTCCTTGAACCAGCTGACGATCAGCTTCGCATAGGTGGGAGATGCGGTGCCGATGCCGAAGACCGAGATGATCGAATAGCCGGCGTAGAGTTGCCAGATTGCTCCGGACATCAGCGACAGCGACATAAGCGCCGCGCCGAAGAGCAGTATCGACGGCAGCAGGACACGCCTGGCTCCGACACGATCGATCAGCCAGCCGGCGATCGGGGCGACCAAAATATTGCAAATCTGGAAGATGGTGATCGCGAAGGCGATGTTGCCGCGGCTCCAGCCGAATTCCTGCGAAAGCGGCAGCACGAATGCTCCGAACGTCGCCACCGGCACGGTGTTGAGCCCCAGGCCGGTGCCGAATGTCGACAGCACCACGATCTTGGCAGGCGAGGTGCGCCACGGCCGCAGCAAGCCCGTGCGGATGTTTGTCTCGCTGTCCACCTCAATCCTCTCGTCATCGATGCGCGGCTCGGGTTACCCTCTCGCGGGACCGTTCAAAAGACGCCGCGAAATGCCACTCGTTCAGCGTGCCATTCAGGCGTGCTCCTTGACCATCGGAGCGTTCTTCATCGCCTGCACCGTTCTTGCGTAGGGCGCAGGTGCCACGGTCGCCCGCACCGTGGTTTGCCGATGCCGCTCGACTGCCGGCTTGCGTGATCCGCTGTCCGGCTCGCCCCAGGTGATGAGCACCTCCGTTCCGGGCTCGGCATGGTCGGCATTGACGACGGCGACCGACAGAAATTTGGCTTCGTTCACGGTGTAAGCCAGATATTTGGAGAGCCCCACCATCTCGCCCGTGCGGTTTCGTACCTCGTCGCACTGCTGGAAGGCGTACGAAGCCCTCGGGAGGTCCATATATTTGAACGGAAGCTCGGTGCCGAACAGCGACGCATAGATGCGCGTGACGTCCTCTTCGTTCCAGACGAGCGTGACCTTGCAGCGATGATTGCCCTCGGCGGCTCTTCTTTCGAGCGCCTCGCGTCCGATGAAATCGTGATCGAACTTGATCAGCTTGTTCAGGCCGTGATCCCACGGCGTAACGTAATAGTCTTCGATGTTTTGCGACCGGAACGATCCTCCGAGCTGCGCGCGTCCCTCCCAGCTGTCGGCCGGCAGCCACTGGCGGTAATCGGCGAGCCTGGGATCGGTGTAGATTGCCGGCATCGGATAGCCGATCCAGCCAACCTCTGCGGCCGCGCTGAAATAGGTTTTCATGCCCGCCCGCAACATTCCGTGGCGCTGTCCGGCGCTGAGAAGCGCCTCACGAATTGTCGGGCCCTCGGCATAAGGCCCCGACAGCTCGACGCCCTTGTGGCCGGCGACGCTGTGGCGCAGCGCCAGCACATCGCAGCCTGCGATCCGGACCTGTGCGAGCCGGAAGAACGGTATGTCCGGCTTTTCCCCCTCGATGACGGCCTCGAACACGGCTTCCGCAAGCGGTCCGTCGAGTTGGTAGCGGTAGCTGGTGCGGCCGTCCGGATTCTCTCCCGTGTGGAGATCGCGCACGATATCGACGTCATATCCCCCGGTCCTGGCGTTATATTCGACCCAATTCTGGAGATTCATCCCGCTGATAAGATTATGGGTGCCGTCCGGAAGGTGCTGGAGTATGCACTCGCCGATCAGCTCGCCATTATGATTGCAGCCGATATATTGCTTCGCGCGCAGCGGCGGAAAATTGGCAAAGCTGTTGATGCCGACGTCGCTGAGGAGTCGTGTCGTGTCGGGTCCCTTGATAAAGGTCTCGGGCATATGATGCGACTGGTCGAACAGGAGCACGGATTCACGCCACGCCCGCTGTTCGTCGCGCCAGTTCGTCACTTCCTGCGGAACGGGGATCAGGCCCGGGTGGCTGGCGGCATGGGGCGCTAGCGTATCGTTGTAGAAATAGTCGACGAGGCTCGGGACCGAGTCGATCAAGTCCTGCAGACTGCGCTTATTCTGGTCGGTCATCGATTTCGCTTTCATCATCCTATCTGCGCTGCACGTTTCTGATTGGCCGCGATCGCCGCATAGAAGGGCATTGTGAAATCCTCGATATCCCGATGCGGAGCAGCCAATAGTTGATCGATTTATGTCCAAAGAATAGGCCATCGTCCAGCATGAATCGACGATCTATATTCGAATATCAGCTATAGAATTATCAGATTGCCCTATTAGATTGGTGAATACTAGACATCACTAGAGTTGATTTGAGTTCTCGCTTACAAAAGGAGAACGTCTTCATGATCGACCGAAGGGAGAGGATTATGGCCGTAGGCGCGGGAGGGATCGGTACAGGAACCCAGCCTGCAGTCGGTCATCCGTCAAGCGAGATTTCGACGGCATATCGGGGATATGTCGTTGCCGTGCTCCTGGTCATCTACATCTTCAGTTCCGTCGACAGGCAGATCATCGGCATATTGGCTGAGGCGATAAAGAAGGAGCTCGGGCTCGCCGATTGGCAGATCGGGATAATGAAGGGCTTGGCCTTCTCGCTTTTCTACAGCGTCCTGAGCATTCCGATCGCCCGTTTGGCCGACAGGTATAACCGGGCCTGGATCCTCAGCATCTGTCTCGTGCTGTGGTCGCTCTTTACCGCTCTTTGCGCTCTGTCGCAGAACTTCATTCAACTTGTCCTGCTGCGCGTCGGTGTCGCCATAGGCGAGGCGGGCTGCAGCCCGGCCGCGCTTTCTCTGATCAGCGATTATGTTTCGAAGGAAAAGCGTCCGCTTGCGCTCTCCATCTACGCTACCGGCCTCCCGCTGGGCTGGTTGATAGGGTTGGCCATGGGCGGGATCGTCGCGCAATATTGGGGATGGCGCGCGGCGCTCCTGGCGGCTGGCGTACCCGGCGTGATATTGGGGTTCATCACATTGCTGACCTTGCGTGAGGTTCGCGCGAGGGCCGGCCGCGTTCCCCTGGCGGCGGAAGGCGTGACCTTCCGTGAGACCTTGAGGCAGTTGAAATCGCGTCCGAGCTTCTGGTTGGCCACCTTTGCGGCCGGCGGCAACACCTTCATCCTCGCCGGGTTTCAAACTTTTGCAGGGCCATTCTTTCTTCGGAATCATTCGGATGGCATCACCGCAATTGCCGCGCGCCTGGAGCCGATTATCGGCATCAGGTTCGAGCCGATCGGCCTTCTTGGGATCGGCTTGGGGCTCGCGACCGGCATTGCCGGCGCGGCCGGCATGCTGCTCGGCGGCGCTCTGTCGGCCTATGCGGGACGCAAGGATGAGCGGGAAGTCCTCACCGTCTCGGCTTTCGCGGTATTGCTGTCCGTGCCTTTCTGGCTTGCCGCGCTTCTGACCGGAAGCCCCGTTCTGGCCCTGGTCCTCTGGGCGACCGCTTCGGCCCTGCTGGTCCTTCCGGTCGGGACCATATATTCCGTCGTTCAGTCGGTCGCTCCTTCGCACTCAC
>DATEDR010000189.1:0-3292 GCA_035281605.1 Sphingobium sp.
TGGGACCGATACGAAAGTATCGGTCCTCTTTTTTTGGGATCAGCGGCCCGGTCGGGTCCAGAGAATGGTGGGGCGCTGCTCTGCGGCCGGCCAGCGGCGGCCGCGACCCAGGGTCTGCCAACCCGCGCGCAGGACCCAACGAAGCTTGTCGGCCCGGAGCGTGGTGACGCGATGGTCCCAGGCCTGTTCTCCGCGCCGCGCCACTTCGCGGGCGATATCGCCATAGATGCCGGCCGCCGCGAGTACCGCCCAGGCTGCACGGGGCGGCAGCGCGCCGGTGCCGTGGCGCGCGCTGTCCTCGTAACGCGCAGCCATGTCGGCAAGGCGCCTCGCCAGGATCGCCAGCTTCGGGCGTGCCCACGGCTTCATATGTTCGCCGGGCGGGATATCCATTTCCGCCAGCCATTCGTCCGGCAGGTAGCAGCGGTCGGCGGCTTCATCCTCGCTGATGTCGCGGGCAATGTTCGCCAGCTGGAAGGCCAGCCCGAGGTCACAGGCACGGTCGAGCGTCACGGCGTCATCGGGGTCCACGCCCATCAAGACCGCCATCATGCACCCCACGCTCCCGGCGACATGGTAGCAGTAGCGCAGCATGTCCGCTTCGCTGCGCGGCCGCCATTCACGCGCATCCAGCGCGAAGCCTTCGATCAGGTCATGGGCATAAGCTTGCGGAATGCCACATTCCCGCATGACGAGGCCGAACCCGTCAAAGGCCGGATCGCCGGTCGCTTCGCCGCGCAGCGCAGCGCCGGTCATCACCCGGATGATGGAGAGCCGCGCCTGACCATCCGCCACGCCCTGCATCGTGCCGCCATGGTCCTGCCCGTCGGCGATGTCGTCGCATTTGCGGCACCAGGCATAGAGTAGCCATGCGCGTTCGCGGGTCCGCGCGTCGAACAGCTTCGAGGCCATGGCGAAGGATTTGGAGCCGCGCGCGATGCTTTCACGGGCGTGGACGATCAAGGCTGCGCGGTCGGGGGACGGGGCGGTGTTCACGGGTTGGACATGCCCTCCCCCTCGACAAGAGTCACGTGCCTCTTGTCGACCTATTGCAAACGGAAGGACCTACAGACGATCAGCCTTCATCGTGAAGATCGGTTCGTGCGGCTGATAGGCCGCGAGGCGGCCCAGCAGCACCTCGATGCTGTCGGCATGGATCAGGATGCCGGCATGTTGCGGGCGAATGAACCCGGCATCGATCATATGTTGGTGGAAGGCGATCAGCTGATCGTAAAAGCCCCCGACATTCAGCAACCCCACGGGCTTTGCATGATAGCCAAGCTGCGCCCAGCTCATCGCCTCCCAAAGCTCGTCCATCGTACCGACGCCACCGGGCAAGGTAACGAAGCCGTCGGACAGATCGGTGAAGAGCGCTTTGCGCTGGTGCATCGTCTGGACGACATGCAGCTCGGTGCAGCCGCGATGGGCGACTTCGGCCCCCACCAGCGCATCGGGAATGACGCCGATCACCTCACCCCCCGCAGCCAGCGCCGCGTCGGCGACCGCACCCATCAGGCCGAGGCGCCCGCCGCCATAGACAAGGCCAATCCCCCGCTCGGCCAGCGAACGGCCGACATGCCGCGCTGCCTCGGCATAACGCGCATCATCCGGCATGGCCGACCCGCAATAGACGGCCAGCCGCCTCATGCCAGATCCTGCAGCATCAGCGCGGCCGTCGCCTTGGCGCTGCCGACCACGCCGGGAATCCCGGCACCCGGATGGGTCCCCGCTCCGACCAGATAGAGGTTGGGGATGACATCGTCGCGATTATGCGCGCGGAACCAGGCGCTTTGGGTCAGCAGCGGCTCCAGGCTGAAGGCGCTGCCCAGATGGGCCGCCAGATCGCCGCGGAAATCGGGCGGTGCATAATGGAACTGGGTGACGATGCGCGACCGGATATCGGGGATCAGCCGATGCTGGATCTCATCCAATATCCGTTCGGCATAAACGGGTCCGAACCGTTCCCAGTCGATCGGCAGCTTGCCCATGTGCGGCACCGGCGCCAGCGCATAGAAGGTCGAATGACCGTCCGGCGCCATGCTGGGGTCGGTCACGGTCGGATGGTGCAGGTAGAGCGAGAAATCCGCCGGGAGCAGGCCATGATCGTAAATGTCGGTCAGCAACCCTTTATAACGAGGGCCGAACAGGATCATGTGATGCGGGATGCCCGGCCAGCTGCCCTTGATGCCGAAATGCAGCAGGAAGAGGCTGGGCGACCAGCTTTTGCAGGCCAGCGTTTCGGCCTGCTTCTGTCCGCGCGGATGATGGCCGATGAGGTCGCGATAGCTGTGCATGAGGTCAGCGTTGGACGCGACCGCATCGGCCTCTCCGCGCCAGCCCGATGCGGTGGCTACCGCCACCGCGCGATCGCCATGGGTTTCGATCCGCACCACCGGATCGGCGAGGCGCAGCGTGCCGCCCAGCCGTTCGAAATGGGTCGCCATCCCCTGCACCAGCCGGTTCGTGCCGCCCTTCGCGAACCACACGCCGCCTGATTTCTCCAGCTTGTGGATGAGGGCGTAGATGGCGCTGGTCTGCATCGGATTGCCGCCGACCAGCAAGGTGTGGAAGGACAGCGCCTGCCGCAGCTTTTCATTCTTCACATAGGAAGAGACGATCGAATAGACCGAGCGCCAGGCCTGGTATTTAGCCAAAGCCGGCGCGGCCCGGACCATCGATGCGAAATCGAGGAAGGCGACATGCCCCAGCTTGCGATAGCCCTCCTCATAGACGCCCGCCGCATAATCCAGGAAACGCTCATAGCCGGCGACATCCTCGGGATGCAGTTTGGCGATCTGGGCACGCAGGGCGCCTTCATCGTTGGAATAGTCGAAATTGGTGCCGTCGCGCCAGTTGAGCCGGTAAAAGGGGCTGACCGGCATCAGCGTCACATCCTCCGCCATGTCGTGACCGGAGAGGCGCCACAGTTCGGCGAGGCAGTCGGGATCGGTGATGACTGTGGGGCCGGCGTCGAAGACGAAGCCGTCCTTTTCCCACATATAGGCCCGCCCCCCCGGCCGATCGCGCGCCTCCACCAGCGTCGTGTCGACCCCGGCGGACTGAAGTCGGATGGCAAGCGCCAGGCCGCCAAAGCCGGCCCCTATGACGATCGCGGTCTTGTTCATCGGGCGGAAGGGCTCAGCAAGGCGCGCATGGCGCTCCTTATGGGCACGGGCGGGCGGCCGCACAAGATGCGGATGCGATCGCCCCATGTCGACCGGCCGGCATAGAAGCGCCCGATCAGTCGGGGCGCGAGAGCGTAGAAGCGCTGGAAGATGGGCCAGCGATTCTC
>DATEDR010000190.1:0-3436 GCA_035281605.1 Sphingobium sp.
TCAGCGTGCAGCCGACCTGGCTCGACACGCACAGCGTCCCCCGATCCGCGTCCGGGATGAACACCATCTCATAATCCTGCCCATCGTCGGAGCGCAGCAGCCATTTGCGCGTGCCGTCGCTCGACACCTGCGCCTCGACCACCTGCGGCCGGCCGACGACGAAGCGCTCTGCCATCCAGCCGCGCATCGGCTTGGCAAGGTCGGTCATGGCGTCGAAATCGGTTTCGCCACGATGATAGAGCCAATGGAACAGCTGCTTGGAGCGTAGCTTCGCCTGCTTCTGGTCAAGCCCGGCTTCCTCCAGCGCGCCCTTGATCTGCGGGCGCGACAGGCCCATCAGGTCGACGCGCCCATCTTCACGGGGCGTCACCGCGCGGGGCACGGGCACAGGATCGATAGCGCCGGGAATCGGCATGAGTGGGCTGGCGGATGACTGCATGGCACGCCCATAGCCGATTTTCGCGGATTTTTAAAGTGGGGGCGTCGCCTTACCGCAACCGCGCGCACCCCAGCGCGGCCGCATCGATCGCCGTCGCTGCGCCCCGAAGCGTGTAGGTATCGGCGAAAGCGCGTCCGTTCGCGCCTTGCGTCTGCACGCTCATGCTGCTGGCGGACCGCATGGCGGCGATGATCGCGGCGTCGGCGCGCGGATCGGGCGCCCAGGCGTCGGCCTCTCCCGCCACCAGCGGGAAGCGCCGTTCACCGACATTCAGGACGACCGGCGCGCTGTCCGCGCGAGCGCGGCTCAGGCGGAAATGCACCTGGCCCCGAACCTTTTGCCGCGGCCAGCTGCCGACGGCGGCGAAGCCGTTGCCCCGCCGGGCGACGGGCGTGGAGATGGCGTAGCAGCGGGGCGTGGCTGGGTCGCGAAAGGCGCCCCAGCTTTCGAACACGCCCAGCGAATCCCGAGAGGAGGCCGGGCTCGCCAGCAGCAGCAGGGGCGCGAAAAGGGCGAGGCGGCGTCGCATGAGCGCTGGCAAAGCCGATGCTGTCCTCTTTTGCAACCCTTGGCGAAACGAAACGGTCAGCAGGCGCTTGCCGCCGCCGCTGCAGCGGTTATGAAGGATCATCCATCATTGTCGCCCGGATTCGACCGCATCCGGGCCCTCGGCTTAAAAAGAAACGGACAAACAGGGACATGAAGGCCACCATCGAACGCGCAACGCTCCTCAAGAGCCTGAGCCACGTCCAGTCGGTGGTCGAGCGGCGCAACACGATACCCATCCTCTCGAACGTCCTGATCGAAGCCTCCGCGGACGGCGCGATCAAGCTGATGGCGACCGACCTCGACCTCCAGATCGTCGAAAGCGTGTCCGCGCAGGTGGAGCAGGCCGGCGCGACGACCATTTCCGCGCACACGCTGTTCGACATCGCGCGCAAGCTGCCCGAAGGAAGCCAAGTCTCGCTCCACGCGGCGGAGGGCAAGATGCTGATCCAGGCGGGGCGGGCGCGCTTCAACCTGTCGACCCTGCCGCGCGATGATTTTCCGGTGATTGCCGAAGGCGACCTGCCGACCCAGTTCGAACTGCCGGCAGAAACATTGAAGCAGATCATCGACAAGACGCGCTTCGCCATTTCGACCGAAGAGACGCGCTATTATCTGAACGGCATCTATTTCCACGTGTCCGACGACGGGCAGCCGGTGCTGAAGGCCGCGGCGACCGACGGCCACCGCCTCGCCCGCGTGACCGTGCCCCGCCCGGACGGCGCCGACGGCATGCCGGGCATCATCATTCCCCGCAAATGCATCGGCGAACTGCGCAAGCTGCTCGACGAGGTCGAAGGCTCGGTGCAGATTTCGCTCTCCGCCAGCAAGATCCGCTTTGGCCTGGGCAGCGCGATCCTGACCAGCAAGCTGATCGACGGCACCTTCCCGGACTATAGCCGCGTCATTCCGACGGCCAACGACAAGCTGCTGAAGATCGACCCGCGCGGTTTCGAGGAAGGCGTGGATCGCGTCGCGACCATCGCCACGGAAAAGACCCGCGCGGTCAAGATGACGCTCGATCGCGACAAGATCACGCTGTCGGTGACCAGCCCGGAAAATGGCACGGCGGCCGAAGAAGTACCTGGCGCTTTCCAGGGCGAAGGTTTCGACATCGGTTTCAACGCGCGCTACCTGCTGGACATTCTCGGCCAGATCGACAGCGATCTGGTGGAGCTGCACCTGGCGGACGCCGCTGCCCCGACGCTGATCCGCGAAAATGACCGCAGCCCGGCGCTATATGTGCTGATGCCGATGCGCGTGTGATCGCGATCGACTTTTCGGGCCGATTTCTGGGGTAAGTTTCTCTCAACTTCTGCGCGGTACGAGAAGGACATGGCTCCTTCGCGCGCACAGCTCAACGATCCGCAGTTTGTCGGCGCCGACCTGCTGGTCGCGCTCGGCCTCGTGGAGAGCGGGACGGAGGTTGCCGCCTCCTGGATTTCGGGCGCCTTCGTCCATATCGCCCGCCTCTGGCCGCTGATCCTGCTGGGCAAGCTGAGCGTCGTCGCGCTGCTGCACGTGCCATTCTACCAGACCGGCAATATCCCCCATGCCATCGTCCTGGCCGGGATGCTGCTGGTCGACGGGTTGATGATCGTCGCGCCTCGCGGCGAGCGGTTCCAGGCTTTGCGCCCCCATGTGCAGACATGGCTGATGCTGCCGGCCATATTCCTGTCGGGCCTGACTTTCAGCCTGCTGCTGGGTCCTGCCTTGTTCATCGGGCCCCTGTCGGAGAGCCTCGCCGCCGAAGTCGCGGTCGCGTTGCTTGCCGTCTCGGTCTTTGGCGACCGGCGCCTGTTCGGCGTCAGCTATTTCCTGGGGATCCTGCTGGTCTCGATGATGGCGGGGGCGGGCTTCGCGCAGGTCGGCTTGCTGCTTAGCTGCATCGTGGTGATGCTGGTGGCGGCGCTGCGACAGGCGACCGCCGACCGGGACCACGCCATCGCCCAGCATGACCAGGATCTGCGTGCGCAGCGATCCGACCGGCTGCTGCAGGATTATGAGCAATCGGGGCAGGGCTGGTTCTGGGAAACCGACCGGCAGGGCAGCCTCACCTATATTTCCGAAACCCTGGTCCAGACGCTGGACGCGCCCGATGGCGGGCTGGTCGGCCGGCCAATCACCGACATGATCTGCCCCGACCGGCAGCATGGCGAGCGGACGGTGGGCTTCCACCTGTCGGCGCGGACGGGTTTTTCGGAAATAGAGGTGCGCGCCGCCGCGGCCAGGGACGAACGTTGGTGGTCGATCTCGGGCCAGCCGGTGTTCAACGAATATGGCCAGTTCCATGGCTTTCGCGGCAGCGGCACGGACCTTACCGAAATGCGCCGCAGCCAGGCGGAGGTGAAGCGGCTGGCGCAATTCGATTCGCTGACCGGCCTCGCCAACCGCGTGCAGATGCTGCGGTCGCTGGAAGAGGCGGTGGCGGGCCCGCGCGGCCAATCGAAC
>DATEDR010000191.1:0-6472 GCA_035281605.1 Sphingobium sp.
CGCGCTGACCCCGCGCTTCTCGCCCGACTATAAGTCGATTGTCTATGTGAGCTATCTGGGCAGCCGTGTTCGCATCTATGTCTATGACATCGGCACCGGCCGCCAGAAACTGGTCACCGAAAGCAACAATGCGACCTTCGCCCCGCGCTGGTCCCCCGATGGCCGCAACATCCTCTTCTCCATGGCCGTCGCGGGCAACACCGACATTTATCGCGTCTCGGCGCAGGGCGGATCGCCGGTCCGCCTGACAACCGCGCCCGGCATCGATGTCGGCGGCAGCTACTCGCCCGACGGCACGAGGATCGTGTTCGAAAGCGACCGTTCGGGGAGCCAGCAGGTCTATGTCATGAACGCCGACGGTTCGGGCCAGCGCCGCATCAGCCATGGCGGCGGCCGCTATGCGACGCCCGAATGGAGCCCGCGCGGCGACCTGATCGCCTTCACCAAGATCAGCGGCGATTTCAAGATCGCGGTCATGACGCCCAATGGCGACAATGAGCGCATCCTGACCAATGGCTGGCAGGACGAACAACCCAGCTGGTCGCCCAATGGCCGCGTGCTGCAATATTTCCGCACGACACCGGGTCGCGAAGGGTCGAGCCAAGTCTGGCAGGTCGACCTGACCGGCGTCAACGAACGCCGCATTCCCACGCCCTTGAGCGGTTCCGACCCCGCTTGGGGCCCGCTGCTGCCCTGAAGCGGAACCACTTCGTCGCGAATACGTAACGATCCTATCCCTTGTTCAAGGAGACCCCGATGAAACTGTCCCGCCCCCTGCTGATCGCCGCGTCCGTCCTGGCGCTTGCCGCCTGCGGCAAGAAGGCGCCCAAGGACCTGCCGCCCCCGCCCGCCGACACCAGCGCCCAGACCGGCACCGGCGCCACCACTCCCTCGGGCCCGGCCAAGGGCAGCCAGGAGGATTTCGTCGCCTCCGTCTCGTCCGACCGCATCCTGTTCGACACCGACCAATATGATGTCGACGCGCAGGACCAGCAGGTGCTGCAGAGCCAGGCCGCCTGGCTGCAACAGAACCCCAATGTCCGCGTCACGATCGAAGGCCATGCCGACGAGCGCGGCACGCGCGACTATAATATCGCGCTGGGCGATCGCCGCGCCAATGCCGCGAAGAACTATCTCGCCTCGCTCGGCATCGATCCCAGCCGGATCAACACGGTCAGCTATGGCAAGGAACGTCCGGCCGCGCTCGGCTCCGATGAATCCGCCTGGGCCCAGAACCGGCGCGCGGTGACCGTGACCGTCCAATATTGAAGCCTCTGGGTCGCAACCAATGCTTCAAGGAGCCCGCCGTTCCCCCAGACCGGCGGGCTTTCCTTGGTCGCAGGTGCGATGCCCCTTTCGCCCTAGACGGCCAACCTGTTCCCAAGGCCGATGATGGTCGTCGCCAGGATCAGCAGGCCGACGCCGCTCTACACCATCGCGCGTATGCGCGGCGCCGCGTCCTTTGCCAAAAACCGGATCCCTGATCTTCGAAACCGGCCCCAGGCGCCGATCTCCCTCACTTCGTCGCTACGCGGCTCACCGCTGGTCCCGCCTGTCCGCAATCCTCCGCCCAATCAGTTCCAGCAGATTGACCGCGATCTCGATCGCCGCGTCTGGGACCCCGTCAAGCAGTTCGCGGCGCAAATCATTCAGCCGCGTCTCTATCCGCCCGGTCAGCTCCTGTCCCGCAGGCGTTATCGCGATCCGATTGGACCGCTTGTCCTCGGGATTGGGCACCCGTTGGACCAGTCCCAGCGCCTCCAGCTGGTCCAGCGTCCGGACCAGCGACGGTTGGGTGATACCCAGTTCCTCGGCGAGGTCGGCCTGGCGCGCCTCGGGGCCTCTGCGCGCCAGATGGACCAGGCACCAGCCCACGCTGTTAGACACGCGAAATTCCCCCAGCGTCTCGTCCGCCAGACGCCGCCAGTTGCGCGCCACCTGCGGCATGCTGAGCGTCAGTACCCGCTCCAACTCCGATCGTGCCATAAAATTTAGATAGCTAACTAAATTTACGGGTCAAGCAGTTCGTTCGCGCCCTTATCAGACCCGTCTTTTGCCGGAAAACCCCGCGGCCCCAAACGCCCCCAACTGCATCGTGCCGCTGATCGAATCGCCGTCCACCTCCGCTTCGCATTCCAGCGTCATCGGCATCGGTATCGTCATGTTCATCTTCCAGTGCAGCGTGTTGCCGTTGACCTTGCCTTCAACAACGTCGAGCGATCCCATCACGCCGCCGAACGTCCCCTGAAAGCTGTCGCCCGCGCTTATGACCGTCAGGACACCGCTTTGGTCGCCCAGCGGAGTCTTCGCCACGCAGTCATATGCCCCATCGACATTCGCCATCCTTCAATCTCCCTCAAATTCCGTCAGTCAGCCAGCGTGCCCATCTCGACGGGCAGTCCCACCGCGTCAAGCTGCGGCCGAACAAGCTTGGCATCGCCCACAACGACCCAGATCAACCGGTCGGGATCGATCGCCTGCCGCGCTGCCTTGTCGAGGTCGGCAGCCGTCATCGCGCGATATAGGGCGGGCAGCTTTTCATAATAATCGTCCGGCCGCCCGAGCAGCCGGTTGCGCATCATCGCCCCCAGCAGGTCGGAGGAGGTCTCGAAGCTCCCCGGCAGCGACAGGATCTGGCTGTTGATCGTCTGGTTGCGTTCGGCGTCCGTCGTTCCCTTGACCGTCAGGAAATCGCGGATGTCCTTGCGCGCGGCGACGATCGACTCTCCGGTCTTGTCGGTCTGCACGGGCGCATACACCAGCATGGGCATGGTTTCCTTGACGCCCGGCAGCATCGTGCCCGCAGAATAGGCCCAGCCCTTGGTTTCGCGCAGGTCCATGATCAGCCGCGACGTCGAACTGCCGCCCAGCACCTCATTGGCGGTGATCAGGGTCACCGGATTGTCGGTTCCCCGGATGCCCGTCAACTGGCCCGCGAGGATCATCGACTGCGGGCTCTGCGGCTTGTCCACCAGGATGATCCGGGACGGGCGCATCATCCGATCCATCCGGAACGATTTCTGGCCCTTGACGGCGGAAGGCGCTTTCCAGTCGCCGAACCGCTTTTCCAGCAGGGGCATCACCTCTGCCAGCGTCGTGTCCCCGGTCACGAAGATGGTCGCATTGTCCGGCCGCAGCCATTTGGCGTGAAAGGCCGCCAGGTCCGCGCGCGTCACCGCCTTGACGCCAGTTTCCGTGCCCGATCCGGTGAAGGGGATGCCGTAGGGGTGCGCCTGCCCATACAGCAGCGGCGGCAGAAGACGCTGGGCGATCGGCATCGGTTCGGTTTTTTCGGCGGCGATGCGCGTCAGCATCTGCCCCCGCAGGCGCTCCACTTCCGCTGGCGCGAACGCCGGATTGCGCACTATGTCCGCCAGCAGTTCCAGGGACGCGTCCAGGTTGGGCTTCAGCGCGTAGAGGCCGACATTGGTCGAATCCATGCCGTTGCCCGCGCTGATCGCCGCGCCCAATCGCTCCTGTTCCTCGGCGATCTGGACCGAGTTGCGGCTCGTCGTCCCTTCATCCAGCAAGGCCGTCGTCAGCCCGGCGGTCCCGAGCTTCGCCTTGTCATCCGCCGCATTGCCTGCATCGAAGGAGACCGAGACCCGGAGGACGGGCACGGTCGCCCGGCGGGCGAATACGACCGCTATCCCGTTGCGTAGCTTCGCCTGCTCGACCGCGGGGAAATCGAGGTCGGCCACCGGTTCGATCGGCGGCTGCGCGATCCGGGTCGGAGCCGGCGGCTGGGCCGCGACCGGCGCGGGCGCCTGCGGATCGCGGAAGAAGGCGGGACGATGGGTCGCGTTGCCGGCGAGCGCATTATCCTCCGGCGAGCGCTGGCCCGGCGCTACCGTCAGCCGGAATACCGGCCGGCCCAACCATTTCCGTGCGGCGGCGCTGACGGTCTGCGGGGTGGCGGCGGCATAAGCGGCCAGTTCTTTCTTGTACTTGTCGGGGTCGTCCGAATAGACCGCGCCCTCGGCCAGCGTGACCGCCTTGCCGGAAAAGCCGCCGACTTTCTCCAGCCCGGAAAGGGTCCCGGACACGCGCTGCGTCGCGGCCCTCAGCACCTCATCCGCGCTCGGCCCCGTGGCCAGATAATCTGCCAGCAGCTGATCGAGCCGTCGGCCAACCGCTGCCGCATCTTGCCCGGGCTTCACATCTACCGTGATCTCCGCGATGCTCAGCTTCTCGAAGGGCTGGATGCTGGCCTTGACGCCGACGGCGACCTTTTCATCCCGGACCAGAATATTGTCGAGGCGCGAGGAGCTGAGCCCGCCGAATACCGACATGGCGAGGTCCAGCGGCGCCAGATCCGCAGAGTTCACGCCGGGGACGATCCAGTTGCGGTAAAGTCGGGTCGCCGCGACATTGTCGTGCATCAGCTTTTCGACATCCTGCCCCAGCGTCGGGACGGTCGCATCCACATCCTTGGGCGCAGGACCGGCCGGAATGGCGCCGAACCACCGTGCCACCTTCGCCCGAGCAGTGGGCACGTCGATGTCGCCTGCGAGCACAAGCACCGCATTGTTCGGGCCATAATGCGTCTTGAACCAGTTCTGGACGTCCGGCAGGCTGGCCGCGTTCAGGTCGGCCATGGAGCCGATGGTCGAATGGCGATAGGGATGTCCTTCCGGCAGCATGGCCGCGAGTTGGGCATATTCGACCAGGCCATAGGGCTCGTTCTCGCCCATGCGCTTTTCATTCTGCACGACGCCGCGCTGCGTATCGAGCTTGGCCTGGGTCACCGCGCCCAGCAGATGGCCCATGCGGTCGGATTCCAGGAACAGCGCCCGATCAAGCGCCCCGGTCGGCACCGTTTCGAAATAATTGGTGCGGTCGAACCAGGTCGTGCCGTTCCAGTCGGTCGCGCCAATATCTTCCAAACGTCCGAAAAAGGGGCCGTCGGCATTTTCCGAACCATAGAACATCAGATGTTCGAACAGATGGGCAAAGCCCGTCTTGCCAGCCGGTTCGAAACGCGACCCGACATGATACCAGATCGACACGGCCACCACCGGCGCCTTGCGGTCGGTATGGACGATGACGCGCAGCCCGTTCTTCAGCCTGAACTGCTCATAGGGAATGTCGACCGCGCTCACGAGGGTTGAAAGCGGCGCGGGCGCGGCGGCGCGGGCGGCAGGAGCCGCAGCTGCGACCGCGGGCATGACCGGCAGCAGCGCGATCGAGGACAGGCCTAGCATCAGAGCCAGCCTGCGCGACAGGGGGAAAAGCATCATGAGCGCCTCTTTCGGACCCTGCGATTGCAGGCCAAGGATGCGGCGCAGCATAGCGGGGCGCTTTGACCGCGCAATACGCATTCCGCTGGACAGTGCGATAGGGTGCGATAGGCTGGTACGAACCAGAAAAAGAGAGAGGATTCAGCCTGATGCGCCTTCGATCCTTCTCCCTCGCGTGCATATTCACGCTTGGGACCGCATCGCCCGCCGCTGCCCTGGCAGACGCCGCCCCAGCCTTCTCCGAACAGGAAATCCGCGCCGATGTCGGCTTCCTTGCCGACGACCTGCTGGAAGGGCGGGATGCCGGCACCCGGGGCTATAACCTTGCCGCCCGCTATGTCGCGGCGCGGTTCGAAGCGCTGGGCCTGGGCCAGGCGGTGCCGGGCAGCTGGTATCAGCCGGTGACGCTGTCGGTGGCCCAGCTCGAGCAAGGCACGAAGCCGGCGCTCACCATCGGCGGCAGGCGGTTCGACAATGGCGGCGATGTGGCCATCGGCGCCTCCGGCCGCGAACCCGCGCAGAGCCTGGAGGCGCCGGCGGTATTCGTGGGCTATGGCCTCAAGTCCGAGCGCGAGAAGATCGACGACTATGCCGGGCTCGACCTGAAGGGCAAGTTCGCGGTCGCCCTTTCCGGCTCTCCGCTCGGCATGCCCAGCGAGATCGGCGCGCACCTGGCCGCGGAAAAGACGATCGCGGCCGAACAGGCGGGGGCGGTCGGCCTCATATTCCTGCCCAGCGACGGGCAGCTGTCGCGCACGCCCTGGGCCAGGCTGCGCGAGCGGGTCACTGTTCCGAGCGTCAGCTGGGTGAACGCGGAAGGTCAGCCCTATGCGCGCGCGCCCGGCATCCGTGGGACGGCTTATGTCAACGGCGCGGCGGCAGAGGCCCTGCTGGCCGGGTCCGGCCGGTCGCTGGCGATGATCCGCGCGCAGGCAGCTGTAAAGGGCGGAAATCCGCGCGGTTTCCCGCTTAAGCCCATGGTGAAGCTGGAACGGAACAGCAGCGTCACGACCGCGGCCAGCCGCAATGTGCTGGCGCTGCTGCCGGGATCGGACCCAATGCTCGCCCGGGAATATGTGCTGCTGATGGCCCATCTCGATCATCTGGGCATGAAGGACAAGGGCAAGGGCAAGGACGGCATCTATAACGGCGCGATGGACAATGCGTCAGGCGTCGCGACGCTGCTGGCGGTGGCGAAGGCCCTTTCGGATAACGGCGCGCGGCTGAAACGC
>DATEDR010000192.1:0-24534 GCA_035281605.1 Sphingobium sp.
GCCACAGGATTATGACTTCCTCCGTGACGCGGGCGTCCAGGGCATTTATGGACCGGGCTCCAACGTCGTGGAATGCGCCGCCGACGTGCTGCGCCTCCTCGGACACAATATGCCCCCCGCAGGGCTGGAGGAAGCCGCATAGCGATAATGCTGGCCGGCATCGGCTGGCGTTCATGGGCTAATTACGTTCGAGCAGGAACGTGGCCGCCTTCAGGCCCGGTGCATAGTGCCGAAAATCGGCGAAGCCCGGCAGCTTACCCGCCCTCGGTGATATCCACCAGTGCGGGACGGACGCCCCATGCTATACCGCACCAAGAATGTGGCACAGGCTAGCCGGAAATCGCGATGAAAGAGATGTCGGTGGAAGCACTTCCACCGACACGGGCAAAAACAGGCGATATGGCTCTTGTCGCCGCAGGGTTTCCGAATTGGTCTGCCCCGACCATTGCATCTCGATCGCGACCTTGCGTTTCCTTTCACTGCTGAACTGTCAACGCGCTCCTTAGATATTTCCGAACGGCTCCGCTCGCGGCAGAGGCATGGCCGTCACGCGGCGGCACATAGCTGTTGACGTTAGGCGGGCATCCTGAACTATGCGTCGACGAGGCCCGCCGCAGACGCTATGCGACAAGAAAATCAGGAGTGAATGATTGCCGCCGCCCCGCAAGTTGATCGAGGACAAGAAGGCGGTCGTGCTTGGCGTGGCGGGCCGGATGTTCCTTGCTACCGGCTATACCGACGTCAGCATCGATGCGATCGTCGCGGAAGTGGGCGGGTCCAAGAGTTTCATTTATAATAATTTCGGCAGCAAGGGCGACCTGTTCATTGCCGTCATTGCGGAGCTTTGCGAAAGTATCGCCGCGCCGCTCGTCAGTCTCGATACCTCCACACTGGGCTGCGAGGATGGGCTGCGCGCGATCGGCACGCGGTTCGTCGAGCTCAGCCTGTCGGAACGCTCGCTTGATCTTCACCGTCTGGTCGTCGCAGAACGGCTGACCTTTCCGCAGATCGGTCAGGTCTTCATGGAGACTGGCCCCCGCAATTCCTTCGAGGTCGTGGCGCGCTTCATGGCGAACCATCAGTCGGCGGGCGTGCTGAAGGAGGATGTCGATTCGACGGAATTGGCGATGATCTTCCTCGGGATGCTCAACGCCGGCTGGCTGGTGAGCCTTCTGACCCTGGCCGGCACCAGGCCTTCGAAGCGGAGGGTGGCGCAGCGTGTCCGCAATGGCTCATGCACGACAAGGCGCATGTGTCCGAGGACCTCGTGGACATGCGTTTCCAGATCTATACCCAGCCAGGCTTCGTGCAGGCGATGGAAAATATCATGGCGCTGCAGATCATGGAAATACGTCGCCCCAACATGCTGACCGATCAGGATCTGCAGCGCATCAGGGCGCAGACCCTGGTTATCTGGACCGACCATGATCCGACGGGTGCCATCGAGGTGGGCCAGCGTTTTGCGGACAATATCGCCGAAAGCCGGCTGGAAATCATGACGGGCTGCGGCCATTGGCCGCAGTTCGAGGATGCAGAGACGTTCAACCGTCTTCAGCGCGCCTTCCTCAACGAAGGGGCGGCGCAGTGATCGAGCAGTTCCGTGACCAGGTCGTCGTCGTGACGGGCGGCAGCCGCGGCATCGGCGCGCGGCTGGTGCGGCGCCTGGCCCGTGCCGGGGCAAAGGTCGTCTTCGGTGCGCGGCGGCTCGACATATTGTCTGGCATCGAAGCCGAACTCATCGCCGAAGGATGCGATGTAAAGGCCGTTGCCTGCGATCTCGCCGTGCCGGACCAGTGCTCGGCGCTGGTCGGAGCGGCGTTGTCTCATTACGGCACCGTCGATGTGCTGGTGAACAATGCAGGCATTTCCGGCGTGCAGAACCCGGATGGGAAGTCACCGATGCCGAGATGGATGAGGTGATGCGCGTCAACCTCTATGGCGCGCTCGCCTGCATCCGGGCCGCGGCACCCGCGATGATCGCAAAGAGATCCGGCGCGATCGTCAATATCGGCTCGTTCACCGGCAAGCGGCCGGCGGCCAACCGGCTGGTCTATGCAACGTCGAAGATGGCGCTCGTCGGGCTGACGCGCACGCTGGCACCCCACCAGGTGCGGTGCAATGTCGTCAGTCCGGGACCGGTGGAAGGAGAGCGGGTGCAGGAAGTCATCGCCCGCGCCTCCGCCGCGCAAAGGCTGACCGAGACGGAGGTCAGGCAATCCTTTCTTTCCTGGTCCCCCATGGGGGGGAGATCGCCAGCGAGGACGAGATTTGCGACGCCGTCCTCTTCCTGGCGTCCCGCAGCGGGCGCCACATCACCGGGCAGGACCTGAATGTTGATGGCGGCATAGTGATGTTCTGACCGAGATGAAATGATGTTTTGACAATAATGATAACAGGAGAGGCGATAAGGATGGCAGCTTCGGCTCAGGACGTGGGGGTGCGACCGATCCGGCGCATCGTGACGGCGAACAAGGATGGGCGCTCGGTCGTCGCCGAAGATGGCCTCTCCCCGCATGTCATGCCCATTCGCGGGATTGCGGGACATGCCGTGACGGACCTTTGGAAAACGACGGCCTCGCCCGCGATTCCGCAATCGGCGGATGCTTGTTCCGTCCCCGTCCAGTTGGCGCCGCCCGAGTGTGGCACCGTCTTTCGCATAGTCGAATTTCCCCCGGACGCGCAGTGGATGGGGCAATCCGATACCAGGCCGCCTTTGCGTCGATGGGCAAGTCTGGCGCGGACGCGCTGCTGAAGGGCGAGACGCGCCACCCCTTCATGCACCGGACGCGCTCAGTCGATTATGCCATCGTGCTATCGGGGGAAATCTGGGCTGTCCTGGATGAGGGAGAAACCCTGATGCGCGCGGGCGACGTGCTCATACAGCGCGCGACCAATCATGCCTGGGCCAACCGGTCGGAGGCGCAATGTGTCATGGCCTTCGTTCTCGTCGACGCTGGGCCGGAAGACTGAAAGGACCGCCCGGAGGGACGCAACTTCCGGGCGGTTTTTCTTGGCCGGTACAGCAGCCGGACAAGATCCCGACGGGCAAAATGGCCTGCGGGAGCAGAAAAGGAGAGGTTGGGTGAGCAAGCAGGTGTCCCTGTCATCATTCCCATTCGCTCGGTGGAAGGCAGCGCCTCCCGCCGCCGCTGCGCCACGGGCGCGGCCGTTTCCCGGACATAGGCTGGAGGCCGGCACTCCGCCGCGATCCGGGCACTGTCCTGGCGAATATGCCCACGCGCCATTTTCCGCATCGCTCCTATCCGGCCGGGCCGTGAGCCCGCTCGAGACTAGGTCGATACTGAGCACCATCAGAACCAGCAGAAGCATCATAGGGGAGAATGTCATGGAAATTCACATTGCTGTCATCTGCAGCTGCAATTGCCATCGTCGGCGCCGGGGCGGGCACGGCCCGAGCACAATCGGATAGTGCGCCGGCTGTCGCCCAGGAGGGAATCCAGGACATCGTCGTAACGGCGCAGCGCCGTGCGGAAAATGTTCAGGCCTCCTCCCTTTCGATCCAGGTCGTGGGGGGCGCAGACCTTCAGCGACGGGGCGTTTCGGAAGCACGGGACCTTGCGGCAGTGACGCCCTCGATCAGCATCTCGCAGTCCGGCCCGTTCACGCAGACGAACATCCGTGGCGCCGGTGATTTCGCGGGGAACGGCCTTGCACAGCCGGCCGTCTCCTACACGCTGGACGGAATTCCCATCGGGCAGGTGATCGGCATCAGCCCCAGCATGTACGATCTGGCGCGGGTCGAGGTGCTGACGGGCCCGCAAGGCACGCTGTACGGGCGCAACGCCACTGGCGGCGCGGTGAACCTCCTCACCAATCGCCCTTCGCATGAATTTGGAGGCTATATCACTGCGGAATACGGCAATTATGATGCGAAACGCCTGACCGGGGCGGTTGCCGCGAACACCGGAATGGTCAGGAACGGCCAGTTATGAACATGTCTTCCGGCTGCCCAATGAGGACAGGATCGCCGCCAATGTCAGCGCCACGGCGGCGACGTCCCGCTACCTGTCGGCGGACTTCTACGGTCCCGGCACCCGCGACGGCGGCTATGTGCTGGTCAATGCGGACCTCACCTACACGGCGCCGGGTGACAGGTTCAAGGTGACGGGGTTTGTCCGGAACCTGACCAATCACGCAGTCTATCAAGGGTCTGCGATCTATGTGGTGAACGGCTTTGCCGCCTTATTCGGCGGGCCGGAAACGAAAGGCTATTCCTTGCGCACCATTGGCGCGCCGCGCACCTATGGCGTACGCGCGACGTTCAATTTTTAAGACAAAGGCGGGGACCATGCGGTCCCCGCCTTTTCACCTGTGGCTTGTCCTCCTGCCGAGCGGCGCGAGGTGGGCGGAGATCAGGTGATTGCCCGGTGCAATGCGCGTCACCCCGCGTGCAGTGAGTCTGGCGCGTGGGTCATTTCGGTTTCAGCCTCTTGCTCCGCCGTTTCCCTGATCTCAATGCTCGTGATCGATTTTGAAGAGCCGGCGGGCATTGTTGCGGCCGATCGCCTCGCGATCATTCTCGCCGATTTCCGCGGCATCGAACCAAAGCGCCGCTTCTTCCATCTCTTCGAAGGGATAGTCGCTGGAGAACAGGACCCGGTCGGTCCCCATTTCCTCCATGGCGTTGCGCATGGCCATGGTCCTGAAATTGCCGCTGGTCGTCACGTAGAAATTCTGCCGCAGATAATCGATGAATGACTTTTTGGCGGGAATATTCTGGGGATTGCGCCCCTCTGCCGATGCCCAGTGGGATGTCCGCCAGATATTGAACGGCAATAGCTCGCCAAGATGGCCCAGGATGACCGTCAGGCCAGGACATTCGTCGAACAGGCCGGACCCCATGAGGCGCAGGGCATGCGTGCCAGTCTCGACGGAAAACTGCCATGCCGGGCCCATCAACCATGGGTGCCCTTCCGTGCTGCGTTGCTGGCTGGCAAGCGGCAGGCGCGGGTGGAGGTAGAATGGTACGTCCAGCCGCTCGACCTCCTGCCAGAATGGCCGGAACTGCGGCAGGTCATAATAGGTCGAGTTGTCGATATGTCCGACCTGCGAGTAGCCGTTGACGAGTGCGCCCACAAAGCCGAGTTCCTCGACGGCGCGCCGTATTTCCCGCGTCGCGGCGTCAGGGTCCTGGAGCGGCAGCGCGGCGAAGCCCCGAAAGCGGTCGGGGCGCCGCGCCATCTGTTCGGCCAGTTGATCGTTCGCGCGCTGCGCGATCTCTATGGCAAGAGCGGTGTCGGTACGGGCCTGAATAGCCGGCGAATTGAGGGAGATGATCGCCAGTTCGATACCGGAGGCATCCATCCTCCGCAGCCGCTCGTCCAGCAGATCGAGAAGCTGCGCCTTTTTGGCCGGCCACAGATCGCGACCGAAATAGGGCTCCGAGTCCCCGATTGTGTCCTCGGTTGCGAAATGCTCCTCCAGGGCGACTTTGTCCTTCATGGCCATGGCTTTCCTCTTGGTTCGTCTGCGACTGGATGCTATTCGCATTTACGCGGTGCGTAAATGGATACGCAAGAAGAAATTTGCTCGCATGCGTGCGACCGCTATGATGTGCCGCTTGGCGACTGCGGGGATGATTTTGGATAACGAGAAGAGCAGGCGCAGCAGCGTCCAGTCCGTGGAAATCGGAATGCGCGTGCTGCTGGCGTTGGGGGATCTCGATCACGCCGCCACCCTGGGCGCTGTCGCACAGGCCAGCGGCCTGCCCCCGCCTCAAGCCCACAGATATCTGCAGAGCCTTATCACTATGGGCATGGCCCGGCAGGATCCTGCCAGCGGCCGTTACCTGCTCGGCCCGAACACCCTGCGTTTGGGGTTGGCGGCGTTGGCGCGCACGGACGCCTTCCGCATCGCCGACGAAACCATCCGCTCCTTTGTCGAGGATCGGGGCAGAGCGGTCCAGATCTCCGCGCTTGGACCGTCCGGGCCGACCGTCGTGCGCCTCTACAGTGGATCGCCGCAGGTCGTCATGTCGCTGAAGGTAGGATCGGTCCTGCCCCTGCTTCATTCTGCGACCGGACATGTATTCGCGACCTTCGCGGGGGCTGCGGAGGTCGCAGGCCTGATCGCTCTGGAAGCGGAACGAACGCAGGATGCGCATGCCGTCCTGGCGGAGATCCGCCGGAAGGTTGCCGCCGCGGGCTTTGCGCAAGATGACGGGCACCTCATTCCCGGGTTGCGCGCGACGGCTTTCCCCATTTTCGACGCGCAGGGCGAGGCCGTGCTGGTGGCGGCCATGGTCGCCGCGAAGGCAGCCGCCAGGATCGATGATGATCAGGCCGTTATGGAGCTTCGAAGCCGCTGCGAGACGATCAGTCGGGAACTGGGCTGGCGAGCCGATTAGACGGCGAGCTTTCGGCATGATCCGCGGGGGGATATTAACTTTCCAACATTATCGCAGCAGTTGTTCCATATTCGGAACTCTGTGTCTCATGGATACATCTATAACTACTGCGGTGCGGTTGATAGGCTCCCGCTGAAATCGAGCACAAACAGGGGCAAGCCTTGCCTCTGCTTTGAAAAAGACATCGCAACGACGGAGAGAAGATGCCCAGCGCGTCCACCGCTCACTCTGCATCGCTGGACGGGAGACTGGCGATCGTTACGGGTGGCACCGCCGGCATCGGGCTTGCCACGGCCACTCAGCTGGCAGAACTTGGCGCCTCGGTGATCGTCGCCAGCCGAGGCAAGGCGGCGGGCCGGGAGGCCGCAGATCACATCAACAAGGCCGTTGCAGCTCCTCGCGCCCGGCACCTTGTCCTCGACCTTTCGAGCTTTGCCTCGATCAGAGGCTTTGCGCGGGAGCTTGGCGATTGCCCGGTCTCCCTGCTGATCAACAACGCCGGGGTGATGGGCGGGCCGTTGCGTCGTACGCAAGAAGGCTTCGAGTGGCATCTCGGTATCAACTTCATGGGACCGTTCCTGCTCTCGAGGTTGCTTGCGGCCAATCTCGCACGCGGAACGAATGCGCGCATCGTCCAGCTTTCTTCCGGCGCCCATGTGATGGCTCCGTTCGATTTCGAGGACCCGAACTACGAGCACAAGTCATATGAGTGGCAGATGGCCTATTGGCAGAGCAAGACGGCATGCGCGCTGTTTGCGGTGGCGGCCCAGGCCCGCTTTGCCGGGCAGGGGATCGAGGCCTTCTCCGCCTCACCGGGAATCGTCGAGACCAATCTGCTCTCTTCGATGGACGAGGATGCGCGGGTTGGCATGTTGCGGGATCTTGCAGCAGTCGTTCGTACCCCTGCGCAAGCTGCTGCCAACAGCATCTACGCAGCCACCTCACCGGACCTCGTCGGCAAGGGCGGCGCCTATATCGAGGATTGCGCCATCGCCCCGCAAGCCGCCCCGGACGCCCTTGGCGGGTGGCGCCCCATGCGATCGACCCTGACGCGGCAGAGCGGCTCTGGGCGCTCGCCGAAGGCTGGGTGAGCGCGCCTCCCAGCGCCCTCGGGATCGCGAACTGAACAGGACTGCGCAATGCCAACGATTGTCATCCGCGATGCCGCAGGGGCCGTTCACCGGATTGATGCGAGCAACGGTTCCAACCTCATGGTCGAGGCCAGGGCGCACTCGGTTGCCGGAATTATCGGCGAATGTGGCGGCTGTCTGAACTGCGGGAGCTGTCATATCCATGTCGATCCCGAATGGATTGATCGCTTGCCTCCGGCGTCTGACGACGAATGGTCGCTGATCGAAGGATTGCTGGAATGCTCCGCGGAAAGTCGGCTCGCCTGCCAACTGGAGCTGGACGACGCCATGGATGGGCTGTCGTGCACCGTGCCCGGACCAGCCTGAACAGTTTTTGAGGACGGAGATGGATGAGTGACCCAGGGCTATATCCTTCCCCCCAATGTCCCAGCGTCGCGCGTGGTGGATTTCGACATCTACAATCCGCCCGAACTTGAGAAGGGCGTGCACGAGGCATGGCTGACCCTGCACCGCGCAAACGACGCGAACTTGCTCTGGACATTCCGCAACGGTGGGCACTGGATCGTCAACAAGGGCACGTTGGTGCCTGAATTCTACGTCAATTACGAAAGCTTCTCATCGAATGCCAACGTGCCGCGCGGCCGATCGAACGCTATTCCCGCGAGCATGGATCCACCCGAAGTCCTGCCCTACCGGAAGGTCATCAACTCGCTGCTGTCTCCCAAGGTCATAAAGGCAATGGAGGACAACATCCGCGCCCGCACGATCGCGCTGACGGAACAGCTTGCGCGCCGCGACGGGTGCGAATTCGTGGCCGATTTCGCGCTCAAGCTGCCGCTGGAGCTCTTCATGGAATGGGCCGCGTTGCCACTCGCGGACATGCATTGGCTGCGTCGCTACGCCGAAGAGATGATGCGCCCCACCACCGACGAGGAACCGATTGCCAAGCAGGAGGCGCTGGCCTCCTATCTGGATCCTTTCCTGAACGAGCGGCGAGCGCGGCCGGGCGACGATCTGCTGAGTCAGCTAGTGTGCAGCCTGGTGGACGGGCGGCCAATGACGCATGACGAGGCCCGGCGCATCGCGTCGCAGTTTATCGTCGCGGGCCTCGACACCGTGGCGGCGATGCTGTCCTTTATCTTCCTTCACCTCGGGCGCGACCAGCGGCTTCAGTCGAGGCTGCGCCATTCGCCCGAAGAGATCCCCGGCGCCGTGGAGGAGTTCCTGCGCCGCTTTCCGCTGGTCTCGCGCCCCCGAGAGGTGACGACCATGTTCGAGTTCGACGGCGTGACGCTCGCCGTGGGTGACATCATCATCATTCCTACGGCTCTCCACAGCCTGGACGACAGCATCTTTCCCGACGCCCAGAAGATCGATCTGGACCGGACCCAGCAGGTTTCGGCCACTTTCGGGTTCGGTCCGCACCGTTGCCCGGGCTCAACGCTGGCGCGTACGGAGCTGCGCATAGTTTTGGAGGAATGGCTCAAACGCTTTCCCGAGTTCGAGATCGCGGACGAAAGTCAGGTCGAGTTCCGCGCCGGCATCGTGGCAGCGATGGCGCGGCTGCCCCTTCGATGGGCAGCCCGCCCGGCGAACTGACCGTGGCGCAATCCATGCGAGTATCTCCCAGCCCGGTGGCTCCGTCTACCCATTGCCCCTGGTCGCGGATTGGCAGAGAAACTGGGCGAGCGTCTCGACACTCTCGTCACCATTCCCAGCTGCGTCCGCCAGCAAGGATTGAACTTGGACCGAGAGCAGCGGGGAGGGAGCCAGATATGCGAGCGACCAGGTGACGAACATCCGGTGGGGATATTTGCCTTCTGCGATCGTGCGAATATCCTCGTGCCGCATGTCGTCCTCGATACTGCGCCGGAGTTGACGAATAGCGCTGGCAGGTCCCTCCAGATATTGCGCAAAATGGCGACCGGTGAACAACAACGCACCGGTGACGTCAAGCGACCGATTGCGCGGAATAGCGACATCGACGATGTCGCTGATCAACTCGTCGGCATCATCGTCTCCCAGCCTGCTCGTGCTGATGTAGAACCATCGGTCGATCACACGGCGACTCCCGATCCGTGACCTGCCTTGATTGTAGGCCCACCCTCCTCGTCTGGCGACGCGCCAGAGGTGGTACGCAATAAGGGCCGTGACAGAGAGGGCTGTCTGCTAAGCCCGAGCGGAGCTAGGTCGCGTTGGGAGCGGTCAGCCAGCTCGTCTTCGGGCCAGGAAAAAGCGCACCATCTCGCGCGAGGCGTCGGGACCGGTCGGATCGGTGTGGGAAACCGCCGCGCTGCCGCCCGACCAGCTGTGGCCGCTGTCGTGCACCGTCCAATCCTCGAGCAGCGTGGCACCGCTACGGTCCTGATAGATCCGCCTGGTGTATTCGCGCCCTCGCTCGGAGCGACCCCTCTGCGATCGGGTGACGAGGGGACCGGCACTGGATCGTTCGAGATTGGCCAGGAACCCGCGGGCATTGGAGGCGTGGACGATGCGGTCCTTGTCGCCATGAAAGACGATGGTGGGCAACTGCCGGGGCAATTTAGCGGCAGGAGCCGGGCCGCCCTTTCCGCGCATGGCGGCAAGAGCGCTGCCCAGCGATCGGATGTCCCCGCGCGCGACGGCGGAATGGACCCCGACCGCGACATAGATGTCGGGATAGGCGGCGCCAATGATGGCCGCCGCTGCGCCGCCAGCGGAAATGCCCGCGATATAGACGCGGGCTGGATTGGCGCGCCCCAGGGTGATCGCGTGCCGCGTCAGGGCGGCGATGACGGCCGGCTCTCCCTTCCCGCGCGACTGGTTCCTGGGATCGTGCCAGTTCCAGCAGCGCGCGACATTGGCGGCGGCGGATTGTTGCGGATAGAGAACCAGAAAACCCTGTTCATCGGCAATCCGGCTCATCCGTGTGCCGGTGGCGAAATCGTCCGCCGTCTGCGAACAGCCGTGCAGCATGACGATCAAGGGCATGCGCCGCCGCGCCGAGCCCGTCGGCGTGTAGAGGCGGTAGGTAAGACTCCCATGGGCGCAGCTGAACTCGCCGCTCGAGATGCTGCCGGGTGCTGGCCTTTTGGGCGTCGACGATGCGCGCTTGCTGGTAGCGCCCTTCCTTGCGGCCTTCTTCTTGCGGGGCTTTGCAGGACTTGGCGTCAGCAACTCCTGCAAAGCCAGCGCGGCCGATAGCGGTTTTCGTCGCCTTAGGAGGCGCGCCGCTTTCAACGCAGTCCTGAACAGATCGGTCATATTGCAGGCGCCAAGTCAGAGGGTGCTCGAACACTATCCTTGCGCCGCTGCAACGCAAGGCCGGTCGAGGCAGTGCGGGTTGGCCGGCATTGTCGGGGACTCACCGGAAGCCGCAGGACGGATCAGGCAGAGGCCAGCGCATCCAGATAGGATTGGACGACCTGCGCCAGTACCGACAGTCCCAGGGTGCGCGCATCCTTCACGTGCGGGATCAGGCCGATCGGCGCGTGAAGGCGGGCTATGTCGGCTTCGTCAACGTTCAGGCGCCGCAAGTCCTCCAGGCGCCTTTGCGAGGTACGGGCGCCGCCCATCGCGCCCACGAACAAGGCGCCGGATGACAAGGCCCAGGGCAGGATCCCGGATTCCCATTCATGCTCATGGAACAGCAGGATGATCGCGGTCCAGCGATCGACCGCTGTCTCGGGGGGAGTGCCCATCCAGAGCGGCCGGGCACCGGCGGGCATGCCCTGCCGCCCGGCGGGCCAGAATGTCTCCACCTCGCAACGGTGAATGCCCGCATAATGGGCCACCGCGTGCATTTCCGGACCGACGCCCAGCAGCAGCAGTCGCAAGCAAGGCGGGAAAATGCGAACGAAGCGCCCGCCATCATTCTCGAACCCGGAGGGGCGGCCAAAAGGTGCTTCCTCCAGCCGATAGCCGGTTGCCCCGGCTTCGGTCGAGAAAGAGAGGGCGACGGGACGCCGGGCCTCCAGCCGGCCGAGCGCCTCGCGCAGAAGCGCGCGGTCGGGCGCGGGATCGATGAAACAGTCGACCCCGCCTCCGCAGGGCAAGCGAATATCGATATAGGGCGAACCCATGCCATAGCGCACGGTGCGCGCCCGGCCGGAGGCGCGGGCGTCCCGCGCCTCCGCCACCAGAGCCGTTTCCAGGCATCCGCCGGTCATGTCGCCGACCGTCGACCCGTCCGGCCGGATCGCGAATTGCGCGCCGATGCCGCGGGAGAATCCGCCCTCTACCCCGACCAGCGTGCACAACACCACGCCTTCCTCCGTCGCGGCTCGCAGAGCGTCCGCATCGATGGCGAGGGAGTAGGAGACCCCGTCGGTCAAGCGGGAACGAGGGCGCGCGCAGCGCCCCCCTCCGGCGGCCGACAGGATAGGACATCGCGCATGTCGCGCGTCCGGGCGATTGAACCTGTTTGGACGAGTTGGGCCGCAGACAAAGATTCACCCTCTTTCCGCAGCGGACATGCGAAGGCCCCATATCGGCGATATAGTCCCTTCGCGTCCGCGCCGGCCATGTATGCGCAAGCCGAGCGGCCGGCGCAACCTGGGTCAGGGCTGGCGATCCAGCCTTTCGATGACCATCGCGATGCCCTGACCACCGCCGATGCACATGGTCATGAGGCCATAGCGGCCGCCGATGCGCTCCAGCTCATACAGCGCCTTGACGGTGAGGATAGCCCCCGTGGCGCCGACCGGGTGGCCGAGCGAAATCCCCGAACCGTTCGGATTGACCTTTTCCGGGGGAAAGGCGAGCGTGTTCGCTACTGCGCAAGCCTGCGCCGCGAAGGCTTCGTTCGATTCGATGACGTCGATCTGGTCGAGCGAAAGCCCGGCCTTTTCCAGGGCGATGGGAACCGCCTTGATCGGGCCGATGCCCATGCGGTCGGGCTGTACCCCGGCATGGCCCCAGCCGATGATGCGCGCCCAGGGCTTCAGGCCAGCGCGCTCGACGCCCGCTTCGGAGGCCAACAGGACTGCCGCCGCGCCGTCGTTGATACCCGAAGCGTTGCCGGCGGTGACGGTGCCGTCCTTCTTGAATGCGGTGCGCAATGTCGCCAAGCCTGCCGCATCCGTGTCGCCCCGGACATGTTCGTCCGTGTCGAACAGGCGCGTACCCTTCTTGGCCTTCACCTCTATGGGCAGGATCTGCTCGGCGAAGCGGCCTTCCGACTGGGCAAGGGCGGCGCGGCGATGGCTTTCTGCCGCCAGCGCATCCTGTTGTTCGCGCGTGACGCCATAGTCGCTGGCGACATTTTCGGCGGTTATGCCCATGTGCATGCCTTCGAAGGGATCGCTGAGCACAGTCAGCAGCGCGTCGGTCATCTGAACGTCGCCCATTTTCTGCCCGAAGCGCGCTGCGCTGACGATGTGGGGCGCGCGCGACATGGATTCGGCACCGCCCGCGATGGCGATGTCACAATCGCCGGTCGCCAGCATCTGCGCCGCGGAGATGATCGCCTGAAGCCCCGACCCGCACAGACGGTTGAGCGTCAGAGCCGGCACGTCGATGGGCAGGCCGGCGTTGATCGCGGCGACGCGGGCCAGATAGGCGTCCTTCGCCGTGCTGGGGATGACATTGCCCATGACCACATGCCCGACCTGATTGACGGACGCATTGCCGCGTTTCAGGGCTTCGGCGATCACCGCCGCGCCAAGCTGAGCGGGCGGAATATCCTTCAGACTGCCGCCGAAATCGCCGATAGCGGTACGTACGCCGGAAATAATATAGATGGGCGTCATAGAATCGCGAACTCTCTCATTTCGTTATCAAGGATCATAGCATAGCGAAACCGCCCTTGATGCTGAAGGTCTGATCGGCGACACAGCGGTGGGGTTAAGGGGCGGTAGCGTCGATGCCCGGCCGCGCAATTCCATATAGGACGGTGGCTTTGTCGTTGCTTCAGGGCTATCTGCTCCGCCGTCGGGGACTCGTCGGGTCCTGAACATATCGGGGCGAACGGCCTCAACCATCTGGAAAGGTGCGTAGGAATGAACATCAACGGATTGGCCGCCATCGTGACCGGCGGCGCGTCGGGTCTGGGCAAGGCGACCGCGCAGATGCTGGCCGACGCTGGCGCGAAGGTCGCGATTCTCGACCTTAACGAGGAAGCCGGCAAGGCCGCGGCGGCCGAGATCGGCGGCATTTACGTCAGCGTGAACGTCGCCGACGACGCCAGCGTCAATGCGGCGCTCGATGCGGCGGAGCAGGCGCATGGCGTCGCGCGCATCTTGGTGAATTGCGCGGGGATCGCTCCGGCCGTCAAGACCGTGGGCAAGGAAAATGCGCCGCACCCGCTGGACATTTATCGCAAGACGATCGAGGTCAACCTGATCGGCACGTTCAACATGATCTCCAAATTTTCTGCGCGTTTGGCCGCGGCGGACGAGATTGAGGGCGAGCGCGGCGTCATCGTCAACACTGCCTCGGTCGCGGCCTATGACGGGCAGATCGGCCAGGCCGCCTACAGCTCGTCCAAGGGCGGCGTGGTTGGCATGACCCTGCCGGTCGCGCGCGATCTGGCGCAACACAAGATCCGCGTCATGACGATTGCGCCGGGCATTTTCATGACCCCGATGATGGCGGCCTTTCCGCAGCATGTGCAGGACGCTCTGGGCGCTCAGGTCCCGCACCCCAGCCGCCTGGGCAAGCCGGCCGAATATGCGCAGCTCGTCGAATCGATCATCCGCAACCCGATGCTGAACGGCGAAACCATCCGCCTCGACGGTGCGATCCGCATGGCTCCGCGATGAGCAAGGACGGCATTGCGCTGTCCGTCGAGGGCGGCATCGCCACCATAACGCTCGATCGCCCCGAGGCGGGCAATGCCATCACTCTGCCGCTGGCACAGGCGTTGCTGGCCGCCGCGATCCGGTGCGAAACCGATCCGGCGGTGCGCTGCGTCGTCCTGACCGGTCGGGGTCGGCTGTTCTGTGCAGGCGGCGACGTCCAGCTGCTCGCGGGCGCTGGCGAGCGTCGGCCCGAAGTTCTGAGCGAACTCATCGCAACGCTGCATGCCGCGATCCAGCGTCTCGCGCGGGCGCCAAAGCCGCTGGTGACGCTGGTCAACGGTCCGGCTGCGGGAGCGGGCTTCAGCCTGGCGCTGCTGGGCGACGTCGCCATCGGCGCGCGGTCGGCGCATTTCACCTCGGCCTATGGCGCTATCGGCCTGACGGCGGACGGCGGGCTTAGCTGGTTGCTGCCGCGTCTGGTGGGGCTTCGCAAGGCGCAGGAGATCGTCCTGACCAATCGCCGCGTGAAGGCGGACGAGGCGGAAGCGCTTGGGATCCTCACCCGGGTCGTTGACGACGAAGCGCTGGCGGAGGAAGGGCTTCGCGTGGCGCGGGCGCTCGCCGACGGGCCGACAGAGGCTCTTGCCGCCTCTCGCGCGCTGCTCGCCGACAGTTTCGAGACGAGTCTGGAAACGCAGCTCGACCGTGAAGCGCGCTCGATGGTCAAGGCCGGCGCCGGCGCAGAAAGCGAAGAGGGGCTGGCCGCGCTGCTTGCAAAACGGCCGCCGCAATTCCCGCGGGGATGAGCATGAGGTCCCGTCCAGCAGGTCGACGCGGTCGGCTTGCTGGACGGGGCGCAAGCCGTGCTCTTTTGACGTTGCGGCCATGCGCCTCGTTCCAGCTCATTGGAAATTAACCATAAAAATCACCTTAATCTGCCTTTCGCCAGAACAAATCCCGATTGCGTGAGTTATGTGCGCAGGATCACCCCGATCCCGAATATGGCAAACCGGCGGCAACGTCGGGACGCAAAGCCTCCGGCCTTGGCAGCAAGGTAGCGGGGTTGCCGAAGGAGCCGAGGTTCAGGTGAATTACGCGCCCTCCATCAAGCTTTGCGAGCGGGCGGGCGGTTGCGTTGGATCACTGATTGTCCAAGGCCGTTCGTGCCGCTCCCCCGCCAGTCAGGCGCCGTCGCGCAACAGCAAGATGGGAGAAAGCCAGTGGTACATTCGCAATCCTTCAATCGGAGATCCCCTCGTTCGCTATCGATGACCCTCGCGGCCTGTTCGGCGGCCGCGTTGTTGCTGAGTGCGTGCGAAAGCAACGGCGGCGCGCGTTTTGCGGGGGTGGGCGCTGGCTCCCCAGGGTCGGGCAGCGGTAGCGGTTCGGGTGGCGGCGGCACTGATGGTGGATCAACCGGCGGCGGGTCCACGGGTGGCGGGTCCACTGGCGGAGGCGGAACCGGGACGGGTAGCGGCACCGGCGCTGGCGGCTCGACAGGTAGCGGTTCGGGCGGCACGGGCACGGGAAGCTCGGGCAGCACCCTGTCCACTGCGCTTCAACAGGTTTCGCCCGTGCTCGTGACCGCCGGCAACGCCGTTCTGGGGGTGGCAGACGGTCAGGGCAATGTCACCACGCCGATCGCGACCGCGCTGCCGGTGGCTCAGCCCGTCACGGGCACGATAACCCGGGTGCTGACCGATACCGGCACAGTCCTGGTCGATGCAGGCGAAGGCCGCACCCTGTTGCTGCAGGGCGCTCAAGGCGTGGTGGGCGACGTGGTTTCCATCAACGTCGCAGACCGGACCATCACCACCGGGTTGAACGGGACCACTGGCGCGATCGGCTTGGGGACCCTGGGCGACACGCAACCGCCGGGCGCTGTCGCTTCGCTGGGTGTCCTGAACGCTGGGAACAGTGCTCTCGCCACCGTCAACGGGATCGCCGACGTGCGGGTGACGAACGTTACCGCGCCGACCGGCGGCATCGCGGATAATCTGCTCAATGTCGCGCTGAGCGGCAACCAAACGCTCGGCACTGGTGATCCAGCGCTGGTCAATGCCAGCCTCTTGCCGGGGGGCGTCACGGCCCCTGCAACCGGCTCAGTCACCGGACCCGTAACCGGAGTGGTCGGCGCCGTGACCGGCGCTGGCGGCACTGGGGGCCTTGGTTCGACGGTGCAGCAGGTCACGGGCGGCCTGCTGTCGCCGGTGGGCGTCACCGCCGATGCGACGGCGGGCAGCAGCACGAGCGCGAGCACCGGCGCGACCACTAATCCGGGCGGCGCGCTGGCTCCGGTGACGGGCGCTGTTTCCGGCACGGTGAACAACCTGACCACGGGCCTTGGGCTCACCAACTGACGAAAGCGGCTCGGGCGTCCTGCCCGAGCCCTTCTTTCCATCATCGGATTTTCGCCCATGGCTCTTGCTTACGCTGTGCTGCCGCTGATGCTGGCAGCGCAACCGCCGTCCGGCACGCTGGCTCCACCGCTCATCAATCAGGAAAGCCAGTCGGGTCCTACGCCCACCGATCAACCGGGTCCGCCTTCGGTGGCGGCGGAAGACATGGTGTCGGTTGAGGCAGGAAGCGACGTGCCGATCCGGGGCGTCGAGTTCATCGGCGTGAAGGCGCCCGAGCCGGTGGCCGATGCCGCGCGCGGATTCCTGGGCAAGCCGGCCTCGCGCGAGAATCTGGGCGCGTTGGCGAGGGCCATCGCCGATGCCTATGCCCGCACCGGCATCGCCCTTTACACCGTGGCCGTGCCGCAGCAGGACCTGTTGCGCGGGCAGGTGAAAGTGCTGCTTGCCGAAGGCTTTGTCGAGGATGTGGACTATCCGGCGGGCGCGAGCCCGCTGGTGCGGACCTATGCCGCACGGCTCACGAAGGAGCAGCCACTCAGCCGCCGTTCGTTGGAACGCTACATATCGCTGATGCGCGACATTCCGGGGGCGAAGGTCGAGGTCGGGCTGCTGCGAGGCAAGCGACCCGGCGGCGTCAGGCTGTCCGTGAAGCCGACCCGCGAGTACAGCGACTTCAGCTTTGGGATCGACAACCGGACGCAGGCCGGGCTGGGCAGTGGGCAGTTACGGGCCAGCGCCCAAGGCTACAGCCTGCTGCAAGACGGCGACAGGACGGATCTGGTCCTGCTCAGCGCCATTGACCTTAAACGATACCGCTACGCGGCTCTCAGCCATCAGACCCCTCTTGGATCGGATGGCCTGACGCTCGGCCTGTCGGCATCCGTGCTGCGCACGCGCCTGAAGGACCTGCCGATCAAGGGGACGGCAGAGACAGCGGGCATTTCGCTCAGCTATCCGGTGATACGGGGCTATAAGCGCAACCTGAGCGTCAGTGTCGGGCTGGACGGGCTGAACAGCGATGCCGCTTTTCTGGGATCGGTCCTTTCGTCGGATCATATCCGGACGCTGCGCGCCGCGGTCGGCTATTCGATGGTGGGTGAAAACAGCGTGCTGACGGCCAGCGCAACCGGAAGCCGCGGGCTGGACATAGCCGGCGCGCGCGGTACGCCCGGCTTTACCGATACGGTATTCACCAAGCTTACCGGCAGGGCCTCCTATGACCGGATGATCGGCAAGCGTTTCGTCGGGCGGCTGAGGCTGGTGGTGCAACATAGCGGGGATCGGCTGTCGGGCAATGAACGGCTTGCCGTGGGGGGAACGGAGTTTGGTCGGGCCTTCGATACTGCCGTGATAAGCGGCGATAGCGGGACCGGAGGCTCGCTTGAACTGGCGTTCAGACCGACGCTGCCCGCGAAGATGGAGGGGACGGAGTTTTATAGCTTTGTCGATGGCGCGCGGGTGCGGGCGAAGGAACGGGGGCCTGTTCCTGCCGCCAGTTATGATCTGGCCTCAGCCGGCGGCGGCGTCCGGATCGCCTATGATCCCTATGGGTCGCTCGCTCTTGAAGGCGCGCGGTCGATCGACCAGCCTTATGCCTCCGCCGGAGGCTGGCGCTTCAACATCAGCTGGCAGCTGAAATTTCGCCGCTGACGTCCTTCTTCTGAATATCCGCATCGCAAGATGGTTGGCGTCTTGCGCTTTCCAGGATTATGGCGGTCACGCATCCTGCGCGAATGTCCCACCGGAGAACTCGAAATGCTGCCAGCGCGAACCTATAGCGTTTCCATCGACCGTGATTGGCAGGCGCTTTACGAGCATATTTGGCGTCCGGAATTTTTCCCCAGCTGGGCGTCGGGCCTTGCTGAATCCGGACTGCGCCAGGATGGCGATCATTGGGTGGCCGCGGGGCCTGAGGGTCCCATCCGCATCCGCTTCACGCCCCACAATGCGCATGGAGTGATGGATCACCATGTCGATCTGGGGGATGGCGCGCAGGTCCATGTTCCCTTGCGCGTGGTGGAAAATGGGCGCGGCGCAGAGGTCATGCTGACGCTTTTTCGCCAGCCCGGGATGAGCGATGAACGGTTCGCAGCGGACATCAAGTGGGTCAATCGGGATCTGAAGGCGCTCAAGAGCCTGATCGAAGGGGAAAGGCCTGACGTCAACCAGCGGCTGTCGTAAGTCGGCTTCGCCGCTGTACAGGCTCTCGCCATCCTTCGCATGCTGCGGCTATATGCCCGTATGATCCAGATTCTGATCGACGCCGATGCCTGTCCCGTAAAGGAGGAAAGCTACAAGGTTGCCCTTCGCCATGAGGTGCCGGTGGTCGTCGTGAGCAACAGCCACCTACGCATTCCCGCCCACCCGCTGATCAGCCGGACCGTGGTCGGCGCAGGATTTGACGCTGCCGACGATTGGATCGTCGACCAGGTGGCGTCGGGAACGATCGTCATCACCGCCGATATTCTGCTGGCAGACCGCTGCCTGAAGGCGGGCGGGGCGGTGATCGCGCCCACGGGGCGGCCATTCACCGTCGCATCGATCGGGGTCGCGGTGGCGACGAGATCGATCATGGCCGATCTGCGAGCCGGCGGCGACAATGTGGGTGGGCCCGCGCCGTTCGCGAAAGCGGACCGATCGCGCTTTCTATCTGCGCTCGACGAGGAGCTGGTGCGCTTGAAGCGCCAGCGATGAAGCCGGGATGGCGCCAGATTGATGGCGGTCGCGTCACCCATTATTTCTGAGAGTCCGGAACAAAAGCTCACGGCCGCCGCTTCGTTAAAAAAATGGAGGGGCGCAGCGTTGCATATATTGATCATAGAAGACGAAGCCCTCGTGGCGCTCGACCTTCAGATGTTCCTGGAGGAACTGGGCGCGGACAGCTGCGCGCTGGCGGCGACGGAGGCGGAAGCGATACGGGAGGCGATTGAACACAGGCCGGATTTCATCGCGTCGGATGTCAATCTGGGCCCGGATTTCGGACCTGACGCAGTCAAGGCGATCCGCGCGCAACTGGGCGACATTCCGGTAGTCTACATCACGGCCAACCCCAGCGTGGTCGAGGAAGTCGATCCGGGCGCGCCGATCGTCGCCAAGCCGATCCGCTGGCTGGAACTGGCTCAGGTCACCCAAGCTTATGGACTTCCGGTCTGTAGGAACAGGATGGCCGAAGACTAGGGCCATTCAGCCCGCTGCCGCGTGCCTGGCCCGCCGCTTCGCCACCAGTTCTGCAAGTTCCGCTTCACGCAGCCAGGTGGCGGCGGCAGCCAAGGCTACGGTGCGGACATTGGGGAGTGACGCTGAATCGGCGCGCACCCGATGCTCGGCGGCCTGAGCGCGACAAAACTCAGGGGTATGGGCATTCGACATGACGATTATTCCTGTTGCTGCAATCGTTGAACGATCCCGGCAGCCTGTATGTTCCGCGATGGAAATGATGAGGCCCCGCCGGGGGGATGACGGGGCCTCGATTTATGCCAAGCGCATGAGCGGGGGGCAATTGACGCGCTTGGTATGATATGAACGGCTGAGCGGCGTGGGGGTTCCCGTCTTTTGAAATAGATCTGCCAATGGTGAAAACGGATCGTCCCGGCGACCGGCGCTTCCCCTGACGGATTTATATATCTCTGTCAGGAATTCCGCAGTTCCCGGTGAATTGCTGACCGGATGTGGAAGGCTGATGCAGAGTCTGCTCAGCGCGCTTCGACCAAGATCGCCTTTTCCTCGGCCTGGCCAAGATTAGATGATAGCAAGATAAGTACGAGATTAACGAGGCATATATGTATTGTTCATGAAACTGCCTTTGGTCTTCGTCCGTTAACAACTTCAGATTAAAGAATTTGAGGAAAGCCAATGCGCATGGAAACTGTCGCGGGGCCTGCACAAAGGTTCCCGCTCGCTTACTCCTACGCTCCGCTTTACAGGGCGGATGAGCCAAATCGCTGCCCGGGCTGCGGGCGGCAGCATTGGATCGTCGGCCGGATGACGGCAGAATGTGGACATTGCGGCTCGGCCCTGCCGCTCGAGAATTTCAGCACCTGGAGCGCGGCGCCTCGCATCGAGTGCCGCAACCACCAGCCGGATGAACTGCCGGATCATATGCGGCCGGTGGCCTGACGGCGGGTTCGAAAAGTCCCCTCACTGCGTTCATGATCGTCAATGGAACGGTCTGTCACGCCGTAAGTTTTGTAAGTCTCGCAAGGAGGAATGAAATGGCCGAAGTTCATCGAGATCCTTATTCAGGCGACCGCGTGGTCGTGCACAAGAGCCGGGGTGGCCGGACGCTCGCCATCGTGCTGGTGCTGATACTGGCAGTGGCAGGCATATTGTTCGCGACCGGCTTTTGGAAGGCCGACGTGAAGGGCGGCGACGTTCCGGAGGTGAGCGTGAAGGGCGGCGAGCTGCCCAACGTGGACGTAGACTCGAAGGCGGTCGTCGTGGGTACCAAGAAAGAGACGATCGACGTTCCCACGGTTGGCGTGAAGGATAACGGCGAAGAATAATGCCTCCGCGAGCCGGGCGCGTCCCTGGATGGGGCGCGCCATGCTGCGGCGGGGCGTTGTGCCGTCTCGTGCTCGGATGATCATGCCCTCCTGACTTGCTTTTCCCTTGGGCATTTCAGTGCGGGTGCTTCCCTAGTTCCGCTGGTGCCATATTTTCAGGGCCTTTGATGCCCATCCGATAGTTCAGCTGGCGTCGCTATCGGGTTGCCGGTCCGGGTGCGCGGCGGCGACGGCGGGGTGGTCCCGCAGGCGGGCGGCAACGGCCAGGATGGCGGGGTAGGGCGCCAGATCGACGCCGAAGCGTTCCGCCGAATAGACCTGCGGCACAAGATGACAATCGGCCATGCTGAGGCTGTCGCCGAAACTGTAGCGGCCGCCATGGCGCGCGATCATGGTTTCGAGCGGGGTGAAGCCTTCCGCGACCCAGTGGCCGATCCAGCGCCTGACAGCATTGCCATCCGCGCCGAAATCGGAACGCAGATGGTTGAGGACGCGCAGATTGTTCAGCGGATGGATGTCGCAGGCGACAAGCAGCGTCATGGCGCGGACGATGGCGCGCTCATCCGGATCGGCGGGCAGGAGCGCGGGGGTGGGCCACCGCTCCTCCAGCCATTCAAGGATCGCGGTGGATTGCGTCAGGACCATGCTGCCCGCCTCCAGCGCGGGCACCAGCCCCTGCGGATTGAGCGCGCGAAAGGCGTCGGACCGATGCGCGCCCGCGCGCAGGTCATAGGTTTTCTGCGTGTAATCCAGACCCTTGGCATTGAGGGCGATGCGCGTGCGATAGCTCGTCCCCGAACGCCAGTAGCCGTGCAGGATGAGCGGCGGGGCGATCATGCGCCCAGGCCGGCCGAGGCCGGACCCGACAACGTGCCCCTGCGCCGGGCGGGACGGCGCGCCTTTCCTTCACCCATCGCCTATCATCCCTTCTGATCGCGCAACTGCTGGAACATCTCGCGATAGCGTTTGAATACGCCTTCCGAATAATAGCGGAGCAGGGGGAGATTGTCAGCGTTGACCTGACTGGAGGCGGCGAACCGCGCGATCAGATCGTCTGTGCCCGTTTCGAACCTGCCTTCTTCGAACTCGACCGTGGGGAAGGCGGGGTCCTGCCCCGCCGCCTGCATCGTCGCCCGCACGCGCTGGTGCACGTCGTCGCCATCGTCGAAAACGACATAGTCTAAGCCGTCGGTCATGCCCGCTTCGGTCAGGAATATCCGCAGTTTGAGGCAGAAGGGGCAGGATCGCTTGAGATAGGCCCTGGGCCGGGGGAGCGGGATAGCCATGACACCTCCTGTCGGTTTGGACGGCGGAGGATAAGCGTGCCGGGCCAAGGCATGTTCCGCAAAAAAAATGGCCCGGCAGCGTGTCGTCCGCCGGGCCAAAGGGAAGGTGGATTTTGGTCCAGCCTTCGGGTCGCGGGACAAGAGGTACAACAGATGGCGCGATTCGGATTGGATTAACCCGACATTAACTATTCAAATCGGTAACTTTTCCCATGCCGCGACCCAGCACATTGGGTTGGGGTCAGCGGCGCGCGCTGGCGGCAAATCCCCCCTTGACGGCGGCTCCCCGGTTCAATAACGATAGGCAATCGGTTTTGAGAGTCGGCGGTCACGACCGTGGGGCGATGCAGGATCGAGGCATACGGCTCTTCGCGAGCTGGACATATGTGAGACATGAAAGCCGGCAGCAGATTTGGAGCTTTCGTCGGCATGTTCGCCATTCCCGCCGACCGCATGCGTCGCCAGGTCGGAACCGGCGATCATGCGCGCGAGGAGAGGCTGGCCTCCAAGAAACAGTCGAAGTGAAAGGGTACATCATGCATTCCGCCATTCGAACTCAGGAAGTCAATCCGGCGAAGCTGACCGGCATGTTCCGCACGCAATTCCAGCTGTGCAACCTGAAGGCCGGCCAGACCGTCGCCATCGTCAGCGATCTGGGCACGCGCCCCGATTATATCCAGGCCGCCTTTGCCGCCGCCGAAGACCTGCAGATCGACATCTACGAGATGAAGGTCAACATGATCCCGGGTTGGACCAAGGTCGGCGTTCCGACCATCGGCCAGTGCAAGGGCACGCTGGAGGCACTGTGCGCGGTCGACATGGTGCTGATCTTCCATGTGCCGCTATTCTCCAAGTGGCTGAAGGAAGTCATGAGCCGCGGCGTCAAGGTGCAGATGATCATCGACGCGCCGGACGATCTGTACCAGCTTCAGTCGCCCCCGGGCCTGAAGGAAGCGATGCTCTACGCCCATGACCTGTATGAAAAGACTACCAATGTGCGCGTGACGAGCAAGGCCGGCACCGACCTTAGCTATTCGCGCGGCGAATATCCGGTTATGAGCCAATATGGCATGGCGGACGAGCCCGGCCGCTTCGACCATTGGGGCGTCGGCCTGCTCCACACCTTCCCCAATGAAGGCAGCGCCAACGGCATCGTCGTGGTGCGGCCGGGCGACATCGTCATCCTTCCCTATTGCCGCTTTGTCCAGGACGAGATCCGGCTGGAAGTGCGCGAAGGTCATGTGACGAAGATCGAGGGCGGGCTGGACGCGATGCTGATGCGCGACTGGCTGGCCGAGGGCGTCACCGGCCCGGGCGACCGCGATCCCTATGCGCTGTCGCACCTGGGATGGGGCATGAACCCGCAGGCGCGCTGGGATTCGCCCGCCATGTACGGCGATGCGCCCGAACGCAGCCGTGCCGCGGCGCGCAGCTTCCCGGGCAACTTCCTCTTTTCGACCGGCCCGAACAGCCAGGGCGGCGGCAAGCGCAACACGCGCGGCCATTATGACCTGCCGATGCGTGACTGCACCATCGCGCTGGACGGCAAGGTCGTCGTCGAGGACGGCAAGATCATCGATCCGCGCATGATCGTGCAGAAGGTCGATCGCTAACCAACCATATGCGCCCGGCCGCGTTCTCCCGCCGGGCGCTTTTCTTTTCTTGCCGGCTGGTTAAGGGGCATCGCTGTCCCTGCACGAACAAAGAGGATATCGATTATGGGCACTATCTCGCTTGACCAGGCCAACGCGGTCGTCGCGGCGGCGCTGGAAGAAGGCAAAAAGCGCGGGCTCAAGCCGCTGAGCGTCGCCGTGCTGGACGCGGGCGGGCATCTGATCGCGTTTCAACGTCAGGATGGGTCTTCGACGCTGCGTCCGCAGATCGCCGCCGGCAAGGCGGGCAGCGCGCTGGCGCTCGGCCTGTCCAGCCGGAAGGTCGCCGAGATGGCCGCCGAACGGCCGAGCTTCGTGGCCTCGCTGGGCGCGATCGGCCCCCACGGGATGATCCCGGCGGCGGGTGGCGTGATCGTCGTCGACCAGCAGGGAACTGCCATCGGCGCGGTCGGCATCACCGGGGATCTCAGCGACAATGACGAACTATGCGCCATTGCCGGGATCGAAGCAGCGGGGCTGAAGATCCAGGGCTGACGCCCGGCTTCATCCCGCCCGGTGGGACTGGCGATCCATCTGTACGTCGTGCCGGACGGACA
>DATEDR010000193.1:0-2134 GCA_035281605.1 Sphingobium sp.
GTTCGGAGATGCGTTCACCGATGGTGGCGATCCCCTGGAGGGCTATTTTACCGCCATGCTCCCGATCAACGGCGGAACCATTGTCGTCGATAGCCTGGAGGCCCGTGGCAATACCGGCAGCACCGACCCGCTCGTCGGCCAGGATGCGAACCCGGTTATCGAGATGCGTTATTCGCGGACTCGCGGCCGGACATGGGCAGACTGGCGCGAGGCTCCATTGGGCGCCCAGGGCGAATATCGCACGCGGGCGATTTTTCGTCGGCTCGGCATGTTCGATGCGCCGGGGGCCTTGTTCCAGTTCCGGGTGACGGACGTGACGCCGCGACGGTTCGGCGGAGTCTATATCAACGAGCAGGGCGGGGGACGGAGTCGGTGACATCGCCCCGCATCGCCCGTCTCGAGGCGCGGAAAGCACGGATACAGGCAAGACGTGAGAGTTCAACGGCGGGCAGGCAGCCAGCACTCACGACGGCGCTCACAACCAAGACGAACGCAAGGACACGCATGGCCACCCTGTTGGCTAGATTGGGCAGACGATGAGCCTCAAGCTCGACCGGCTCCCGCAAATCGTTCTTTCCACATTCGCCGACATCCAGCGCTTTTACGGTCAGCTTCAAATCTGGTGGCAGAAACAGGCCAAGGCGGTTGAGGATCACGAGTTGATCCAGGACGCCTTGATCGAAGGACTGGATGCAACCGACGACGCTCTTGGGTTGGCGGTCGACGAGATAGAGCAAACCCAAATCGATCTAGCCGAAGCACAGGCAGATTTGGAGGATACGGTTGACGACCTCGCCGCGGCGCAAGCGGAGATTGATGCCAACACCGACTCGCTGACGGGGCTCGACGCTCGCCTGGACGTGGTTGAGGCAGCGGCCCCAACCTATGTTCTCAAGGACCAGACGGCGGCCTGGGTTGATCCGACAGGGACGGCATCGAGGGCGACATTCGCATCTTATGCCGGGCAGACGGTCAGCAACCCGCCTACGCAAGCCGAGGTGCAGGCGATCGACGATCACGTGAAGATTCTAAGCCAACGGCTGGTCGCGCTGATAGGCGACCTTACCGGCAACGACGTTCTGGCCGAATGATCCGCCTCGCCACGCTGGAAGACATCCCGGCGATAGCGGAAATGGGCGAGCGGTTTCATGGTGAAGCTGGATGGGAGGATATCGCCGGCTACAGTGTCGAGGACTGCTCCATATCGCTTCGGCAGATGATCGAGGGCGATTTGGGGATCGTCATCGTCGCAGAAGATGAAGGGCGGATCGTCGGCATAGCCGGAGGGCTCATTTTCCCGCTCTATTTCAATCACGCCCATAAATCCGGGCAGGAGCTGTTTTGGTACGTCGAGCCCGGGAGACGGGATGGTCTCGGCAGGAAATTGAAGACCGCGTTGGAGGATGAGGCCCGCAAGGCCGCCTGTCAAAGCTGGACGATGATCGCGCTGGATAAGGTCTCTCCAGAGGCCACCGGGCGGCTTTATCGGCGGGACGGCTACCGCGCGGCCGAACATTCATGGATTCGGAGACTGTAGATGGCGATTGGCTTGGGCGCGGCATTGCTGGGCAGTGCGATCATCGGTGGCGGCGCTTCCGTTCTCGGCGCGAGTGCGCAGAAGAAGGCCGCTAACAAGGCCCTGAACGCCCAAGCGGCGATGAATACCGAGAACAACGCGCTCGCCCGTGAAAATAGGGACATTCTAAGCGGCTATATCAAGCCCTATAACGAAATCGGTCTGGCGGCGAACGACCGGATCAACGGCCTGCTCGGTCAAGGGCCGTATAGTCCGGGGCTTTCGTCCGGCTTCACCCAGAACATGAACCCCGGCAGCTTCGACGATTGGAAGACGAATTCCGGCTATGATTGGAATCTGGTCTCCGGTCTCAAGGGCGTCGGCACGGCCAATTGGGCGCGTGGCTCGCTCCAGTCTGGCGCGGCGGTCAAGGACGCGATTGATTACACCACGGGCCTCTCGTCACGGGCTTGGGGCGATTACAACGCCGCGAAAGACCGCTATTATTCCTACGGCGACACGTGGAACTCGGCCGGGCGGGGATACCAGACCGATCAGCGCAACAATTATTACAACCAGGTCGCTGGCCAGCAGGGCGTCGGGCTGAGTGCCGTGAAC
>DATEDR010000194.1:0-2112 GCA_035281605.1 Sphingobium sp.
CTGTCCGCTCGCCGCGCTGCGGCGAATATATCCAAAACCGGAAAAAGGCGTGATATGACAAAATGATGAAAGGATTTGCCCGCTGGCGGCGTGAGGCCCCGACGGTTGGCCACAGACCAAAGGAAAGGACGGCTGTAGGACGCACGGCAGCTTGAGATGCCGCCTGTGGTCGGAGAGCGTGCGGATGAGCATCCTTCACGATGCGATGCATTTTCTCGACTGCATCAACCAAGTCAGAACGCCCGATGAAATGGCGGAGACAATGGCGGAGATCGCCCAGCAACTGGGCTTTCAATATTTCGCCCTCACGCACCATATCGCCGGCGCCGGACAGGCGGGAATTTACATCCACAATTATCCCGATCGCTGGGCTGAATTTTACGCGGCCAATGCGCTCAGTCTTTCCGATCCGGTCCATCGCGCCTGCCACCGGGCGAGTTGGGGCTTCCGCTGGGCCATGATGTCCAGTCTCATCCCGATGACGCGCAGGGACAAGGAGCACCTGAAACGGGGCTATGATGCCGGAATTGGCGATGGCTATACCGTCCCGGTAAGTGTAGCCGGCGAGGCCCCAGGCTCCTGCTCCTTCGCCAACGCGACCGATCTCCCTATCCGCGAGGACACCTTGGCCGCGGCGCAGCTCGTGGGTGCCTACGCCTTCCACAGGGCACGGCAGCTCCAGTCGCTCAGACCACTGGCCGCTGAGAAAACGGCCATCACCGACCGTCAGCGCGATTGCGTCCGATGGGCTGCACGCGGCAAGAGCGACTGGGAAATCAGCCGGATCTTGGGCATCAGCAAGGAAACCGCGACGAGCCATATCAAGGGAGCCTGCGCTCGCTATCAGGTCCACAAGCGGATCGCGCTTATCGGCCCGATGCTGGATGACGGAACCCTGACGATCAGCGATCTCGTCCCATGAGAAAATCCCCATTTCTGGTAATTTGAGCGACTCGCCGACCTGACCAACCCTTGATCGCCCACGACCAAGGGAGTTTGCCCATGTTGCACATAGTGAAGGAACCATTCCGGCCCGTGCCGGACGCGGTATTGCGCGCCATGTTCTCGGCACGGAAATCCGTGTTCGTCGATCTGCCCAAATGGGAGGTGCCGGTCCTCGACGGGCGGTTCGAGGTCGATCAGTTCGATGACGAGCATGCGCGCTATGTCATCCTGTCCGAACCTGACGGGACCCATCTCGCATCCGCGCGGTTGCTGCCCACGACAAGACCGCATATTCTCGACAGCTTCTATACATGCCTGTGTGAAAACACGCCGCCACGCGGTGAGCAGATCTTCGAAATCACCCGCTTCTGCCTCGACCGCAACCTGCGCGCCGCCGAGCGGCGTGTGGTCCGCAACCGCCTCGTCACCGCGATCGTGGAGCATGCGCTGGAGAACCGGATCAGCCGCTATGTCGCCATTGCCGAGATGAGCTGGTTTCAGCAGATCCTCGCCTTCGGCTGGCAATGCCGGCCGCTCGGCGTGCCGCAGCTGCTCGACGGATCCATGCTGATCGCGCTGGAAATCGAGATTGGCGCCGACACGCTCGACAGCCTCGCAGACGCCGGCATCCATGACCGGTCGCCGCTGGCCGCATGAGGGAAGGAAACATCATCATGATCATGCCCTCTCCCGCCGGCGTCGCATCCCTGCTCGAACAACTGTTCGAACAGGGGTGGTGCATCGTGCCTGACGCCCTTCCCGGCGACATCATCACCGCGCTCGACGCCGACCTCGCGCCCAGCTTTGCGCAAACGCCATTCTGCGAGGGCGCTTTCTACGGCGAGACCACCAAGCGCTTCGGCCGCATCCTCAACCGGTCCAGCCATGCCTCGGCGCTCGTCCAGCATCCGCTCATCCTGGAAATCGCGAAACATGTTCTTGGCCGCTGGCGCGACAGCATCCAGCTCAATGTCGGCCAGGCGATTGCCGTCCATCAGGGCGCGCCGGCGCAGGCACCCCACCGGGATCAGGATATGTGGCAAGCCCCAAAAGGGGAAATCGAATATCTGATCAACGTCATCTGGCCACTCACGCCGTTCACCGCCGATAATGGGGCGACACGCGTCTGGCCGCGCAGTCATGGGCCTCAGGCCCTGCGCGACACCC
>DATEDR010000195.1:0-6794 GCA_035281605.1 Sphingobium sp.
GCGCCGTCTGGGCCTGGTCTCGGCGGGCAGCGGATGGCCTGCGGACGGGGTGTTGGCGACGCTTCTGGAACCGGATGGCCCGGGCAGGACCGCCTATCTGCTGACCAGCAATTATCGGGCGATACTCGACTATAATTGCTCCAACTTCTATGCGCTGTCCGTGGGCCTGCTGGCCGATGCGGTCAGGCAGTAGCGGGCGCTGCGCCATTTCGCCTTGAGCGCCCGCCCCGGACATGGCTAATGACAGCCAGACGGACTTTCATCGTCCGAATCCACCAGTGCGAAGGCAAGTGTTCATGAACAAGACCGCAGCCGCCATCCTTTTCGTCGGACTGCTGGCGCAGCCGCTCACCGCTGCCGCGCCGCCTTATACCAGCGGCGCGCCCATCGCCTATATGAAGGACCTGTCATCGGGCGCGGTCCTGTATGACAAGGGCGGCCAGACGCGGATCCCGCCAGCGTCGATGGCAAAGATGATGACGGCGCATGTCGCCTTCCGCCTGATCCAGAAGGGCGAACTGAAGCTCGACACGAAATTCACGGTGCGGCCCGAAACCTGGAAGCAATGGCATGGGCCCGCCGCCGGATCGACCATGTTCCTTTCGGTTGGCGAGCAGGTGACGGTCGAAAATCTCCTTCACGGCATCGTCACCCTTTCTGGCAACGACGCCTGCGTCGTCCTGGCCGAGGGCATTGCCGGCACCGAACAGGCCTTCGCATCGCTGATGAACGACGAAGCCAAGCGGCTGGGCCTCAAGAACAGCCATTTCGGCAACAGCAATGGCTGGCCCGATGAAGGCGTGACCTATGTCACTGCCGAGGATCTGGCGCGCCTGGCCGAGGCGACGGTCGAGGAGACCCCCGATCTCTACAAGCGTTTCTACGCGACCCGTTCCTTCACCTGGGGCAAGACGATGGGCGGCGCGGATATTCAGCAGGGCAACCGCAATCCCATCCTGGGCAAGGTCGCGGGCGCCGATGGCCTCAAGACCGGCCATACCGACGAAGCCGGGTTCGGCTTTACGGGATCGGCCGAGCAGGACGGCCGCCGTTTGGTGATGGTGGTCGCGGGCCTGCCCAGCTTCAACAGCCGCATCAGCGAATCCGTCGCCTTCATGGACTGGGGTTTCAAGGCGTGGAAAGCGCAGCCTCTCTTCAAGAAGGGCCAGACCGTCGAAACCGCCGAGGTCCAGCTTGGCAGCGCGACCAGCGTGCCGCTCGTCGCGCCGCAGGACATGGCGGTGACGCTGCCTCGGACGGCGTCGGGCAATGTTTCGGTTAAGGTCGCCTATACCGGCCCGATCAAGGCGCCGATCGCAAAGGGGCAGAAGATCGCCGAATTGATCGTGTCCACGCCCGACACGCCGCCGCAGGTCCTGCCGCTCGTCGCTGGCGAGGAAGTCTCCGAAGCCGGCGTCTTCGGCCGCCTCTGGAACGGCCTGAAGTCCTTCTTCGGGTGACGCGCGGCCGGTTCATCACGCTGGAAGGCGGGGAGGGCGCCGGCAAGTCGACCCAGCTACGGGCCCTCGCCGAAGCACTCCGCGCCCGCGGGCTGGAGGTGGTTGAAACGCGCGAACCGGGCGGCAGCGAGGGCGCCGAAGCCATCCGCGCGCTGCTGCTGACCGGCACTTCCGACCGCTGGAGCCCGCGCGCGGAGGCCTTGCTCTTTGCCGCCGCCCGCGCCGACCATGTCGAAAAAACGATCCGTCCCGCACTCGACCGCGGCGCCTGGGTCCTCTCTGACCGCTTCCTCGACAGCAGTCGCGCCTATCAGGGAATGGGCGATCTTACCGACGCCGACATTGCCACCCTCCACCGCATCGGCAGCGCGGATTTCCTGCCCGACCGGACCTTCTTCCTCACCCTGCCCGAGGGCGAAGCGGAGGCGCGGGCCAGATCGCGCGACGGCGACGCATCGGACCGCATCGGCGGCCGCGACCGCGCCTTCCACCGCCGCGTGAGCGATGCCTTCGCCCGCATCGCTGCGCAGGAGCCCGACCGTGTCCGCGCCATCGATGCCTCCGGCGATCCGGCCAGCGTCACCGCCCGGCTCCTGTCCGCGCTCGACGATCTCCTCCCATGACGATCGTCGGCCATGACGCGCAGGCCGGGATGCTGCTCGCCGCCGCGCGCAGCGGCCGCCTCCACCATGGCTGGATCCTCGCCGGCCCGCGCGGCATCGGCAAGGCCAGCTTCGCGCGAGCGATGGCGATGCGCCTGCTCGCCGAAGCCGCCGGCCCGCTGCCGGAGGGGGAGGGGCTTGGCCTCGCGCCGGATCATCCCACGCGCAAGCTGATCGAGGCGGAGGCCCATCCCGACTATGCTGAACTTGCCTGCCTGGAAAAGGACAGTGGCACCGCCCGCAACATTACCGTGGACCAGGTGCGTGGCCTCCAGCGGCTGATCCAGTCCGCCCCGACCTTCTCGTCCCGCCGTCTCGTCGTCATCGACAGCGCCGACGATCTGGAGCGCGGCGCCGCCAACGCGCTGCTCAAGAGCCTGGAGGAGCCGCCCGCCGACATGCTCTTCCTGCTGGTCAGCCATGCCCCGGGCCGGCTCCTTCCGACGATCCGCTCCCGCTGCCGCACCTTGCGCTTCGATCCGTTGGATGACACCGGCATGCGCACTGTCCTTCGCGCCACGGATCCCGACCTGTCACCCGACGAAATCGACGCGCTCGTCGAGGCGGGGGAAGGAGCGCCCGGCAAGGCACTGCGCTATGCCGGCCTCGACATCGCCGACATGGAACGCACCCTTGCCGCCATTGCCGCGGATGGCGATCCCGGCAACCGCCGCCGCTTGGCGCTGGCCAAGGCGCTGTCGGGCAAAAGCGCCCGCCCGCGCTTCGAAGTCTTTCTCGAGCGCGTCCCGGCCTTCATCGCCGAAGCCGCCCGCCAGCGCAGCGGGGCCGCGCTTGGCGCCGCGCTCGACCATTGGGAAGCCGCGCGCCAACTCGCGGCCGGGGCCATCATCCTGTCGCTCGAACCCGGCGCCGTCGCGTTCGAGCTGGCCGGCCATGTCGCCGCCCTGGCGCCCGGCCCGCGCTAAAAGCGGGCTTTGCCTCGCCGCGATGAGCCGCTAGGGAAGGCCCATGTCGCAGCCTTACACCATCACGACCGCCATCAGCTATCCCAACGGCCGCCCGCATATCGGCCATGCCTATGAGGTAATCGCCACCGACGCCATCGCCCGGTTCCAGCGGATGATGGGCCGCGACGTGTTTTTCCAGACCGGCACCGACGAACATGGCCTGAAAATGGCTCAGACGGCGCGCGACCGCGGCATGGAACCGCGCGCGCTAGCCGATGAAATGTCGTCCTATTTCAAGGATATGAACGACGGATTGAACATCAGTCATGATCGTTTCATCCGCACCAGCGAAGCCGATCACCACCGCGCGAGCCAAGCCCTGTGGCAAGCGATGGAGGCCAGCGGCGACCTGTATCTTGGCCGGTATGAAGGCTGGTATTCCGTCCGCGACGAAGCCTTTTACGATGAAAAGGAACTGGCGGAGGGGGAGGGCGGCGAAAAGCTCTCGCCCCAGGGCACGCCGGTCGAATGGACCGTCGAGGAAAGCTGGTTTTTCCGCCTCTCCGCCTATCAGCAGAAGCTGCTCGACCTCTATGCCAGCCAACCCGACTTCATCCAGCCCGACAGCCGCCGCAATGAGATCATGCGTTTCGTGGAAGGCGGCCTCAGCGACCTCAGCGTGTCGCGCACCAGCTTCGACTGGGGCGTGAAGGTGCCCGGCAGCGCCGAATCCGGTCAACTTCATGTCATGTATGTCTGGGTCGACGCGCTGACCAATTATCTGACCGGATGCGGCTATCCCGACGATGCCCAGCGCATGGCGCGCTACTGGGCCGAAGGCGGCGATATCACCCACATCATCGGCAAGGATATCGTGCGTTTTCATACTGTTTACTGGCCTGCCTTCCTGATGAGTGCAAAGCTGCCCTTGCCCCGCAAGGTGTTTGGCCATGGCTTTCTCCTCAATCGCGGGGAGAAGATGTCGAAGTCCGTCGGCAACGTCGCCGACCCAATGGAGCTGGCCGACCGCTTCGGCGTCGACCAACTGCGCTACTTCCTCCTGTCCGAAGTGACCTTCGGCAATGACGGCAGCTACAGCGCGGAGGCGATCGTCGCCCGCTCCAACAGCGACCTCGCCAATAGTTTCGGCAATCTTGCCCAACGGACGCTCAGCTTCATCGCCAAGAATCTCGAAGGCCGCGTGCCCGAACCCGCCTCTCAGGACGTGGATGGCGACCTGCTCGCCACCGTCGCGCAGGCCGGCCAGGCTTTCCAGGCTGCGATGGCCGATCTTGCTCCCTCGGTCGCGATCGAGGCGTGGATGCGCGCGGTCTTCGCCTGCAACGCCTATATCGACGCGCAGGCACCCTGGGCCCTTCGCAAGACGGACGTTGCACGGATGGAAGCGGTGCTCGCTACACTCTACGAAGCGATCGGCAACCTCGCAATCATGATCCAGCCCGTGATCCCCGCCAGCGCCGCGGCCCTGCTTGACCAGATGGGCCTCGCACAGGAGGGGCGGACCTATGCCGCGATCGGCTCGGGATGGTATGCGGAGCTGCGCGCCACCGGCTTTACGCTCGCCCCGCCCAAACCCCTTTTCCCGCGCCTCGAACTCACCGAAGCGGACGCCTGACCGATGTTGATCGATAGCCATTGTCATTTGAATTACAAAGGCTTGGCGGAAGATCAGCAGAATGTGCTTGAACGCGCGCGGGCGGGCGGCGTCAGCCTTATGCTCAACATCGCCACGCGTGAAAGCGAGTGGGACGCGGTTCTGGCCACCGCCGTCAGCGCCCCGGACGTCTGGGCTACCGTCGGCATCCATCCGCACGAGGCGGATGACCATCCTCATGTCGACACCGCCAAGCTGGTCGAGCGCGCGGCCCATCCGCGCGTCGTCGGCATCGGCGAAACCGGCCTGGATTATTATTACGACCATAGCGACCGCGACCGGCAACAGCGCAGCTTTCGCGCCCATATCGCCGCCGCCCGCGAAACCGGCCTGCCGCTTATCGTCCACACCCGCGATGCGGAGGAGGACACGCTCGCCATCCTGCGCGACGAAATGGGGAAGGGCGCCTTTGGCGGCGTCATTCATTGCTTCACCGCCAGTGGCGCCTTTGCCGATGCCGCCATGGCGCTTGGCCTCTATATCAGCATTTCGGGCATCGTGACGTTCAAGAACGCCCGTGATCTGCAGGAAACCGCCGCGCGCCTGCCGCTCGACAAGCTGCTTGTCGAAACCGATTCCCCCTTCCTCGCGCCCGTGCCGCATCGCGGAAAACCGTGCGAGCCCGCCTATGTCGCCGACACTGCTCGCTTCCTTGCGACATTGCGCGGCGAGAGCGTCGAGCAGCTTGCCGACGCGACCTCCGCCAACTTCCTTCGATTGTTCAGCAAGGTCGAGGGCCCGCTACGCCAATGAGCCTCAAGCTTACCATATTGGGCTGCGGGACCTCCTCCGGCGTGCCCCGGATCGGCAACGACTGGGGCGCCTGCGATCCCGGGGAGCCGAAGAACCGCCGCACTCGCGTCTCGATCCTGGTCGAAAGCCCGACCACGCGCCTGCTGGTCGATACCTCACCCGACATGCGCGCCCAACTGCTCGCGGCCGGGGTCGTTCATGTCGACGCCATATTATGGACCCACGACCACGCGGACCATAGCCACGGCATCGACGACGTGCGCCAGCTTTATCATCATCGGCGCACCCCCGTGCCGGGCTATGCCCGCCACCAGACGCTGAAACTCCTGAACGATCGCTTCGCCTACGCGTTCGAAGGCCGTCAGGGCTATCATCCCACCATAATCCCGCATCCCCTGCCGGACGGCCTGCGCATCGGCGACATCGATATCGCCTGCGTCGACCAACCGCATGGCGAGATATTTTCGACGGGGTTCCGCTTCAGCCATGATGGAAATTCCATCGGCTATGCTACTGATTTCCATATGCTGACTGCCGAAATGATCGCGCTTTATGACGCGCTCGATATCTGGGTGGTCGACGCGCTCCGGGAAAAACCTCATCCGACCCATCCGCATCTCGCGCTGACCCTGGACGGCATCGCAGCGGTCAGGCCGGCCCGCGCGATCCTGACGCATATGGACCAGAGCATGGATTATGCGACGCTGCGCCGGACCCTCCCTGTCGGGGTGGAACCCGGCTATGACGGCATGGAGATCACGCTGAACCGAAAAGGGGGCTGATGGGCATGGACGGCGACCAGGCGATGTCGGGCCTCTGGTATGTGCTGGCGCTCGTCCTCGTGGGCTCCGCCTTGCTTGCGCGCCGCGCGCCCATGGGCGGCATGCTTCGCATGGCCTTGCTCTGGGTGGTGATCTTCGCCGCGCTGCTTGGCCTGTTCAAGATCGGCGAGCGGGCGGGGCTCTTTTCCTCGCGCCTGAGCGGGGAAGGGGGAGGCGTCCCTGCCGCCCCCGCGGATGCCGTACCCGCCTCCTTGCCGCCGGCGCGTGCCGAAGGGCAGGCGTTGCGCATCCCGCTGGCGCCCGATGGTCATTTCTGGGTAGAGGCCATGGTCAACGGAACGCCCGCGCGCTTCCTGATCGACAGTGGCGCCAGCGTCACCGCGCTGTCCGTTACGTCCGCGCGCTCTGCCGGCCTCAACTTCGACCTGAATGCCCCCGGCGTCCAGATGATCACGGCCAATGGAAAGATTGATGCGACCCGGTCCTCCGTCTCGACGCTCGCCATCGGCCCGATCCGCGCAAGCGATCTGGACATCGTGATCTCGCCGGCCTTT
>DATEDR010000196.1:0-25263 GCA_035281605.1 Sphingobium sp.
ATTGGAGGCGGGCCTTCCCGTCTCCTGGCCTCGACCCGGCAGCGAACCGCCAAGTCGACGCATCCCTCTCCCTCGAGGAGAGAGGGGAATTGGTTAATTCGGCCCCCTGCCGCGGATCAGGCCAACCACGCCAGTGCGGCCGACTTCGACGAGGCCGATCTGCCGCATCAGGGCGATGAAATTGTCGATCTTCTCGCTAGTGCCGGTGATTTCGAAGATGAAGCTTTCGATCGTCGTGTCCACGACCTTGGCGCGAAACACATCGGCAAGCCGCAAAGCCTCGATCCGGTCCTCGCCCGTGCCGGCGACCTTCACCAGCGCCAGTTCGCGTTCGACGAACGGCCCGTTTTCCGTAAGGTCCGTGACCTTGTGCACCGGCACCAGGCGGTCGAGTTGCGCCATGATCTGGTCGATCACCTTGGGCGGGCCGTTGGTGACGATAGTGATGCGGCTGATCGCGTGATCGGGGGTGATGTCCGCCACCGTCAGGCTGTCGATATTATAGCCGCGCGCGGTAAACAGGCCGGCGATGCGCGCCAGGATGCCCGCTTCGTTCGTAACCGTCAGCGACAGGACGTGCCGCTCGCTCATCTCTTCCTGAATATGCATCAGATGCTGGTCCCGTTATCCGGTTCTTCTACGCGCTCATGGCGCGGCGAAATCATGCCCGTGAAGGCGTAATGCCACGATCCGTCGTCGCGATGGGCGAGGCGGACGGGAAAGCCCGCGATCGCATCGAACATGCGCGAAAGGTGTTCCCCCACATAGCGTGGGCCGGCCAGCAGGCGGCCGATCCGACGCTCGTGAAAGTCGAAGCCCTGATCAAGATGCACTTCCCATTCGCCATTTTCGGGATCGGCATGATCGGTGGTCCAGCCGGTGAGTTCGGCCGTGCCCGCGATCCGTTCGAAATCGAAGGGTTCGCTCACATGGATGCGGAGCTTGAGGTGGCCGGTCACACCAGTGCCTTTGCCTCGTCCGACATGATGCCTTCGACCTGGCTGGGGTCCAGCAGCATGTCAGTATGCGCCGCGCCCGACGGGATCATAGGGAAGCAGTTGGAAAGCTTCGCAACGCGGCAGTCCACGACAACCGGACCGGGCGTGTCGATCATCTGGCGGATCCCTCCCTCCAGTTCCTGCGGGCCTTCGATCCGAATGCCTGTCCAGCCATAGGCTTCCGCCAGCTTCACGAAATCGGGCAGGCTGTCGGAATAGCTGTTCGAATAGCGGCTTTCATAGGTCAGTTCCTGCCACTGGCGGACCATGCCCATATATTCGTTATTCAGGATGAAGATCTTGACCGGCAGGCGATATTGGCTCGCCGTCCCCATCTCCTGGATGTTCATCTGGATCGAGGCGTCGCCCGCGACGCAGATGACCAGGCTGTCCGGATTGCCTACCTGCGCGCCGATGGCGGCGGGAAAGCCATAGCCCATGGTGCCAAGACCCCCGGAGGTCAGCCATTTATTGGGTTCGTCGAAGCCGAAATGCTGGGCAGCCCACATCTGGTGCTGCCCGACTTCCGTTGTGATGATGACGTCCTTGGCCGATCGGCTCGCCTTATGCAGCAGGGCGATCGCCTCTTGCGGCATGATCTCTTCCCGGCTTTCCGGATAGGCCAGGCAGTTGCGGGCGCGCCAGCCGTCGATCCTGGCCCACCATTCCGTAAGGTCGGCGGCCTTGTGTCCCTGCGTCTTCCAGCCTGCAATCAGGTCGGTGAGCGCGCTGGCGACGTCGGCCACGATCGGCAAGTCGACCTCGACGGTCTTGTTGATCGAACTGCGGTCGATGTCGATGTGGATCTTCTTCGAATTGGGCGAGAAGGCGTCCAATCGGCCGGTCACGCGATCGTCGAAGCGGGCGCCGATGCAGACGATGAGGTCCGCCTTGTTCATCGCCCAGTTCGCTTCATAGGTGCCGTGCATGCCCAGCATGCCGAGCCATTGCGGCGACGAGGCCGGAAAAGCGCCCAGCCCCATCAGTGTCGAGGTAACGGGCGCCCCGGTCAGTTCGGCCAGTTCGCGCAGCAGGACGGAAGCCTTGGTCCCCGAGTTGATGACCCCTCCGCCGGTATAAAAGACCGGGCGCTGCGCCTTTGCGAGCATATCGACCGCCTGGGCGATCGCCGAGGCGTCGGCCTTGGTCTGTGGACGGTAGCTGGCATGTTCGAAACCGAGCGGCCGATTGTAAGGCGCGGTCGCGATCTGGACATTCTTGGGAATGTCGATGACGACCGGGCCCGGGCGGCCGGTGGTGGCGATGTGGAACGCTTCATGGACGACGCCGGCGAGTTTGCCGGGGGCCTTGACCAAATAATTATGCTTCGAGCAATGACGGGTGATGCCGATCGTGTCCGCTTCCTGGAACGCGTCGGTGCCGATCAACTGGGTCGGGACCTGACCGGTGATGACGACCATCGGGATGGAATCCATCAGCGCGTCGGTGATGCCCGTGACCGCGTTGGTCGCGCCGGGGCCGGAGGTGACGAGGACGACGCCCGGCTTGCCGGTCGAACGCGCATAGCCCTCCGCCATGTGGGTCGCGCCTTGTTCGTGGCGGACGAGGACGTGGCGGATCTTGGGATGATTGAACAGCGCGTCGTAGATGGGCAGCACCGCGCCGCCGGGATAACCGAACACGACTTCGACGCCCAGATCGATCAGGCATTCAACCAAAATGTCCGCGCCGCTCTTTTCGGCCACGATGTCATCCTTCCGCTGGATATAAGCTGCGCCCTCTGCTCCAGAAGCGGAACGATGGCAAGGCGGGTGCCTCTATTAGACATAAAATGGCAAGTCAACATCTAATGTTGTAATTTAATTACCATATTTGAAGAAATTTTGTCATTGATTTGTCGCGTTTCACGGGGCCAATCGGCGGGGGGCTGGCGGGAAAACCACGTATATTGGCGCTTGGCATATTGCCGGGTGGCGATGCGGCCCCGGTCGATCATGGTCTCGCGGTCTATGTCTCTGGCAAGCCATGCTGCTATGGCAGGGACGCCGATCGCGCGCATGACCGGCAAATCGGGCGAAAGGCTCCGGGCGAGCAAAGCTTCGACTTCCGCCGCCGCGCCACCATCCACCATTTGTGCGAAGCGCTGGTCGCAGCGCGCGATCAGCCAGTCCCGCGGCGGGAGCAGGATAAGCGGGGAGAGGGTGATCTGACCGGCTATGCCGCCGCGCTTGAGCTTCTGCCATTCGGACAGCGGCTTGCCGGTCGAGCGAACCACTTCGAGCGCGCGGGCGACCCGGCTGCTATCCGCCGGGGCGAGGCGCGCCGCGGCCGCAGGGTCTTCCCGGGAAAGGGCGGCATGCGCCTGCGCCACGGGAAGCGCGCGTACGAACGCGCGGATGGCGGGATCGATGTCCGGAACAGGTGCGATACCGTCCAGAAGCGTGCGGAGATAAAGGCCCGTGCCACCGACGAGGATTGGAAGGCAGCTTTCTGCATGGGCCCTGGTTATTTCGGCGCGGGCTTCGGCGGCCCAGCGCGCGGCGGTGCAGGCTTCAGCGCCGTCGATATGGCCAAAAAGGCGGTGCGGGACGCCTTCCATCTCCTCCTCCGTGGGGCGGGCCGACAGGATGGCGAGGTCGGCATAGACCTGACTGGCGTCGGCGTTGATGACCACGCCGTTCGTCGCCCGGGCGAGAGCGATCGCGAGCGCGCTCTTGCCGCTGGCGGTGGGCCCGGCAATAAGCGCCACGCGCGGGCGGGATTCGCCCCCAGATGTTTCGGGCCAGGCTGTTTCAGGAGTATCCATGTTCGTCGCGACCTTAGTGGCAAGTGCGGCCTTGAGTCAGGAAGATATTGATGCGGCTGTCGGACGGTTGGCGGCGGCCGGCTGTACGCCGGTGGATAGCGCCTGGCTGGATGAGGGCAAGGCGGCAGATATTTTCTTCGGCAACGATCCGGCCACGGCGCGAGCGGTGCTGGCGGATGTGGGCGACAAGGTCGATGTGATCGTGCAGCTGGCCGAAGGGCGCGAGAAGAAATTGCTGATCGCCGACATGGATTCCACCATGATTACCGTAGAGTGCATCGACGAACTGGCAGACTATGCCGGTATCAAGCCGCAGATCGCCGAGATCACGGAACGGGCGATGCGCGGGGAACTCGACTTTGCAGGCGCGCTGCATGAGCGGGTGGCCTTGTTGAAGGGACTGCCGGACGAGGCGATCGACCAGTGCCGGGCCGAGCGGGTGAAGATCATGCCGGGTGCCAAGGCGCTGGTCCGGACGATGAAGGCGCGGGGGGCGAAGACGCTGCTGGTGTCCGGTGGCTTTACCCGGTTCACGGGCCCCGTGGCGGAGGAGATCGGCTTCGACAGCGCGGTCGCCAACATATTGGAGATCGCAGACGGGGTCCTTGCAGGCACCGTCACCGTCCCGATCGTCGACGCCGCGCGCAAACAGGCGGAACTGGAATCGGCGATAGCCGCGGGCATCGACCGGGCGTTGACGCTGGCGGTTGGAGACGGCGCGAATGACATCCCGATGATCCAGTGGGCAGGCCTGGGGGTTGCCTACCATGCCAAGCCAAAGACCCGGGAAGCGGCGGCCGCGGAAATCGTCCATGGCGATCTGTCGGTGCTGCTTTACGCCCAAGGGATCGGTTCCGCGGACTGGGTGGGCAACTGGAGCCATCGCTCAAAGTAAAACGGTTAATCGCATGTTAGGCACGTTTCGACGTCATTGCGATCGGGTAATGGACTCGATTGCCATGGTCGGTCGTTACACCTGCGCTGCGATTTCTTCGGTCAGCATCCACATCTAGCCGGCGCCCGTCCTCGTTGCGCCAAGGGAGAGGATATGAACATCAGGCTACTGGCCCTTCTCGGCCCCGCGCTTGCTCTTAGCGCCTGTGCGTCAACGAGGGATGAACCCATTGCGCCCGCGCCGCCAGTCGGCCCCGGCGCAATTGCCGGCACTGTCGCGGCTGACCGCAACGGCGATGGCATGATCGACGGCTATTATTCGGCGGACGGCATGTATCATGAAGTGATGGGTCCGCCCTGTCCGCCGCCTCCGCCGCCTCCGCCGCCGTCACGGTCCGGAGAACGCGGCTGACACAGCTATCCTCCAGGGCGCGGCAATCTAGCTGCGCCCGAATGGTTCACGGGCTTCTTATTCCGGGACTCATCGCTGTCGGGCTGGTCCCGGGTCCCGCCATGGCGCAGGCCATGGCGGGACAGGAGAAGCAAGCCGGCATCGGCGCTGAAATCCGTTCCTTGGCGGGCGGCAAGCTGCGGGACTTTTACGGTCCGCGCGGCTATTGGCCGTTATGGGCGGAGGGGCAGAGGCTGGGGCCACAGGCGGATGCGGTGCTGGACTTGATCCGCACCTCGCGCCTGGATGGGCTGGATCCCGACGACTATAAGCTGCGCGATCTGGAACGGATTGCCGAAGAGGCTGATGGCAGCGGCGGCGACCCAAAGCTGCTGGCTCGCGCCGACATCGCCCTGTCCAAGGCCTTCGCCGAGTTGGTCAGCGACATGCGGCGGCCGGCCAAGCGGGTCAGGATGCGGTATCTCGATCCCGAAGTGACGCCGAAGGACGAAGCCCCGGCGGAGATTTTGCGCGCGGCGGCGGTAGCTCCCTCTTTCGCAGAGTATGTGCGGCAGGTCGGATGGATGAGTCCTTTCTACATGAAGCTGCGCGCGGCGCGCGGGGCTTTCGTAGAGCGTTGGGCGGGCTTGCCGGTTATCGCCATTCCCGCTGGAGTGAGGTTGCGCCCCGGAATGAAGGGGAAGGACGTGCCCCTGCTGCGACGCCGGCTCGGCCTGGCGCAGGGTGCAGCCTATGACAAGGCTCTGGTTGCGAAAGTGAAGGCGTTTCAGGCCGACCATGGCCTGAAGGCTGATGGCGTAGCGGGCGCGGCGACGATCGAGGCGCTCAACCGGCCACCGGAATGGTATGATCGCATGCTCGCGCTCAACCTGGACCGGGCGCGGCTGTTGCCCGGCCCATGGGTGCGCCATGTGGTGGTCGAAGCGGCTTCGGCCCGGCTTTTCTATTATAGCAAAGGTCAACAGGACGGCACGATGAAGGTCGTCGCCGGGGCCAAGGAAAGCCAGACGCCGATGATGGCGGGCATGGTCCGCTATGCGACGCTGAACCCCTATTGGAACGTGCCTACCGACCTGGTGCAGCACAAATTGTCGCAGCGGATATTGGGCGGCGCGACGCTGAACAGCCTGAATTATGAAGCGCTGTCGGGCTGGGGCGCCGGGGCGCGGAAGCTCGATCAGTCGGAAATCGACTGGCAGGCGGTGGCGGACGGTCGGCAGCAGCTCCGGGTTCGGCAGCTGCCCGGCGGCGCCAATGCGATGGGGAAGGTTAAGTTCATGTTCCCCAACGACCTGGGCATTTACCTGCATGACACGCCTTCCCGCGATCTGCTGGCAAAGCCTGAGCGGCACTTCAGCAATGGCTGCGTGCGGCTGGAGGATGCGGACCGACTGGGGCGATGGTTCTTCGGCAAGCCGCTGATAGCGGAGACGGGAGAACCGGAGCAGCATATTCCCTTGCCGCAACCGGTTCCGGTATATCTGACCTATCTGACGGCAGTGCCAAGCGCAGACGGCGTGCAGTTCCTGCCCGATTTTTACGGACGGGACGCCATCTAAGGCTACTCCGGCGCAGTCGGGATCAGGGGGTCGCCAACATCCACAACGCCATGGCTACCATCATCACATTCTCCGTCAGGGAAACGAAGCCCAGCGGCACGGCGCTGCTGCCACCGACGCAGGCGCATTTTAGGTCTCGCTTGTCGATATAGACCGCCTTGAACACTGACGCAGCGCCAATGCCGCCGATGAAAAGACCGATTGGAATGGAAAGCCAGGGGAGTGCTCCCGTCAGCATCAGCAGGCCGCCGGTGAGTTCGAGAAAGGGATAGGCCCGGCCATAAGGCACATAGTGTCGAGCGAGCAGATCATAGTTCAGGAACATCGTCGCGAACCGATCCACGTCCTGCAGCTTCAACATGGCGAGCAGCATCATGGTGATCGCAATGAAATGCTCCAGCGTAATGATGCCCAGGAGCGGCGCGGCGCCAAGCCATGCGAATGACAAGGCCAGCAGCCCGGCAACGGCGAAAACGGTGAGGACGGGCGTGTAGCTGGTTGCGCCGGGCGTCGCCACACTCAGGCCGAAATGGCGGCGCAGGTCGTCATGGCCGCCGATACGCCGGCCGTCTATGAAGATTTGCGGCGTGGTCTTGACGCCATGCATCGCCTTGAACGCGTCGGTCTGTTCGCGGGTGGAGAGCCAGTGATCCTCGACCTCATAGCCCCTGCGGCGGAGGAGCCAGCGCGCCTTAAGCCCATAAGGGCACACATGCTCGCCCATCACCATGCGATACAGCACGGCCTTTTTCTCGACGGGAACGTGGGTGATGGTTGTCGAGCGGTTCATGGCATCGCTTGTCCTTGGAACGGGATCCGATGCGCCTCATATGGGGTCCGTACCATGGTCCGGAGTCAAGTATGGATATGACGATTTCTGGTCTGGCGCGCGCGGGCGAGGTGGGTGTCGAGACGGTGCGCTTCTATCAGCGCCGGGGGTTGTTGGAGACGCCCTCGCGCGCGGGAGGCGTGCGGCGTTATGCGCAGGAAGATGTGCGGCGGCTGCGCTTCATCCGGTCGGCGCAGGGTGCGGGTTTCACCTTGGAGGAGATCGGGGAGTTGCTGCACCTCGACGCCGGGCAGGATCGCAAGCGGGCCAGGGAACTGGCGGCGGCGCGGCTGCAAGCATTGGACCTGAAGTTAGCCGAATTACAGGCGGCACGGGACGCTTTGCAACGTTTGGCTACTGCTTGCCAGGCGTCGCATGAGGGACCTTGTCCGATCATTTCGGCATTTGAGCAATAAAGGGGGAGACGAATGGGCCTGCGCAATCACAGCGGCTAAAAGCCTGTCATCAGTCCATCTATCGCCCCTTGCAAAATGTAGCTGGCCGCGAGTTTGTCGACCAGTTCCTCGCGCCGCGCGCGGCTGGCGTCGGCTTCCAGCAAGGTCCGGGTCACCGCCTGGGTCGACCAGCGTTCGTCCCAGAGAAGGATGGGAAGGCCGAGGTCCGCTATGTTGCGGGCAAAGGCGCGGCTCGCCTGGCTTCGCGGGCTTTCGCTGCCGTCGAGGTTGAGCGGGAGGCCGATGACCACGCCCTTCACCTGCTGCTGTTCCATGAAGGCGGCGAGCGCGATCTTGTCCTTGCTGAACTTGACCCGGCTGACGGTGTGGGCTGGGCTGGCGATGGACCAGCCGGCGTCGCACAGCGCAAGGCCGATCGTCTTGGTGCCGACATCCATGCCCAGCAGGCGGCCCCCTTGGGGCAGGGTGTCCCGGAAGACGGCGCGGTCGGTGGTGAGGACGGTCATGACTTCAGGAAGGCGGCAAGACGCTGGCGCGCATCTTCGCGCACGTCGCCCCAAAAGAGGCTGTAGTCATAGACATGGTAATTGTTGCCCGGCAGGGTGAAGGGCCCCATGTCGAGAGGCTCTCCGATCAGCAGCAGGCCGCTGGCGTCGCAGCGGGCGGGGACGAGGCCCGCAAGCAGACGGGGGGGCTTGCCCTCATCCCGGCTGTCGAGCGTGCCGCGATTGGCGGTGGCGGAGGCGCCTCCGTTCAGGGCGCCCGTCAACGGGTTGGTGCAGAGCATGTGCGTGCCCTTGCGCGGCTGTCCGGTGTAGCCGGGACGACCTTCGAATGACTGGACAAGGGCGGACGGGTCGGCGGGCTCGGCATAGCTTTGCCAGCTGACGACGCAGCGCGCCTGATCGCGCCGCGCGCAGGCGGGGAGGCCGAGGGCGGGCAGGTCCGCTTCGACCGAGACGGGCCACCCAATCGCGTAAACGGCGGCGACCCGCTTTGCCAAAGGCTTGCCCGCGACCTGATCGCGCAGCAGTTGGAGCAAGTGGCGCGACCCCTGGCTGTGCCCGGCGAGGATCAGCGGCCCGGTGGGATTGGCTTTCAGGAACGTAGCGAAGGCTTGGGCGACGTCGCGATAGGCGGCGGCGAGGGCCTCGTCGCCATCGGGCTTTTCCGTGAGGAAGGCGCCATAATTGGCCTGGCGATAGCGCGGCACCCAGATGTCGCCAGTGGCGTTGAAGGCGCTTGCCTGGACCTGGACGAAGCGGCGGGCGGTGGTGAGCGCGTCCTTGTCATCGAGACGCATGTTCCAGTGCGCGCCGGCGAAGGTCGTGATGTAGGAGGTAGGGTGGATGAAGAAGATCGCCGCCTTTTGCGGCGGGGGCTCATCCTTGATCCCGGCCGGCCTCCACAGCGCCGGATTATCCTTCGTCAGGTCGGGCCGAGCGATCCACATCGCCGCATCGTCATAAGCACTGGCGGGCAGCGGCCGGAGGGCAACGAAGGCTTCGCGCGGGACCATCACGGCGCGGATCATCTGCATGCCCCAGATGCGATAGGCCAGCAGCGCCGCCAGCACGAGCACGATCAAGCCGGCGACGACATAGAGGAATTTGCGGGCCAAAAGGCGGCTCTCCGTTTGTTGGGCGGGGCGGCGCGCCCCCGCCTGGCGCGGCGCCTGTCTGGCGCAGGCGCAGGGGCCGCGCAAGTGCGGACTTGAAGCGAGCATGCCCCGATGCTAGCGGCGAGCCATGTCGATAGACCTGCAGACCGTAAAGAAGATCGCCAGCCTTTCGCGCATTTCGGTGACCGACGCCGAAGCCGAAGCGATGGTGCCCGAACTCAACAACATCCTTGGCTGGGTGGAGCAGCTTGGCGAGGTGGACGTGACCGGCGTCGAGCCGATGACCGCCGTCATCCCCAACAAGCTTCGTCTGCGCGAGGATGCCGTGACCGACGGCAATGTCCGCGACAAGGTGCTGGCCAACGCGCCGCAGGGTGAACATGGATTCTTTGCCGTGCCCAAGGTCATTGAATGAAGCTTCACTTTCATACCGTTCGCCCTGAGCTTGTCGAAGGGCGCGGCCGACCAGCGGGAGGCCACTTCGCTTCGCTCAGTGACGGGGCTTCGACTTCGCTCAGCCCGAACGGGGATTTTTTGTGACTGATCTTACTGATCTTACTGTAGCCGAAATCCGCGACGGTTTCCGCGCTGGTGATTTTTCCGCGCGCGAAGTCGCCGAGGCGTTCAACGCCAATGTGGCGGGCGCCAAGGCGCTCAACGCCTTCATCGTCGAAACGCCGGAAAAGGCGCTGGAAGCCGCCAACGCCGCCGACAAGGCGAAGGCCGCCGGCGAGGCGCTGAAACCCCTTTCGGGCGTGCCGATCGGCATGAAGGACCTGTTCTGCACTGAAGGCGTGCAGACGACCGCGGCAAGCCACATGCTGGAAGGCTTCACGCCGACCTATGAGTCCACGGTTTCCAAGAAGCTGTGGGATGCAGGAGCGGGCATGCTGGGCAAGCTCAACCTCGACCAGTTCGCCATGGGATCGTCCAATGAGACCAGCTATTTCGGCAATGTGATCTCGCCGTGGCGGCGTGGGAGTGGCGACAATGCCGCCCTGGCGCCGGGCGGGTCTTCGGGTGGCTCCTCGGCAGCGATTTCGGCGCGGCTCTGCCCGGCGGCGACCGGCACGGATACGGGGGGCTCGATCCGCCAGCCTGCCGCCTTCACTGGTATTTCGGGGATCAAGCCGACCTATGGCCGCTGCTCGCGCTGGGGCATCGTGGCCTTCGCTTCGTCGCTCGACCAGGCCGGGCCGATGGCGCGGACGGTGCGGGACAATGCGATCCTGCTGGAAACGATGGCGGGCTTCGATCCCAAGGATTCGACCTCGCTCGATCTGGCGGTGCCGCAGTGGGAAGCTGGACTTTCCAGCGACGTGCGGGGCAAGACGGTCGGCATTCCCAAGGAATATCGCCCCGATGGCCTGAATGCGGAAATCTCCGCCATGTGGGATCGCGGCATCGAATGGCTGAAGGATGCAGGCGCCGAGGTGGTGGAAGTGTCGCTGCCGCATACGAAATATGCGCTGCCGACCTATTATATCATCGCGCCGGCCGAGGCGTCCTCGAACCTCGCCCGCTATGACGGCGTGCGGTACGGCCAGCGCGACCTCCCCGATGGGGCGGGCTTGCAGGACATGTATGCCGCGACCCGGGCCGCCGGTTTCGGACCGGAGGTCAAGCGCCGCATCATGATGGGTACCTATGTGCTGTCGGCGGGCTTCTATGACGCCTATTATACGCAGGCGCAGAAGGTCCGGGCGCTGATCGCGCGTGATTTCGAGCAGGCCTTCGAGAAGTGTGACCTGCTGCTGACGCCGACCGCGCCGAGCGCATCGTTTGCGCTGGGCGAGAAGCAGGCCGATCCGCTGGCCATGTATCTGAATGACGTCTTCACCGTGCCGGCTTCGCTGGCCGGTTTGCCCGCCATGGCGGTGCCGGGCGGGCTGGATGGGCAGGGACTGCCGTTGGGTCTCCAGATCATAGGCAGGCCGCTGGACGAGCAGACCGTGCTGAACGCGGGGCTTGCGATTGAGGAGCGGGCTGGCTTTGCCGCACGGCCGGAGAAGTGGTGGTGAGTATTTTCGGCGAGATCGTTGCTGATATAGCGCGTGATGGTCTCATCGAATTTTTCAAGCGGCTTCGATTTGGACGGAAAGCGACCAGAGCCGAAGATCGCGAGCGGACGAAAATTCTGGCACGGCGCGCTAAGCAGCGCGCGAATAGGCGGAAAAGCAGATGACTGAATCAACCTATCGCATTCAGGGCGCAACCGGCGAGTGGGAGGTCGTGATCGGCCTCGAAGTCCATGCGCAGGTGACAAGCCAGGCGAAGCTCTTTTCCGGCGCCGCGACGGCTTTCGGCGCGGAGCCGAACACGCAGGTGTCGCTGGTCGACGCGGCCATGCCCGGCATGCTGCCGGTGCCGAACCGCGAGTGCATCCGTCAGGCGGTCCGCACCGGCATGGCGATCGACGCCAAGATCAACAAATGGTCGCGCTTCGACCGCAAGAATTATTTCTACGCGGACTTGCCGCAGGGCTACCAGATCAGCCAGCTCTACCATCCGTTGGTGGGCGAGGGCGCGATCGACATCAATCTCGACGAGAAGAACCCCGACGCCGAAACCAAGACGATCGGTATCGAGCGCATCCATGTCGAGCAGGATGCGGGCAAGCTGATGCACGATCAGCATCCGACGCGCTCTTATGTCGACCTCAACCGATCCGGCGTGGCGCTGATGGAAATCGTGTCGAAGCCGGACATGCGTTCGCCGGCTGAAGCCGGGGCCTATCTGTCGAAGCTGCGGACGATCCTGCGCTATGTCGGCTCGTGCGACGGCAACATGGATCAGGGTTCCATGCGCGCCGACGTCAACGTGTCGGTCCGCAAGCCCGGCGAGGAATTCGGCACCCGCACCGAGACGAAGAACGTCAATTCGGTGCGTTTCGTCATGGCGGTGGTCGAATATGAAGCCAGCCGTCAGGTCGATGTGCTGGAGGCTGGCGGCAAGATCGTGCATGAAACCCGCCTCTACGATCCGGACAAGAATGAAACGCGCTCCATGCGGTCGAAGGAAGACGCGCACGACTATCGCTATTTCCCCGATCCTGACCTGCTGCCGCTGGAACTGGACGATGCGTTTCTGGAGGAATGCCGTCAGTCGTTGCCCGAGCTGCCGGATGCCAAGCGCAGCCGTTATGAGAAGGATCTGGGGCTTTCGGCCTATAATGCCGCGACGCTGACGGCGGACGCCGATACCGCCCGCTGGTTCGAAGCGCTGCTGGCCGAAGCCGCGCGCATCCAGAAGAAGAGCGAGGGCGAGGTCGCCAAGGCGTCGGCCAACTGGCTGCTGTCCGAGCTTTACGGCGCGCTCAACCGTCTGGGCAAGAGCCTTGAGGATAGCCCGGTCGGTCCCGAAGAGGGCGCGGAACTTCTGGCCCTCGTCGCGGACGGCACGATCAGCGGCACCATCGCCAAGCAGGTGTTCGAGATCATGCTCGAAACCGGCGGCCGCGCGCCCACGATCGTCGAGGAGAAGGGCCTGAAGCAGACGTCGGATACCGGTGCGATCGAAGCGGCGGTAGCCAAGGTGCTGGCCGACAATGGCGACAAGGTCGACCAGTATAGGGCGGGCAAGGAGGCGCTGTTCGGCTTTTTCGTCGGCCAGACGATGAAGGCGATGCAGGGCAAGGCCAATCCGCAGGTCGTCAACGAACTGGTTCGCAAGGCGCTTGCCTGAATCAAGCGCGGATGTCTAAACCCCTGAGGTGAGGGCGAAAGCGGGGGCGCTTCCGCCGATCAGGGGGGTGACCATGAGGACATTTGGGCTGACCGCGGCGGTGGCGCTATTGATGGCGCTGCCGACAGGCGCGCGGGCGGAGACGCTGACCAACGATATGGTGGTCGCGCTGGTCCAGGCGGGGCTGGGCGACGATGCCGTTATCGCGAAGATCAAGGCGTCGGCGGGCAACTATGCGCTGGCTACTGACGACCTGATCGCGCTTAAGAAGAAGGGCGTGCCCGGTCCGGTCATCGCAGCGATGATAGACGCAGGAGCGCAGGGGGCGGTGTCCTCCAAAGCGGCCTATTCGGCTGACTCGCCCGACCCGCTGGTGCCGCATCCATCCGGCATTTACATGCTGATGGAGGGGAGCGATGCCCCGCAGATGAAGCGGATAGATGCGACAATGTCCAACCAGAGCAAGAGCGGAGGCCTGCTGGGCTACGCCCTGACGGGTGGGATCGCTTCGCTGAGCATCAAGGCGGTTATCCCCAATACCAGCGCCAGGGTTCGCACGGCGCGGGCGCGGCCCACCTTCTACTTCTATTTCGACGAGGCCAATCGCGGTCTGTCTCAGGCCGGCGGGCCATCGCTCTGGCTGTCCGGTCCGGCCAGTGCCGTGACATCGCCCAACGAGTTCAGCCTCATCCGTTTCGACATCAAGAAGGACCGGCGGGAAACGCGGACCGGCAGCATGAACCTGGCGGGGGTGAAGTCGGGCGTCATGGACAAGGACCGGATCGCCTTCGACTATGAGCAGGTGACGCCAGGGGTGTTCAAGGTGACGCCGAAAGCCGATCTGCCGGCGGGGGAATATGGCTTTCTCTATTCGGTGAGCGCCGGGACTGGGCCAGGCATGTGGGGCGGGGGCACCGGAGGCGCACGCGTCTTTGATTTCGCGGTTCAGCTTTAACAGCAAGAGCCCCACATACATCCGCAGCAAAAAGGGGCGCCGCTTTTGAAGCAAGCGGCGCCCCTTCCTGTGTGCCAGCACGTCCCAAGGGGCGGGATGCGGCATGGCTTTACTGGCGGGCCGGGAGGGTCGTGGGTATGGCCCGCCAGTTCCTTCCAAGACGTCACAGCATGAAGTTTGCCGTCATCTAGAAGGCATGAAAGCAATTGTTCCATCAGGACAATCGATCAGAAGGCCAAATCTAGGCCGATGCGCAGCGTTTGGGGGCGGAGCGGCGTGGTATAGTCGCCTCGCAAGTTGAAGGGTGTGCCCAGCGAGAAGCGGTTACCGCTGCTGTCGAACAGGTTGGTCAGTGCGAAGGACAATTGCAACGGGCCGCGCGAGAGGCAGGCGGTGAGGGCGGTGTCGACATAATCCCCCTGTGTGCGGCCCAAAATCGGGCCGACGCCAAGGCGGGATTTGCCGACATAGCGCGCAGAGCCGCTCAGGCGCAGGCCCATGTCGTTGCCGAGTTGGGCGTGATAGTCTGCCGCAAGCCGGGCGCCCAGATTAGCTACATTAGGCAGAGTCAGTGACTGGCCAGCATAGCTCAGCATCCGGACATAGTCGGTGGGGCGGCTGAGGCGGCTGTCATTGTAAATGATGCTGCCGTCGAGCGTCAGCGCGGGCAGCGGGCGGATGACGATGCGGCCTTCAAGCGTGTAGATGCGGCCATCGCCGATATTGGCGGTGCCCGGCATGCCGATGCGGTCGATGACATCCGCCTGGATATCGTTCCAGTCCGTCCACGCGACGTTGGCGCTGAGCGCGATGGGATCGCGGCCCGGAGCCCCCTTGCGGACGCCGGCTTCGAGCGTCGAAACGCGGTCATTGCTGAAGCGGAGCACATGCTGGTCATCGATGGCCAAGCCGCCCGGACGGAAGCCCTGCTGGAACCGGGCATAGAAGGTCATGCCGGGAAAGGCGTCGCTGAGTATCGAGAAAGAGGGGAGGAAGATGGTTTCGTTGCGGTCGGCCTGCGCTTCCGCCTGCGCGATGGCAGTGGCCGAGAGGAAGGGGATAGGATCGAGGGCGCGGCCTGAAAGCCGGCTGTTGGTGAGCCGTCCGCCCAGCGTGGCGATCAGTCCCCGCACGGGCTCGAAGGACGCTTCGCCGAACAGGGTGACTTCGCGGATCCGGTTGCGAACCCCCGTGGTGGTCGCGGGCATGCCCTGACCGTAGAGCGGCACGCCGGGAATGACCTGCTCGATGACTGGAGCGGGGCCGTAAGACGTCAGCGAGCGGCCAATGTGGGATGTGCTTTCGAGATAGGAGGCGCCGACGATCCAGCCCAGGCCGTTGTCGAGATCGCGCATGAGGCGATTTTCGGTGGAGAAGATCGACACGCGCGTGCGCTGGCGAAAAAGGCTGGAAGGCGTGTCGCGCTGGGTGGCGTCATAGCTTTCCGACAGGATGTTACGCACATAACCGGTAGAGGAAACAAAGCGAAGATCGTCCCACTGGCGTTCCACGCGGATGTTGGAAAGGCTGTAGTCGGACGAATAGGGCTGGGCGACGCTGGACGCGCGCGCGAGGCGCCCGGCCTGCTTGCTGGCATATTGGGCATCGTCGCCGTCGATACGCTGATAGAGCCCGGTCGCGTCGATCGTCCAATCCTCGTTCGGGGCGTAGCGCAGGGCGGCGCGGCCGCCCCAGATGCGCGTGCGGTTGACGTCGTTCTTGCCGCGCAGGACGTCATCGATATAGCCCCCCTCCCGAACGCCATAGCCCACGATTCGCAGCGCGAACTTTTCCGGCGCGATCGGCAGGTTCACTGTCGCCGCCAGATCGCCACCGGGGTCGCCATGGCGGGTGACGCTGGCGCCGGCAGACATCTGGCCATCGAAAAGCACAAGGTTGGGTGGATTCGGGATCAGGCGGATAATCCCGCCCAGCGATCCCGCGCCGTAAAGGGTGCCCTGCGGTCCTTCCAGCACCTCGACCCCCTGCATGTCATAGGGCCGAAGATCGGGATCGGGCGCGGCATAATTAAGGCGCATGTCGCCCAGATATTGGCCCGTGGTCGCCTGCGTCGGCCCGGCCACCCCGGAGTCCGCGATCGCGCGCAGGAAGAGCTTGTTGCGGCCCGGCCCGGCATGGGTGGAACTGAGACTCGCCACGCGCGAGATAAGGCTGGCGGTGCCGGCCGCGGCTTCCGCGCTGGTGAAGCTTCCATAATCCATGACCTCCGCCACGCCGGCATATCGGAGGAGCGGCGTGTCGCGCTTGGACGCGGTGACTATGATCTCCACCGGCGGGTCGGCGGCTTCTCCCGGTGGTAGGGGAACGAGCGGCGCAGGCGCCGGGCGAGGCGCTGGGCGGCGGCGGATAATGCGCCATGTGCTTGCATCGATACGCTGAAGACTGGCGCCCGAGCCCTTCAGCAGGCGCTTGAGCGCGGCTTCCACCGAAAGGCGGCCGCCGACTGCGGGCGTCGGAATATTTGCCAGCGACTGATCGGACATGCCGATGCTGGCCCCGGTCTGCCGGCCAAGCGCGACCGCCGCTTCGCCCAGCCGTCCGGGGGCGATGCTGATATTCTGTCTGTCCGCCGCCTGCGCGGGTGGCGTGGCCGCAAGGGCGAAGGCGGTGACGAAAAGGAGGTCAGCGTGACGCGCCATCCCCCTCCTTCAGCAGCCAGCGGTCTCCTTGGCGAACAGCGGAAAGGCCCATCAGTGGCGCGGCTGACGCGAAGAAGCGCGTCGGGTCGCGATCAAGCCGGATCGTGCCGGTAAAGCGCATGGCGCCCGCACCGGGCGTGGCGGTCAGCCGAACGCCCAGCGAGCGGGCGATATCGGCGCCGATCTGCTCGACCGGCGCATTGGCGTAGGTGAGGCGACCCTGGCGCCAGCTCCCCACCGCGTCAGGCGCTATGTCCATCACGCGCAGGCCGCTGGCATCCTGCGTCAGCGCGCGGCCGGCAGGCAGGGAAACGGCCTCGGCTTCCGGATTGTAGATGACCTTTCCTTCGGATACGCCAATGCGGGTCGTCTCCCTTGTCCGGACGATGTTGAAGATGGTGCCGGCATCTTCGAAAACGGCTTCTCCCACGGTCACGCGAAACGGATCGCGCTCGTCATGCCGCACGGTGAAAGCGGCTTCGCCGCTATCGAGGGCGGCAAAGCGGGCATTGTTGCGATCGAGGCGAAGGGTCGTGCCCCCGTTGAGATCGATGCGCGTGCCGTCTTCAAGCGACATGCCGCGGGTTTCGCCGGGACGGGTTGCAACGGTGTAGATGTCGGCGCGGTTCGTCGTGACGACGGAGATCGCCGCCACCAGCGCCGCCGCGATCGCGCCGCCACCCACCCAACGTAGCGGGCGCCATCCTCGCTTGCCGGGATCATTGGCAGGAACAGGCATCGTCACTGGATCGGCGGGGATGATCGCAGGCAGATCCGCATCGACGGCCATAAGCGCGTCATAAGCGCGCGCGTGCGCAGGGTTGGCCTCCAGCCAAGCGGTGAAGCCGGCCCAATCCGTAAATTCGGGATCGCGCGTGCCGATTACCCAGGCAAGCGCTTCCTCGTCGATCATGGCCCGTGCCCCGTTCATTCATCGCCCCTTGTCGGGAAAGACGCCGCCGTTACGATCATTCCGTATCCGCCTCGCGTTTCAGGGTAAGGAGGGCGCGATAGGCCTTTTGCAGGTCCTTCTCCACGGTGGTGAGGCTTACGCCCAGTTCCTCCGCGATCATGCGCTGCCCGACACCTTCCACGCGGAAGCGCCGGAAGACAAGCTCGACGCGGGGCCCTAGCTCGCGCAGCACCGCCTCCGCCTGTCCGAGCTGTTCCTGCAGGATCATGCGGTCATCGATCGCGATGGTCTCGGCCGGGTCCGCCATTACTCCGCCGGCACCCTCAGCCCAGTCCTGTTCCCGCCGCGCCCGCCGGCTGGTGGATCGGTAGCGGTCGAGCATCAGGTTGTTTGCCATGCGGTAGAGGTAGGGAAGCGGATCGGTGACCGGGCCAAGATCCCGCGCCTCCAGCTTCATCCACATGTCCTGCAGCATGTCCTCCGAATCCTCGCCGGCGCCGCGCGCGCGGAGGAAGCGCAGCAAGGCGGGGCGATTGTCCAGGAATATTGCAGAGAGGCCGGTGGCCATGCCGTTTGGTCCCGTGCAGGTCAGGCGGCCTGCCATAACGGCCGCGCGGGGGCTTTGGCAATGCGTCAGGCGCGGCATTGTCTTGCGCAAGCGGCTGCTTTAGCTGACGATCGGTGAGGATCGGAGGCGAAATGCGCATAAATGTCGCGGCGGCGGAAATTGCTGGCATGGACCCCGTTCGACTGGAGGCGCTCGCCGAGGATCTTCACCGGACCTATGTGGCGACGGGCAAGATTCCCCATCTGCGCCTGCTGGTGTCGCGGGACGAGCATCTGCTGCTGTCGCATGTAAGCGGGGTCGCCCGGGGGACGGGCGACCCGCTGCGAGAGGATTCGCTGTTCCGGATCGCTTCGATGACCAAGCCGGTAACGTCGCTGGCGTTCATGATGCTGGTCGAGGAAGGGCGCGTGGGGCTTGATGATCCGGTGATGGACATACTGCCCGAATTTGGCGCGCTGCGCGTGGGGATAGAGGGCGCGGCGCTGAGGCAGCCGATGCGGATGGTCGACCTGCTACGCCATACGTCCGGGCTCACCTACGGGCTCCAGCGGCAGACGCCAATCGACGCGCGCTATCGGGAATTGGGGCTGGACGAATTTCAGCAGAAGCGCAGCGCGGACGAGTTCATAGACGCTCTGGCCGCGTTGCCGCTCGAATTCTCGCCGGGCGAGCGGTGGAATTATTCGGTGTCGACCGATGTGTTGGGCGTGGTTGTCGAACGCCTGTCGGGAATGAACCTGGCCGACTTCTTCGCTCGACGGATATTCGGTCCGCTGGGCATGACCGACACATTTTTCGAGCTGCCCGACGATCGGGTGGACCGCATGACGGACGCGTGGCAGCTGGGCGCCGACAAGCAGTTGTCCTTGTATGACCGTGGCGCGCGGAGCGGATGGCGGCGCAGTCTGCAATTGCGGTCGGGGGGCGGAGGGCTGATTTCGACCGCGGAGGATTATCACCGCTTCGCGCGCATGCTGCTGCGGGGCGGAGAACTGGATGGCGCGCGGTTGGTGCAGCCGGAGACGGTGGCGCAGATGCACCGCAATTGGTTGCCCGGCGGCGGTGACCTTGCCAGCATGTCCTCATCGATGTTCAGCGAATCCGACTATGGGGGCGTCGGTTTCGGGTTGGGCCTTGCTACCGACTTCGCCACCGGTGACTATTTCTGGGGCGGCGTGTTCTCGACCTTCTTCTTCATCAATCCTGCGGAGCGGATCATCGGCATCATGATGACGCAGCATTTGCCTTCAGGCGTTTATCCGATCCGGCGGCAATTGCGCGACGGCGTGCGGGCGTCGATCAGGGAACAACGCGGCTGATCTGGATTTATGAAGAACCATGCTGCGCTGCAAAATTGCCGCTGGCGATGATGCGGGGGCTGTGCAATCATTCCTCCCGAAATCCAGCCAGGGGAACCCGCCCATGAACCTTCAGGGCAACACAACGCTACCCAAGCCCGCACCCCGGCAGGTCGATCCGCAAGTGCTAGCCCATGAGATCGTGGAGCGACTGACGTATCGGATCGGCAAGAATGCGGAGGCCGCCAAGCCGCACGACTGGCTGCACGCGGTGATCCTGTCGATCCGCGATCGGATCATTGACGCGTGGATCGCCTCCACCCAGAAAACTTATGAGGAGCAGGGGCGACGAGTTTATTATCTGAGCCTTGAATTCCTGATCGGCCGCCTGATGCGCGATGCGGCGTCCAACATGGAAATGCTGGACGACATGCAGGTGGCGCTCAATTCGCTGGGCGTCGATCTGGACATTATAGCGGCGCTGGAGCCGGACGCGGCCTTGGGCAATGGCGGACTGGGCCGGCTTGCGGCCTGTTTCATGGAAAGCATGGCGACGGTCGACGTGCCCGCCTACGGCTATGGTATCCGCTATGTGAACGGCATGTTCCGGCAGGAGATTTCCGACGGCTGGCAGGTCGAGCTGCCGGAAACATGGCTGACTCACGGCAATCCCTGGGAGTTCGAGCGGCGCGAGGCGAGCTACGAGATCGGCTTCGGCGGTCGCGTGGACCCGGCGGAGGGCGAAGATGCGGGGCTGCACCAGATGCATTGGCGTCCGACCGAGCGGGTAATCGCCACCCCCTATGACACGCCGATCGTGGGATGGCGGGGCAAGCGGGTCAACACGCTCCGGCTATGGGAAGCGCAGCCGATCGATCCGATCCTGCTCGACAAGTTCAATGCCGGCGACCATCTGGGCGCGCTGTCCGAAAGCAATCGGGCGGAGGCGCTGACCCGGGTGCTCTACCCGGCGGATAGCTCACCTGCCGGGCAGGAACTGCGGTTGCGGCAGGAATATTTCTTCTCTTCCGCCTCCTTGCAGGACATCGTCAGGCGGCACGTGCAATATTTCGGCGATATCCGCACCCTGGCGGACAAGGCGGCGATCCAGCTCAACGACACCCATCCGGCGGTGGCGGTGGCGGAGCTGATGCGGATATTGCTCGACGACCATGGGCTGGATTTCGACGAAGCCTGGGACATCACCCGGCGTACGTTCAGCTATACCAATCATACCCTGCTGCCCGAGGCGCTGGAAAGCTGGCCCGTGCCGCTGTTCGAGCGGCTGCTGCCCCGGCACATGCAGATCGTCTATGCGGTGAACAGCCGGTTGCTCGGCGAGGCGCGGCGGTCGGGCCATTTCGACGATCGCGCAATCGGCTGCATCTCGCTGATCGACGAAGGTGGCGAGCGGCGGGTGCGGATGGGCAATCTGGCCTTCGCCGGGTCGCATAGCGTCAATGGCGTATCGGCGCTGCACACCGACCTCATGAAGGAGACGGTGTTCGCCGACTTTCACCGGCTCTATCCCGCCCGGATCAACAACAAGACCAATGGCGTCACCTTCCGCCGTTGGCTGATGCAGTGCAATCATGGGCTGTTCGAACTCATCCGCGAGGCGATCGGGGACAGGTTCATGGACGATCCGGAGGCGCTGCGGGAACTGGATCGCTTCGCCGACGACAGCGGATTTCAGGAGAAGTTCGTTGCGGTGAAGCGCGCGAACAAGGTCGCGCTGGCAAACCTGCTGCGCCAGAGGATGAACGCGCGGATCGATCCCGCCGCACTGTTCGACATCCACATCAAGCGCATCCACGAATATAAGCGGCAACTGCTCAACATCATCGAGGCGGTGGCGCTCTACGACCAGATCCGCTCGCATCCGGAAAAGGACTGGGTGCCGCGGGTCAAGCTGTTCGGCGGCAAGGCGGCGCCAAGCTATCATAATGCCAAGCTGATCATCAAGCTGGCGGGAGACGTGGCGCGGGCGGTCAACCATGATCCGGCGGTGCAGGGGCTGTTGAAGGTGCAGTTCGTGCCCAATTACAATGTCTCCATGGCCGAAGTGATGATCCCGGCTGCCGATCTGTCCGAGCAGATTTCGACCGCGGGGATGGAGGCTTCGGGCACCGGGAACATGAAGTTCGCGGTCAACGGCGCGCTCACCATCGGCACGCTGGACGGCGCCAATGTCGAGATGCGGGATCATGTAGGCGAAGAGAATATCCTGATCTTCGGCCTCACCGCCGCGCAGGTCAATGAGCGCCGGGCCAGGGGCTACAATCCACGCGAGGTGATCGCGCAGAGCCGGGAACTGGGACAGGCGCTGGAAGCGATCGCGAGCGGAGTGTTCTCCCCGGATGATCCAGGTCGGTATCGCGATCTGGTCCAGGGGCTCTACGACCATGACTGGTTCATGGTCGCGGCTGATTTCGACAGCTATTCGTCGGCGCAGCGGCGGGTCGATGCGATCTGGCGGAACCAGGCGCAGTGGGCGAAGATAGCGATCCATAATGTCGCGCGGATGGGCTGGTTCTCTTCCGACCGAACGATCCGCGAATATGCGACCGATATCTGGAAGGTCCTGTGACTAAGTGCTGAGCCCGGAACAGATCACGCGGCTGATCGAGGGGCGTGAGGACGATCCCTTCGCAACCTTGGGCGTGCATCCGGAGGGTAAGGGATATGCCGCCTGCGTGCTGCTGCCCGAGGCGGTGAGCGTGACGGCGCACAAGATTGACGGGAAGCCGGTCGGGACGCTGACGCAGGTGCATCCCGGCGGGCTGTTCCATGGCAAGGTGTCGATCCGGAAACGCCAGCCGCTGCGTTATCATGCCGTCTATGCGGACGGCGGCGAATATGCACTGGTCGATCCCTATGGGTTCGGGCCGGTGCTGGGTCCGCTCGACGATTATTATTTCGCGCAAGGGTCGCATGGCCGGCTGTTCGACAAGATGGGCGCGCATCTGATTTCGCACGAAGGCGTCGAGGGGACGCATTTTGCGGTCTGGGCCCCCAATGCCAAGCGCGTGTCGGTGGTGGGGGACTTCAACCGCTGGGACGGGCGGCGGGGCCTGATGCGGCGGCGGCAGGATGCCGGCGTGTGGGAGATTTTCCTGCCCGAGGTAGGGCCGGGCAGTCCGTACAAGTTCGAAATCGTCGGGCCCGATGGCGAGACATTGCCGCTCAAGGCCGATCCCTTCGCCTTTCGGTCCGAACTGCGGCCCTCGACCGCTTCCATCGTGGCGGATGCGCCCGCGCATGTCTGGGGTGACGAGCGGCATAGGGCGCATTGGGAACAGGCGGACCCACGGCGGGAGCCCATCTCCATCTACGAAGTTCATGCCGGGTCATGGCAATTGGACGAGCAGGGCAATTTCCTGAGCTGGGACGAGATGGCGAACCGGCTGATCCCCTATGTCGTGGGGATGGGCTTTACCCATATCGAGTTCCTGCCGATCAGCGAATATCCCTATGATCCGAGCTGGGGATATCAGACGACCGGCCTCTATGCGCCGACCGCCCGCTTTGGCGATCCGGAAGGGTTCGCGCGCTTTGTCGACGGGGCGCATCGAGCCGGGGTCGGCGTCATCCTCGATTGGGTGCCGGCGCATTTCCCGACGGACGCGCATGGCCTCGCGCAGTTCGATGGGACGGCGCTTTATGAACATGCCGATCCGCGCAAGGGCTTCCATCCCGACTGGAACACCGCGATCTACAATTTCGGGCGGCGCGAGGTTGCGCAGTTCCTGCTCAACAACGCGTTGTTCTGGGCCGAGCGCTATCATGTCGACGGGCTGCGCGTCGATGCGGTCGCTTCGATGCTCTATCTCGATTATTCGAGGAAAGAGGGGGAGTGGATCCCCAACGCGCAGGGCGGGCGCGAGAATGTGGAGGCGGTCGATTTTCTCCAGCAGATGAACAAGGCGCTCTATGGCACCCATCGCGGCGTCATGACGATTGCGGAGGAATCCACCAGTTGGCCCAAAGTATCGCACCCCGTGCATGAGGGCGGCCTCGGCTTCGGCTTTAAATGGAATATGGGCTTCATGCACGACACGCTGCGCTATCTGGCGCGCGATCCGGTGCACCGCGCCCATCATCATGACGACATCACCTTCGGGCTGCTTTACGCCTTTACCGAGAATTTCGTGCTGGCGCTGAGCCATGACGAAGTGGTGCACGGCAAGGCGTCGCTGCTGCACAAGATGGCGGGCGACGACTGGCAGAAATTCGCCACGTTGCGCGCCTATTATGCGATGATGTGGGGCTATCCGGGCAAGAAGCTGCTGTTCATGGGGCAGGAGTTTGCCCAGCGTGACGAATGGAGCGAGACGCGGGCGCTCGACTGGCACCTGCTGGATCATGGGCCGCATCAAGGTGTGCAGCGGCTGGTGGGAGATCTCAACCGGCTCTACCGCGCCCGCCCGGCGCTGCATGCGCGCGACTGCGAGGCGGAGGGGTTCGAGTGGGTGCTGGTGGATGCGGCGGCGGACTCGGTCTTTGCCTGGGTCAGGCGCGCGCCGGGCGCAGCGCCGATCGTCGTCATCAGCCACTTCACGCCGATGCTGCGCCAAGGCTACCGGATGCGCCTGCCCTCTGGCGGGCGCTGGCGGGAAATCATGAACAGCGACGCCCAGGAATATGGGGGTAGCGGCGCGGGAAATCTGGGCACGGTGCTTGCTGACGAGGAGGGATGGGCCAACATCACCATCCCCGCTTTCGGCACGCTAATGCTGGAGCTAGACATTTGAAGCCGACGGACGTGTGCAAACGGTCGCGGGCATAGCAGGAGGAGGGAGCCCCATGCAGCCGAGAAACCAGCCGATCGCGCGCGACGCGATGGCCTATGTGCTGGCGGGCGGGCGGGGCAGCCGCCTGGCCGAGTTGACCGACCGGCGCGCCAAGCCGGCGGTGCATTTCGGGGGCAAGGCGCGGATCATCGATTTCGCCCTGTCCAATGCGCTCAACAGCGGCATCCGGCGCATCGGCGTTGCTACCCAATATAAGGCGCATTCGCTGATCCGGCATTTGCAGCGCGGATGGAACTTCCTGCGGCCCGAGCGTAACGAGAGCTTCGACATATTGCCCGCCAGCCAGCGTGTTTCGGAAAGTCAGTGGTATGAAGGTACCGCTGACGCGGTGTTCCAGAATATCGACATCATCGAAAGCTATGCGCCCGAATATATGGTCCTGCTCGCCGGCGATCATGTCTACAAGATGGACTATGAGCTGATGCTGCAGCAGCATGTCGACAGTGGCGCGGACGTCACCGTCGGCTGTCTGGAAGTGCCGCTGAAGGATGCCAGCGGCTTTGGCGTTATGGATGTCGACGAAAAGGGCGTCATCACCGCCTTTATCGAAAAGCCCAAGAAGCCGCCCAGCATGCCGGGGAACCCCGCCGTGGCGCTGGCGTCGATGGGCATATACGTCTTCCGCACCCGCTTCCTGTTCGAACAATTGCAGCGGGACGCAGATGATCCCGCCAGCAAGCGGGACTTTGGAGGGGACATCATTCCCTATATCGTGAAGCACGGAAAAGCCGTGGCACACCGCTTTTCCAGCAGTTGCGTCCGCGCGGAAAGCGAGCCGGTGCCCTATTGGCGCGATGTCGGGACGCTCGACGCCTACTGGCAGGCGAGCATCGACCTGACCGAAGTCGTGCCCTCGCTCGACCTGTACGATCGCA
>DATEDR010000197.1:0-3673 GCA_035281605.1 Sphingobium sp.
GTCCATGCCCTTGGGCGCCTCGCCGCTGCGCGCCATGATCGCCTGCGCGCCTTGCCCGGCGTGGTCGAGCATGGCCCGCGCCTGGGCAGGGTCGACTCCGTCGCCCGGCCGCAGCAGGTTGACCGCTGCCAGGCTGATCGCCACCGCGATGCTCGACACGATCAGCGTATAGGCAAGCGTCTTGAGACCAACTCGCCGCAGCGACCGCATCTCCCCCATTTCCGCGATCCCGACGATCAGCGCCGACAGAAGCAGGGGGATGACCAGCATGAACAGCAGCCGCAGGAAGATCTGCCCGATCGGTCCGGTCACGTAGCGGGTCACGCTGTCGACCCAGGCGGAGTCCCGCGCGCCCGCATGCACCATCAGTCCGAGGATCAGGCCTGCGAGAAATCCCGCCAACATCCGCCATTGCAGCGAAAAGGCGAACCGGCCCGCCTTGCTCATAGCCTGATCCCCGCGCGATCCATGCGCAAAGAACCGTTGAGAGGACGTAATGTTTCAGCCCGCGCCCTGAGGAACGCAGCCCTCCTTATTTCCTATGCGAAACGACATATTGTGACGGCGCGAGCCAGTGCTAAATTCGCTGCAAATATAAAGGGGAGAGGGTCGTGGCAGGCTTGTTCAAGCGAGCATTTGGCGCATTCAATCGACGCCGCCGCATTCGGGAGCGGCTTGCGCAGATCAGGCAGGAAGCCGGTCCGGCGGGCCCCAACGGCTTCTCATTGCAAGACGGCTGCTGACGGCCAGAGGAGCCGATCAGCCCCGCTCGTCTTCCACCATGTCCGGCGCCAGCGCCAGCCCCGCGCGCCCGTGCTCGGGCGTGTGCGCGGGCGCCTTGGGATGGGGCACGTCGATCGGTTCCTCCACCTCCAGCATGCCCTCCCACTTGGTGATGACCGACGTCGCGATGGCGTTGCCCAGCACGTTGGTCGCGGTGCGCCCCATGTCCATGAAATGGTCGACCGCGAGGATGAAGGCCACGCCCTCCACCGGCAGGTTGAACTGTCCCAGCGTCGCGGCGACCACCACGAGCGAGGCGCGCGGAACCGCGGCGATGCCCTTGCTCGTCACCATCAGCACCAGGAGGATGGTGATCTGCGTCGCGATTGGCAGATCGATGCCATAGGCCTGGGCGATGAAGATCGTCGCGAAGGTCGCATACATCATCGACCCGTCGAGATTGAAGCTGTAGCCCAGCGGCAGCACGAAGCTGTAGATGCGCCGCGGCACTCCGAAACGGTCGAGTTGCTCGAGCATCTTGGGATAGGCCGCTTCGGAGGAGGCGGTGGAGAAGGCGATGAGCAGCGGCTCGCGCACATATTTGAGGAGCTTGACCATCCGCCGCCCCAGGAAGATGGAGCCCGCCGCGATGAGCAGCAGCCACAGCGCGATCAGCGAGAGGTAGAATTCGCCCACCAGTTCGCCGAAGGTCTTGAGTACGCCCAGCCCCTCGGTCGTGATCGCGGCGGCCAGCGCCCCGAACACGGCGAAGGGCGCGACCCGCATGACATAGCCTGTCACCTGCAGCATCAGTTCGACCATCGCCTCGATCACGGTGACGATGGGCTTGCCCTTTTCGCCAATTGCGGTCAGCGCCACGCCGACGAAGAGGGAGAAGACGACGATCTGAAGGATCGAATTTTCCGCCATCGCCCCCACCATAGAGGTCGGGAAGACGTGCAGGACGAAGTCGCGGAAGTTGAGTGCTTCGGTGTTCACGCCCGCTTCTGCGCCGCTTCGGACCAGGTTCAGGCCCTCGCCCGGGCTGAAGAAGTTGACGAAGACGAGGCCCAGCGTCAGCGACAGGAGGCTGGCGACGATGAACCAGGCGATTGCCCGGCCGCCGATCCGCCCGAGCGCGGCGCTGTCGCCCATATGTGCGATCCCGGCGACCAGCGTGGAGAATACCAGCGGCGCGATGATCATCTTGATGAGATGCAGGAATATGTCCGCCAGCAGATGGAAATAACCCGCCACATCCTTGGCCAGTGCCTTGTCGCTGCCCACCCAGCCATGGGCCGCGAAGCCCGAGAGGACACCCAGCACCATGCCGGTCAGGATGAAGGCCGTCAGTCGATTCCGCATGCAACCCCTTCCAGCCTGCCGTCAGGCACGCACCTCTAACAGCCGCCCGCTACACTCGCAATCAGGGCGGAGGCGACAGTCAGGGATAGAGCAGGTCCTCGGTCCACCCATCGTCCGTCCGCGTGAAAAGCCGTCGCTCGTGCAGACGATGTTCGCGGTCCTGCCAGAATTCGATCCGCTGCGGCACCACGCGAAAGCCCGACCAGTGCGGCGGACGGGGCACGTCGCCGCCCGCGAAGCGCTGGCTTGCTGCTTCGTAGCGTTCCATGAACAGTTCCCGCGACGCCAGCGGGCGCGACTGGTCCGAAGCCCAGGCGCCCAGCTGGCTGTCGCGGCTGCGGCTCGCGAAATAGGCGTCGGCGGTGGCGTCGTCGACCGTCTCGACCGGCCCCTCGATCCGGACCTGCCGGCGCAGCGACTTCCAGTGGAACAGCAGCGCCGCATGCGGATTAGCGAGCAGTTCGTCGGCCTTGCGCCCTTCGAAATTGGTGTAGAAGACGAACCCGGCCGGCCCGTGGCCCTTCAACAGCACCATCCGCGCCGAGGGCCGCCCGCGCGCGTCTGCGGTGGCCAGCGCCATGGCGTTGCTGTCGTTGATCTCGGTCTCGCGCGCTTCGCTATACCAGGCGTCGAACAGGGCAAAGGGATCGGTCATGCTGTCGATCTATAGCGCGATGGATTCCAATTGAAACGTCCGGCCGCTTAGCCACGGGTTGCGCGTCCATCCCGCTTGAACGATCGTGACGCTTTCGCCACATAGGGCCAAATCAACATTTTCCTGAACGGAAGGACTGACGAACGGCAATGGCTGATCCCTACTCCACTCTGGGCGTCGCGCGCGGCGCGGGCGAGGCAGAGATCAAGTCGGCCTATCGCAAGCTCGCCAAGGAGCTGCATCCCGACCGGAACCAGGACAATCCCAAGGCGGCGGAACGTTTTTCCGCGGTGTCCAGCGCCTATGACCTGCTGTCGGACAAGGACAAGCGCGCGCGTTTCGACCGGGGCGAGATCGATGGCGACGGCAATCCGACCGCCCCTTTCGGCTTCGGCGGCAATGGCGGCGGCTTTCGTGGGCGACCGGGTCAGGCCGGCGGCTTCGAAGCCGAGGGCGCCGACTTCGGCGACATTTTCGAAGGATTGTTTGGCGGCGGCGGTGCACGGCGGGGCGGTGGCTTCGGCGGTTTCGGCCGGCAGGCGCCGCCGCAGCGGGGCGCCAACGTCGCCTATCGGCTTGCCGTTCAGTTCGTCGACGCCGCCACGCGTGCGCCCCAGCGCATCACGCTGCAGGATGGCAAGACCATTGACCTCAAGCTCCCTGCCGGGGTGGAGACGGGCACGCAGATGCGCCTGTCGGGCAAGGGTCAGCCGGGCCCGGGCGGAGCGGGGGACGCGATCGTGACGATCGAGGTGAAGCCGCACCCCTTCTTCACCCGCGACGGCGACAATGTCCTGCTGGACCTGCCGATCACGCTGGATGAGGCGGTGAAGGGCGGCAAGGTGAAGGTGCCGACGGTGGACGGGCCGGTGATGCTTGGCGTCCCGGCCGGAACGTCCAGCGGCAAGACGCTGCGCCTGCGCGGCAAGG
>DATEDR010000198.1:0-19701 GCA_035281605.1 Sphingobium sp.
GATCGCACAATGGATGGCGCCAATGTCTGTCATGCCCATATCCTCATTGCTTGGCGGAACGATCCGAAAAAAACGGTCTGCGCTGGCGAGATCCCAAGGGGCGCCTTCGCAGACGGTCGGATCGACATCATGTCGTCAGAAATTGAAACCGAGCGACATTCCGTAAGTCCGGGGCGGGGCAGGATTGCCGACCAGACCAACCGGAGTCAGAATGTTGATCGCATAGTCATATTGCTTGTCCAGCACATTCTTGACCCACAGCGATGCGAAGAGCTTGTCGTCGCTCGATGTCCAACGTTCCGTGACGTTGAGAAGGTATCGGGTCGGCAATTTGAAACGATTCGCGGGATCGACATAAGTCTTCCCGCGATAATTGAGGTTTGCCGACGTAGTGAAATCACCGATGGACGTTTCCAGGACGTGCGATGCGGAAACCGTGTAGCTCCATTCCGGCGTATTGGTGATGATATTCCCCGCAGCGTCCAGATTTCCTACCGCGATGATCGAGCCATTCGCCTGAGGGACATAGTTGGGAGCCAGCGGGTAACTCTTATATTTGGTATCCAGATAGGTGCCCGACAGCGACAGCGACAGGGAACGGATGGGCTTGGCGACGAATTCGAAATCGACGCCCTTCATCTCGGCCGAACCCGCATTGATCGTCACGACCGCGCCCTGGTTGTAGATCTGCTGCTGAAGCCCCTTATAATCATAGAGGAACGCGGACAGATTGACCCTCAGGTGCCGGTCGAACAGATCGGCCTTGGTCCCGACCTCATAGGCGGTCAGGAATTCCGGCTTCACCGGCGGATTCTGCGAGGCATTGGCAAAGCCGGCCAAGCTCGACTGGTTGAAGAATCCCGCGTTGAAGCCGCGCGACACGGAGGCATAGGCCAGAATGTCCGGGCTGAACTTGTGGTCGAGCGCAATGCGCCACGTCGGCTCCTTGAATTTCTGCGACTGCTGACCCGAACGGCTCGGTATGGTCACGCCGTTCGCCTGCACATAGCCGTCGATGCTGCGTTTTTCGATGGTATAGCGTCCACCCAAAGTGAGCTTCGTATCGGGCAGGACCTCATAGCTCATCTGCGCATAAGCCGCCCCTGACTCGTCGATATCCTTCGCAAAGGCCGCGGTCGTATTGATCTGGAAAGGCGACATGATCGCCTTGCCATGATAATAGAACAGGCCGGCCACCCACTCCAGCGGCCCGCCGCTGCCGGACAGGAGCTGCAGTTCCTGGGTGAAGGACGTGCGGGGGTCACGATGGATCGACAGGTTGACGATGCTGGCCGGCGTGCCGTCGAAATCGATCCTGATATGCTCCTGGCTCTCGCGATAGGCGGTGATGCTACGGAACGTCAGGTCTGAAATTTCGGTTTCGAAAGACAGGCTGGTCCCCCACTCCTTGGTATCGAAACCGGGCGTGCGTGGTCCGAAATTGCCGTCATAGGGCCCCGGGTAGAATTGCCCCGGCCCGCGCCTGCGGATCGCCCCGCCGGCGAACACCGAGCCATAGCCGAAGGCCGGCGCGACCGTGGTTCCGACATTGCCGTGAACTTCATTATAGTCGCCGGCAAGCGTCAGGTTGGTGACGTCCGACAGATCGAGGCGCAGCCTTGCGCGGCCGGAAAATTTCCGGGTCTTGAAGAGATCATCGCCATTATAGACGTTGGTCCCGAACCCCTTGTCCTGATTGCTGTAGCGAAGCGAAAGATCGGCAGCCACGCCGGACGCCAGACCGCCGGTCACATAGCCGGTGGCATCGATCGTTTCGTAATTGCCGTAGCCGATCTCGAACTTTGCGGCCGTGGTCTCGCTCGGCGACCGGGTCGTGATCTGAATGACGCCGCCGGTCGCGTTCCGACCGAACAGCGTGCCTTGCGGCCCCTTGAGCACTTCCAGGCTGGAGACGTTGGCCAGGTCCATCGACTGTCCGAACGGCATATAGACGCCGTCGACAAAGGTCAGCACCGCAGGCGTCGTGTTGGAACTGTTCGTTCCCACGCCCCGGACGAAGACGGCAGGTCGAGCAGCGGTCGGCTGGATGAGCAGGCCGCCGACGACTGATGTCAGGTCTTCGGTCGACCGGACCGCAGTCTTCTGAAGACTGTCCGCCGAAAAGCTCTGGAGAGAAATGGGCACCGATTGTGCCGATTCCGACCGCCGCTGGGCCGTGACCACGATATCTTCGATTTGCCCGGCCTGCGCATTTTCCTGCCCAGCCGTTTGCGGGGGCACGGTCGCGCCTTGCGCGTGCGCCACCGTAGCGATCAGGGGCGTTATCAACGGCGCCATCGCCATCAACAAGGCATGACGACGCGCATGAACCATCAGGGTCATCTATTCTCCTCCCTCTTTCATTTATCTTCCACGTGAGATAAATGACAAACAAGGAGTAGGCAAGCGATTCTTCTCGGCTGGGCCGGACAGACTCTCTACTCTCGGCGACAATATTCGCGTCGCCATTCTGAAGTTTTCACACAAAGGGATCAGCATGAGCAAAGATGCAATGAACGTCGTGATCGACTTTTGCGCGGCGTGGGATCGCAGCGACAGCGACGGCGTGTTCGACCGGCTGGCGCCCGGCGTCCTGTATCAGAATGTGCCGCTGCCGGCGATGCACGGCAAGGATGAAGCCGCCAAGTTCCTGATGCCGATCCTGCGCAACACCAATAAGATCGAGTTCCGGCTGCTGAGCCTGGCTGTTTCTCCCTCCGGCGATGAAGTCCTCACCGAACGGATCGACCGGCTTCACTTTGCTGGCGGGGTCGTGGATATTCCCCTCATGGGAATTTTCAAGGTCAAGGACGGGCAGATCGTCGAATGGCGCGACTATGCCGACAATGGATCGGTCATGGCATCATTCGCCGAAGCCGGTGTCGACGTTTCGACATTCTCCTGAATGAAAAAAAGGAGAGCGCCGCATTTTCGCCGCGGCGCTCTCCACGCTTCCCTCGCTCTTCAACTTATAGGGAAAATTCGAGGAAATCGACGATCTTGCCGTCCCGCAAGGTGAAGATGGCGATGAATTTTCCCACGATATTGCGGCTCGGCAGGACGATATCATCGGTCTGTTCGTGCACGACGACCGGACCGCGCGCCCATACCGATCCGGGCGTGATGCTCATCTTCAATTGCGATGCGCTTTCGATGAAGCCCGCGAAGTCCGGCTTGCGAAACTCCGGCGTCTTGCCGATCGGCCCAACCGCGAAACGCGCGTCATCGGCAAAGAAGGACATGACTGCGGCGCCATCCTTCACGTTCCACGCTTCGATGAAGGATGAGACCGTCTCGATATTGACCTGCTCTTCGGGCGAGTAGGCAAGAGGCGGTTCGCCGATCCGGCCAGCAACAGTATTCAATCAACTCCTCCTCTTGCTTCTGGACGACCGGCGGCCACCGCCCGCACAAGCAATGCGGCAATCAGCCGGTCCTGTTCCCTCATCTTCTCGCCCGCTTCCTCAAGGACGGATCACGAAATTGGTGAATCCCCCCTTGCGAGACGTCAGGCCGGAAATCGCCTGATTGATCATGTCGAGCGGATGAGCCTGATGTTCGAACACCGACATGTCGAGCGCGCCGGTTTCCGCCAGCGCCGCCAGTTCGCACCCTTCCTGGGTGGAAAACCAGTTCGATCCGAGGAGGGCGCGGTTGGCGGTGGTGAGGTGGTGAAGCTTGATCGGGGTTTCCCCCTGAACGGCCCCGACATTGACCAGAACCCCGCCACGGGCGAGGCTTTCCAAGCCTTCGAGAAAGACTTCCGGCGGCGTGCCCGGCCCAAGGCAATCCAGGACCACGTCCGCGCCATTGCCATTGGTCTGTGCCCTGACCCAATCGGTGATCGACCCGTCCAGCGTAGAGAATATATCGATCCGGTCCGGCGCGATCGCCTTGACGGCGGCAAGCAATTCCCTGTCGCGCCCCGTTCCCAGGACCTTGCGCGCGCCCATGGCGAGCGCGCAAAGGACGCCGCTCAGGCCCAGCGTGCCGCTCGCCCCATTGATCAGCACGGTCGAGGTGACCTTGACCTTGCCCTTTTTGAGGCCGGAATAGGCTGTTCCGATATAGCCGAGGCGCGCGGCCTCATCATAGCTCATCGAATCGGGGATCTTTACCAGCGCGCTGACGGGCGCCGTCATATATTGGCCAAAGCCGGCATAGGGATAGCGTTCGAAGACCTTCCAGGACAGGCTGGTATGACCGAAATAGCCGTTGAAGGTATAATATTGGCACGACACCTGGTCGTTGCTGACGCAGGCATCGCACGTGCCGCAAGACCGGCCGGGATTGACGTAAACCCGCTGCCCCACCTGAAAGCCCAGCACATCTTCGCCGACCGCGACAATCTCGCCAGCCGGATCAAGGCCGAAAATGGCGGGAAGCGGCGGCAACGGATATTCCGGAAACCATTTGGACCAGTTGGCCAGAATATTGGGCAGGTTGGGCACGATACCGCATGCCCTTACCCGGACCAGCACATCATAGGCACCGGGCTGCGGAGTCTCCAACTCCTCGATGATAAGGGGTCCGCCGACCTCGTGCATGCGGGCGACCATCATCGTAGCCGGGATATTCATCATTTTCTCCTCTCCGGGCGTCCGGATCATTCTTCTGAAGCGTTTCGCGAGTCGGACGAAGCGGGCGGCCGCCAGCGTCATCAAGCGATAGCCTTTTTAAATCTTCCACGGAAGAAGTCAACGTGGTGAGAAGAGACGCGTCGCGTGACAGGCGCTTCAGGCCCGCCTCACTCCCTGCCGTCCCGCCATTTCCGGAACAGGCGTGGCGAGCGGCTCGCCAGCGAAGAAGCGCCTGAGATTGAGGCTCAGCAGATCGACCAACGCCTGCATCGATTCAATCGTGACGCCTGTCAACCGGCGCGCAAAGTTGGCTCTGACTCATATTTGATGCAATTGGCGGGTAGGGTTGGTTGATTTTCCAAGGAGGATCAGCAGCATGCCTCGTCGATTGCGTAATGGAGCGTTGGTGCCAGCGGGCCTGGTGGTAGAACAGGTCGACAATGCTGGAGCGGTGATGGAAATCGCGGTTCGCTCGGCAAAGCCATATTCTCGGTGCCCAAGCTGCGACGTTAAGGCGGCGGCGGTGCATAGCCATTATTCCCGGCGGCTGGGTGACCTTCCGCTGGCCGGCCGATCCGTTCGTCTGGTTCTCAATGCGCGGAGATTCCGCTGTCGGACAGCGAACTGTGCCAGACGTATTTTCGCAGAGCGCTTCGACACCGAGGTTGTGGAACCTTGGGCGCGCCGAACCAGTAGGCTCGGTTTGCTGGTCTTTCATCTCGGCTTGGCACTTGGCGGTCGGCCCGGCGCTCGTTTTGCCAGTCGGCTGATGGCGCCCGTCAGCAAGGATACGCTGCTGCGGTCGATCCGTCGCCGTGGCCGTCCTGAACATGCTGCACCCACGGTGGTCGGCATTGATGATTGGGCATGGCGGCGCAATCAGCGTTACGGCACAATTATCTGCGATCTCGAACGGCGTAGGCCGATCCGTTTGCTCCCCGACCGCGAGCCTGCCACCGCACGCGGCTGGTTCGTGGGACAACAACAGATTGAGGTCATCGCCCGGGACCGCGGAGGTGGATATGCGTTAGCCGCCGCCCAGGCCCTTCCCCACGCCCAGCAAGTAGCCGATCGCTGGCATCTGATGGAAAATGCCAGCCACGCCTTTCTCGAGGCGGTGCGCTGCTCGATGCGCGAAATCCGTGCGGCGATCGGCACGACCATCGTTAATCCCGACCTGCTCACGGCGGCGGAACGCTTGCAATATGAGGGCTATCTTCGCCGACAGGAAAACAACGAAATCATTTTGAAGCAGGCAAAATCTGGGCTCGGCATCAAGGAGATCGTTCGCCGGACCGGGCGCAGCCGAGGTTATGTGCGGGCTGTGTTGCGTGGTCAGCGGACCGATATCTTCCGTACTCGGGAAAACTCCCTTGAAGCCTGGTTGCCTTGGCTCGATGCGGAATGGGCTGGTGGCCAGCGCAACGCTGCACAGCTTTGGCGGCAGATGCGGCAGCAGGGCTTCGGTGGCTCGCTTCGGGTAGTGACCGAATGGGCAACGCGGAAGCGGCGGGCGGAAAAAGCGGAGGGATTGCACCGGGTTCCGTCAGCTCGAACCATCGCGCGGCTGATGATGGTAGAGCGCGAAGCTCTGTCGAGAGCTGAAACGATCACCGTAGCGGCGATCGAGGAATCCGTCCCCGAACTCGTCGAGGCACGCGACATCACCGACGCCTTCCATGTCATGCTGCGGAAGAAAGCGGCCTCCTCTCTCGATGCCTGGCTCGAAAGAGCGCGTCAAAGCCTGGTGAACTCCTTCGCCCGCGGCATGACCAAGGACATCGACGCCGTTCGGGCCGCGATCGCCTCGAACTGGTCAAACGGGCAGACCGAAGGCCAGATCACCAAGCTCAAGCTCGTCAAGCGGCAGATGTACGGCCGAGCCAAGCTTGACCTCCTGGAGGCCAGACTGATCGCGGCGGCGACATGACCTCCGTCATCAAAATTGCGTCAGAGCCAATTTTGCACGCCGCTCCACACATATCTGGGAACCGGGCAACTCAGAGAGTCTCCTCACGAAATAGATCTAGAACGCCGCCTCAACTGATAGCTTCGCTTACTTGATGCCCTGAACCACGCTATGACTTCGTCGATGGAGCGGCGCACCATGGTGACGCTGATATAATCAACCGGCGAAAGGCGGTCATCCACATCGCCGAAATGCGCCTCATATTTCATGAACCAGTCGTCATGATCATAATCCGGTTCGTAAAAAAGGTACAATCGTGGCGAAAGCAGTTCGACGCGAGTAGCACCATGATTTGAGATAATGCAGGTCCCTACTCGAGCGCTTCCAGTCGTTCGACAGCGGCCAAGAGCTTGGTGACACAACCGTGCAACTGGCTCTGCTCCGATTTGTCGAGCGTACCGAATATCTGCTCGACCACTTTCAGACGTAGCGGCTCCGTTGCGGCGATGGCAGCCATGCCTTCATTTGAAATCGAGATCCATTTCGCACGCCGATCCCGACGGTCGGCCGCGCGCCGCACAAGGCCGTCGCGCTCCAATCCATCAATCGCATCAGTAACGGACCGCGGCGCGTACCCAAAGAACTCGGCGATATCGGCGGCACGGACCGCCGGCCGGGCCTGAATGAACATGAGCAATTTGGTTCGCGACAGTGATGCACCAGCCTCTGCCATCCGCAGATTGAGGAGGCGATGCATGCGCAAGAATAGGCGGCCATAGTCGTTGGCCAAACTATCGACGCCGTCCATGGGGGTACCCCTCACTAAATGGTGTTGCCGTCAAATTAAAATAGGCGAATAATCGCCACACACTCTTCCAGAAAAACTCAGCTCGATTGCTCGGCTATTTTCGCGAACAATCACGATACACCAGATTAACTGCTGCTAGAGTCATTATGACAGATTCATCACGCCGCATCTTGTAAATCATTTTAACAAGACCAAATCGGTGATCAGATTTCGACAATCTCTTCTCAACAACCTCCGACTCCAGTGTAAGAGCATCACCGGGATGAACTGCCATGCGGAATTTTATATCGTCTAGGCCTACACCGCAGCAATACTGGATATCACCATTCATGGAGTGATCCATCTTTCGCCACAAGGAAAGGACATGACAGCCGCTTGCCACCAGGCCGCCAAACATTGAGTCTTTCGCTCTCAATGGTTCAGTGTGAAACCATTGAGGGTCAAATTCGCGGGCGAACGCAATGATTTCCGATTCGGTGACGATATACCGATGAGACATCCGCTTTTCGTTCACCAGAATGTCTTCATAATAGCGCAAGAGCTAATGTCCCAAAGAGGCTACCAAGGTGATTATCTTGATTTTCTGCGGCCATTTGAATTCGTTCTCGGCTATCTGAAATTGGGATCGCGCTTCTCGATCAACGCTGCCAGCCCTTCCTCGCACTCAGCGGTACCGCCCGCTGTCACCATTGAACGCAGTTCACGGTCGAGTTGCGTCTCCAAACTCGCTCCGAAGCTGTCATAAAGAAGTGCGCGCGTCGCGCTCAGCGCAGCCACCGGACCATCGGCCAGCGCCTTCGCCACGCGGCCTCCCTCCTGTCCCAGCGACTCATCATCTACGATCCGTGTTGCAAGGCCTATTGCCTCGGCCTCGACAACCTTGATTCTTCGGTTCGTCAGCATGATGTCCTGCGCCTTGCGAAGTCCAACGAGGCGCGGCAATAGCCAACTCAGCCCTCCGTCAGCGGTCAGACCTATCGCGCCATAAGCTGCAGTAAAATGCGCCGAGCGCGCGGCGATCACCACATCCCCGAGAAGCGCAAGGCTGAAGCCCGCCCCGGCCGCTGGACCGTTCACCAGGGTTACCACAGGCTTCGACGCTCTTGCGAGGCGTTGCACGGCAGCATGGAAAACGGAGATCAACTCGCTCAACACTTCCGGTCGCCGTTCGCCAGCACCCGCCAGCAGTGGAACATCGCCTCCTGCGCAGAACAGGCGCCCCTTACCGGTGAGCACGATGCAGCGAACTGAAGGATCGGTTTCGCACCTAATTGCCGCCGCCAACAGAGCTTTCGCCAGAGGCAGATCGATTGCATTGCCCGCTTCCGGCCGGTCGAGGAGAATGCGGCCGATGCCGTCCTCCACCGTGACCAAGATGCCACTACCACTCATCGCGGCGCCATCCGGATAGCGCCGTCGAGACGGATGGTTTCCCCGTTTAGCATGGGATTGCGAATGATCGATTCAACCAGCTGTGCGTATTCGGCGGGCTTGCCAAGGCGACTGGGATGCGGGATTTGTGCGCCCAGCGCATCTTGTACTGTCTGGGGGAAAGCTTCGAGCATTGGCGTGAGGAAAATGCCTGGCGCGATGGTCATGACGCGAATCTTGTGCTGCGCCAGATCGCGCGCAACCGGCAGGGTCATGCCAACGACACCGCCCTTGGATGAACTGTAGGCCGCCTGCCCAATTTGCCCGTCATAGGCCGCCACCGAGGCGGTGTTGACGATTACGCCCCGCTCACCCTCTATCTCCTCCGCCGCTGCCGCGCGGGAGGCAAATTTGGAGATCATATTGAACGTGCCAATCAGGTTGACTTCGATGGTCTTGCGATAAATGTCGAGCGGGTGCGGCGCATTCTCCTTGCCGACCGTCTTGATGGCCGGCGCGATGCCCGCGCAATTGACCAGGATGCGGGCGACGCCGTGCGCCTGCTCCGCCGCGTCGAGCGCCGCATTGACGCTGGCGTCGTCGGCGACATTGACGCTGGCATAGATGCCCCCTAGCTCCGCCGCAGCGGCTCGACCGGTTTCTTCATTGAGGTCGAGGATCGCGACCTTCGCGCCGCTCTCCGCCAGCATTTTCGCGGTCGCCTTGCCAAGGCCCGATGCGCCGCCGGTGACGATGGCGGCCAATCCTTCGATATTCATGTCTGCAACTTCCCTGATAGATGAGGCCGGTCCGGCCTGAATTGCGATTAGAGCCGGGCCGGTGCCTGACGGCCAAGCAGATAGCCCTGAAGCAAAGCGAGAATGACGGCGACGAGGGAAAGGAAATGGACATTCGCGTCATCGGCGATACCGCGGCCCAGCAGCGGCAGGCCGAACAGGCCCATGAGCAGCAGGCCCAGCAGCATCCCGCTGATCGCCCAGAGGAGGCTGCCCCCCGGCTGGAGTGCGGGAACTGGCGCGAGCGTCGCGCGCGCCGCCACCCGAGCGGCTGCTGGAGCGGTCGTGATCGCTTCCGGCTGCGCCTGCGCCCCGGCGGCGGAGCCGGCCTCACGGGCCAGGATTTCCTCCGCGAACTTCTTGAAGAAGGCCACCGACATCGACCGGGCAGTCGCGTCAATCATCCGCCCGCCGAGCTGCGCCAGCCGGCCACCGATCTGCGCCGACACGTCATAATGCAGGATGGTCCCGTCGCCATCCTCGGTCAGCCGCACGGCCGCCCCGCCCTTTGCATGGCCGGCGACGCCGCCCTGCCCTTCGCCGCTAATGCGATAGCCGTTGGGCGGATCGAGATCCGACAGCGTCACCCGCCCCTGGAAGCGCGCGGAAATTGGTCCAACCTTGATCACGGCGACGGCCGTCATCTTCGTGTCCGATTCCTTGACCAGTTCCTGGCAACCGGGGATGCACGCCCGCAATATGTCGGCGTCGTTCAGCGCCTTCCAAACCGTGTCGCGATCCGCCGGGATGCGCTGTTCGCCCGTCATGTCCATGCTGAAATCCCCCTTGCCTCAGCCGTCTATGCCGCCAAGGCAGAGATATTTGATTTCCAGATAGTCCTCGATGCCATATTTGGAGCCTTCGCGGCCCAGGCCCGATGCCTTGACGCCCCCGAAGGGCGCGACCTCGGTCGAGATGATGCCTTCGTTGATGCCGACGATGCCGGCTTCTATCCCTTCCGCCACGCGGAAGATGCGGCCCACATCGCGGCTGTAGAAATAGGCGGCGAGGCCAAATTCGGTGTCGTTGGCGAGCGCGATCGCTTCGGCTTCCGTTTCGAACCGGACCAGCGGTGCGAGCGGGCCGAAGGTTTCCTCCCCCATCACCGCCGCGTCAGGTGGCACGTCGGCCATCACCGTCGGCTCAAAGAAGGAACCGCCCAGCGCATGGCGCTTGCCGCCGGTCAGAATACGCGCGCCCCGCGCGAGGCTGTCAGCGATATGCTCCTCCACCTTGGCGACGGCGGCGGCGTTGATGAGCGGACCCTGGGTCACGCCGTCATCGGTGCCGGGGCCGACCTTCAGGCCGTTGACCGCCTCCACCAGCTTAGCGGCGAAACGGTCATAGATGCCGCTCTGCACCAGGAAGCGGTTGGCGCAGACGCAGGTCTGGCCGCTGTTGCGATATTTGGACGCCATCGCGCCGGCGACCGCCGCGTCGACATCGGCATCGTCGAACACGATGAAGGGCGCGTTGCCGCCCAGTTCCATGCTGGTCTTCTTGACCGTCGGGGCGCACTGGGCGAGCAGCAGCGATCCCACGCGGGTCGAGCCGGTGAAGGAAAGCTTGCGCACTTTCGGATTCTCGCACAGCTCCTGACCCGTCACGCTCGACGGGCCGGTGATGACGTTGCACACGCCCGCCGGCATGCCCGCGCGCTCCGCCAGCACGCCCAGCGCCAGCGCGGAAAAGGGTGTCTCGCTCGCCGGGCGGATGACGCCGGTGCAGCCCGCCGCCCAGCCCGGCCCAGCCTTGCGCGTGATCATTGCACTCGGGAAATTCCAGGGCGTGATCGCGGCGAAGACGCCGATCGGCTCCTTCTGCACGATGATCCGCCGGCCGGGCAGATGGTTGGGAATGGTGTCGCCATAGACGCGCTTCGCCTCTTCCCCGAACCATTCGATGAAACCTGCCGCATAAGCGATCTCGCCCTTCGCCTCGGCCAGCGGCTTACCCTGTTCGGTGGTCAGGATCAGCGCTAAGTCATCCTGATTTTCCATCATCAGCTGGTAGAGCCGACGCAGGATCGCCGCGCGTTCCTTGCCCGTCTTCGCACGCCATGCGGCCTGCACGGCATAAGCGGCGTCGATCGCGCTGGTCACTTCCTCGCGCGACAGGGCGGGCACATGGCCGATCACCGCGCCGGTCGCGGGGTTGGTGACGGCGGAGACGGCGCCACTGGCCGCGTCCACCCATTCGCCGCCGATCAGGCATTGCTGCCGGAAAAGGCTCGGATCCTTGAGGTTGCTCAAGCTGGTCTGCGCGGTCATGCTGCTGTTCCTTGCTCGTCGAAGCGGACGACCAGCCGCGCGACGCTGCCGTCGTGCAGCCGGTCGAAGCCGGCGTTGATGTCATCGAGGGAGATGGTGCCGCTCAGCAGCCGGTCAACTGGCAGGCGGCCCTGCCTGTAGAGGGCGATATAGCGCGGAATGTCGCGCACCGGCACGCAGGTGCCGATATAGCTGCCCTTGAGTGTGCGTTCCTCCGCCACCAGCCCGACGACGTTGACGCCAAGCGCGGCATCCGGCGGCGGCAGCCCGGCGGTGACGGTCGTTCCGCCCCGCCGCGTCATCGCATAGGCATTTTCAAGCGCGCGGACGACGCCGGCAAATTCGAAGGCGAAGTCAGCGCCGCCGTTGGTGAGCGCCTTCACCTCCGCCACCGCGTCGACATAGGCGGGGTTGAACGTCGCAGTCGCGCCCAGTTCCTTCGCCAGGCTGAGCTTGTCTTCGGATAGATCGACGGCGATCACCTGCGCCGCGCCCGACGCGATCGCGCCGAGCAGGGCGGCAAGGCCGACGCCGCCCAGCCCGATGATGACGACCGACTGGCCGGGCTGCACCTTCGCCGTATTGACCACCGCGCCCACGCCCGTCAGCACCGCGCACCCGAACAGCGCGGCGATGTCGAGCGGCAGTTCCTTGTCCACCTTCACCAGCGACCGGCGCGACACCACTGCATGATCGGCAAAGGCAGAACAGCCCAGATGATGGTGGACGAGCGCCCCGTCCCCGCCATCACGCAGGCGACATTCACCTGACAGCAGCATGCCCTTGCCATTGGCCATCGCGCCCGGTTCGCACAAGGCGGGCCGCCCCTCCGAACAGGGCAGGCAATGGCCGCAGCTGGGCATGAAGACCATCACCACATGATCGCCCGGCGCGAGATCGTCGACATGGTCGCCGATCGCCACGACGACGCCCGCCGCCTCATGCCCGATCGCCATAGGCATGGGCCGGGGCCGGCTGCCGTTGATGACCGACAGGTCCGAATGGCACAGCCCCGCCGCCGCGATTCGCACCAGCACTTCGCCCGGCCCCGGCGCGTCGAGTTCCAGCGTCTCCAACCCCAACGGCTTCGATTCGGCATAGGGATGGCTGGCCCCCATTTGGCGCAGGACAGCGGCTTTAACCTTCATTTCTCACATCCTTCGTCCAGCCCGCATTTGCGCGGTGATTTCTGTTGGCGCTTGACGATCGGTAGCACAGTCCACTAATGCAAGTCACTACGGCAATGAGCCATGAGCGCCGATTCCGGCGAAAAATGGGAAAGCGCAGCGATGTCGAGCAAAGAGGATCAGCGAGCCAGCCGGGGCCGGCGCGACAGCTATGCCCAGTGGCGTTCCATTACGACACGCTGGAAGGACAATGACGTCTACGGCCATGTGAACAATGTCGAATATTACAGCTATTTCGACACGGCGGTGAACGCCATGCTGATCGAACGGGGCCTGCTCGACCCGCAGTCGAGCTCGGTCATCGGCCTGGTCGTCGAAACCGGCTGCCGCTATTTCGCGCCGATCAGCTTTCCCGAAACCATCGAAGCGGGCGTCCGCGTGGCAAAGCTCGGATCATCGAGCGTCCGCTATGAAATCGGCCTATTCAAGGCGGGCGCGCAGGAAGCCGTGGCGGAGGGTCATTTCGTCCATGTCTATGTCGACCGGGCCGGCCGCCGTCCCACGCCCCTTCCTGAGGAACTGCGCGGCTTCCTCGCCACGCTCGTGAAGGACGCGGCATGACCCCGGCGGACGGCATCCGCGTCGAGCGCGCGGACGGCATCGTCACCGTCCGGCTCGACAAGCCAGAACGGCACAACCCCATTTCCTTCGTCATGTGGCAGTCGCTGGAGGCGATCTTCCGCGATCTCGCCACCGACCACAGCCTGCGCGGCGTCATCCTGACCGGCAGCGGCAAATCCTTTTCGGCGGGCGCCGACATAGCCGACTTCGATGAAACGCGCGGGACGCCCGAACAGGGCATCGCCTACGAAGCCAGCGTGGACGCTGCCTGCGACGCGATCGCGGCATTGGGCGTGCCGGTCATCGCCGCGATCCGAGGCTATTGCTATGGCGGCGCCTGCAATCTGGCGATGGCCTGCGATTCCCGCTTCGTGTCACAGGACGCGCGCTTCGCTATCCCCGCCGCGAAGCTCTCCATCGTCTACAGCGCGCGCGGCATGACGCGGCTGGTGTCGCTGGTCGGCGTCAGCGAGGCGAAGCGCATCTTCTTCACCGCCGATGCCTTCGATGCCGACCGGGCTATCGCCAACGGCTTCGCCGACGAGCTGTCCGACGATCCGATGGCGACGGCATCGGCCTGGTTCGAGGGCATCGCGCATCTCGCGCCGCTCTCCATCGCGGGCTCCAAAGCCATATTGAACATGGCGGCCATGACCGACAGGCCGTTCGACGCGGCCCTGGCGCGTGACGTGACCTACCGTGCGCTCACCAGCGCAGACTATCGGGAAGGCCGAGCCGCCTTCGCGGAGAAGCGGCCGCCCCGCTTCACGGGCGAATGACATGAAGCCTGTCGCCTTCGACTATGTCTGCGCACACTCCGTCGATGAGGCGGTGGCAGCACTCGCCTCATCGGGTGGCGAGGGCAAGGTGATCGCGGGCGGGCAAAGCCTGATGCCGATGATGAATTTCCGCATGGTGCGCCCGTCCGTACTGGTGGACATCAACCACATCCCCGGCCTCGACCGGATCGAGGAGCGGGACGGTCGGCTGCATATCGGTGCGCTCGTCCGCCATCGCATGACCGCCAGCGATCCCGTCATCGGCCGCCATCTGCCGGTGCTGCACGCGGTGATGGAGAATGTCGCGCATCTAACCGTGCGCAATCGCGGCACCTTTTGCGGCAGCGTCTGCCATGCCGACCCGGCCGCCGAAATGCCGATGATGACGCTGCTGCTGGACGGCGGCGTCCATATCGCCTCTCCGCGTGGTGAGCGGGTCGTTGCCGCGCGTAATTTCCTGCTCTCCTCGCTGACGACGGCGCTGGAGGTGGACGAGATTGTGACGGGGATTGTCGTCGACAAACTACCCCCCGGCACCGGCTGGGGTTTCGAGGAATTCGCCCGACGCCATGGCGATTATGCGCTCGCCGCCGTGGTCGCGACTATGGAGCACACGAATGGACTCGCCCGCAATGTGCGTGTGGCGGTGATGGGCGTGGGCGATACTGCCGCGCGCCTGCCCGGCGTCGAGACAGCTCTGGAGGGGCAGCGCGTGGACGAGGATGTGATCGCGGACGCCGTCGAAAAGCTGCGCGCCGAGATCCAGCCCAACAGCGACCTCAACGGATCGGCCGATTATCGCCGGCATCTGGCGGGCGTGCTCGCCGCGCGGGTGTTCCGAGCGGCATGGACGCGCGCGGAGGAGGCTGCATGAACGGCAAGGTCGACATCAGCGTCACTATCAACGGCGCATCCTACACCCGGTCGGTCGAACCGCGCATGCTGCTGAGCGATTTCCTGCGGCATGAGCTGGGGCTGACCGGCACCCATGTGGGCTGCGAACATGGCGTCTGCGGCGCCTGCACCATATTGCTCGACGGCCGCAGCGCGCGGTCCTGCCTGACGCTGGCGGTGCAGGTCGACGGGCAGGAGATCGAGACGGTCGAGGGTCAGGGCAGTCGCGAGGAGCTGGGCCGCGTCCAGACCGCCTTTCGCGACCATCACGGCCTGCAATGCGGTTTCTGCACGCCAGGTTTCATCATGACCATCACCGATATGCTGCGCCATCATCCGCTGGAGACGGACGAACAGATCCGCGACGCGCTGTCGGGCAATATCTGCCGCTGCACCGGCTATCAGCACATCGTTAACGCCGTGCGCGAACTGGCGAAAGAAAGAGGTCCACTGCCATGAAGATGCATTTCCTGTCCGGCGGAAGGCTGCGCATGCGCCGGTCCGTCTATTATCCAGGCGCGGCGCGGGAAGAGACGGTCGAGCTTCCCGTGATGTGCACGCTGCTGAAGCATAATCAGGCCAATGTGCTGTTTGACACGGGATGCAGTCCCGACGCGGCCGTCAACGCAGAAGCCCGTTGGGGCGGCGTCGCGCGCGCGATGGTGCCGATGTTCAACCCGCAGGACACGGTGATCCATCAGCTGGGCAAAGCAGGCCTCACGCCCGACGACATCGACGTCGTGATCTGTTCCCATTTCCATCCCGATCATTGCGGCTGTAACGAGCATTTCAAGCGCGCTTCCATCCTTTGCCATGCCGACGAACTGGCTGCCGCGCAAAGCGAAGACGGAGCCGCGCAAGGCTATCTACCTATCGAATGGAACCATGCGCAGCGCGGCTTCGAAACTTTTGATGGTGCCCGCGACCTGTTCGGCGACGGCCACATCATCCTGTATCCCGTACCCGGCCACACGCCCGGCATGACGGCCGCTCTCGTCAGGCTCCATCATGAGGGCGAAATCCTGTTGGCGTCCGACGCTGCCGCCGTGGAGGCCAATCTGGCCGAAGGCTATGCTCCCAGGAACAGCTGGGACATGGACCGAGCGACCAAATCGCTTGCGGACATCAAGGCGGCCCGGGACCGGGGCGTTAAGGTGATCTACGGCCATGACGAGAAGCAGTGGCAATCGCTGCGCAAGGGCGCCGAATTTTATTCATGAGCGGGGCAGACCTCTCCGTCGAAATGCGGCCGGGACTGGTCGGCAAGCGCGTCAAGCGCACCGAGGATCCACGCCTGCTGTCGGGGAACGGCCAATATGTGGATGACATCAAACTGCCGAACATGGCGCATGTCGCCATATTGCGCAGCGACCAGCCTCATGCGCTGATCCGCAACATTCGCGTCGATCTCGCGATGGACGTGCCCGGCCTGATCGCCATCTTCGACGCCGCCGACCTGGAGGACGAGGTGAAGCCCGCCATCCCCAGCTCGCGGATGAAGGGCTATTACGCCACGCCCTATTGGCCGCTGGCGCGCGGCAGGGTCCGCTATGTGGGCGAACCGGTGCTCGCGGTGGTGGCGGAAAGCCGCTACGCCGCTGAGGATGCGCTGGCGCTGATCGAGGTCGATTACGAGTCCCTGCCCTTCGCCATCCGGCAGGTCGATGCGGTCAAGGACGACGCCCCGCTAATCCATGAGGAAGCAGGCACAAACGTCATCATCGCCCGCGAATTCGGGCGCGGCGAGGTCGACGCCGTGTTCAACAGCGCGCCGGTCAAGGTCGGCGCCCAGTTCCGCATGACGCGCAAGACCGCGACGTCGATGGAAAATCGCTGCTACCTCGCCGACTATGACCGCCGGCGCATGGCGGTTACGCTGTGGACCAGCAGCAACATTCCCGGCATTGTCAAGGACGCGCTAGCGGAAAGCCTGTCGCTGCCCGGCAGCCGTATGCGGGTGATCGCGCCCGATGTCGGCGGCAGCTTCGGCGGCAAGGGATCACTCTATCATGAGGAAATGCTGGTCTGCGCGCTGGCCCGCAAGCTGGAACGCCCGGTCAAGTTTACCGGCGACCGGCTGGAGGAACTGACCGCGTCCAGCCAGGCCTTCGACGAACTGATCGACGCGGAACTGGCGGTCGATGAGGAAGGCCGCTTCCTGGCCCTGCGCGCGGAAGTGATCGGGGACATCGGCGCCTATTCCATCTATCCTTGGACGGCGGGGCTGGAGCCGGTGCAGGTCGTCAGCTTCTTGCCCGGTCCCTACCGGATCGAACATTATCGCGGCCGGGTGCGCGGCGTGCTGACGCCCAAGCCGCCGACCGGCCCTTATCGTGGCGTCGGCCGTCCCTCCTCCACCTTCGCGATGGAGCGGCTGGTAGATATGGCCGCGCGCAAGCTGGGAATGGACGCCGCTGAAATCCGCCGCCGCAACCTGATCAACGGCGACGAATTTCCCTACCGCACCGGCTCCGGCATCATCTGGGACAAATCGGCCTTCATGGAATGCCTGGAGGCCGCCTGCGCCCATCTCGACTATCCCGCCCTGCTGGAACGGCAGAAGAAGGCGCGCAGCAAGGGCCGCTGGATCGGCATCGGCCTGTCCTGTTATGCGGAACTGACCGGCATCGGTTCGCGCATCGCGGTGGCGCCCGGCATGCCGATCAACACCGGTACCGAAACCGGCACCATCACGATCGATTCGACCGGATCGGTCATCGCCGCCTTCGGCATCGCGTCGCACGGCCAGGGCCTCGAAACCACGCTGGCGCAGATCATCGCGGACGAACTGGGCTGCGCGCTGGAAGATATCGAGATCAAGCAGGGCGACAGTTCGCTCGTGCCGATGAGCACCGGCACCTATGCCAGCCGATCGGCGGTGATCGCGGGCGGCGTCGCGACCAAGACGGCGCGCGTCGTCAGGACCAAGGTGCTGCGCGCCGCGTCTCTGCTAATGGACGTGCCGGTCGAGGATCTGGAAGCATCGGGCGGCATCATCCGCGCGCGGTCATCGAATGCTTCCATGACCTTCAAGGAACTGGCCAATGCCGTATATATGCAGATGGGTCGTATCCCGCATGACAAGCGCGAGGACCTGACCGGCTCCGAATCCTACGATCCCTATCTCGGCACAGCCTGCTCCTCATGCCATGTCGCGGTGGTGGAGGTGGACCCCGAAACCTATGGCGTGCGGGTCACCGACTATGTCGTGGCGGAGGATTGCGGGCGGATCATCAACCCGATGATCGTCGACGGACAGGTTCATGGCGCTGTCGCCCAAGGGATCGGCGCGGCGCTGCTCGAAGAACTGCATTATGACGATGACGGCCAGCTGATGACGGCCAGCCTCGCCGACTATCTGCTGCCGCTCGCCACAGACGTGCCCGATATCGGCATCGTGCATATCGAAGCGGACCTGCCCAATAATGTCGGCGGCTTTCGCGGCATGGGCGAAGGCGGCACGATCGGCGCACCGGCAGCTATCGCCAACGCCATTTCCGACGCCCTCGCCCCACTGGGCATCGAGATTCAGACCTTGCCGGCCACGCCGGATCGCATCTTTCGCCTTGTCCAGGACGGGCAGGCAGACTCTTCAAAGGAAAGGACCAACTGACATGACGGGAACGCTCGAAGGAAAGGTTGCGCTGGTCACCGGCGCCGCGCGCGACGTGGGCCGGGAAATCGCGCTCGCTCTGGCGGCTGAGGGCGCGGCCGTCGCCGTCAACTATCAGTCGAGCGGCGAGGCTGCCGAAGCCGTGGTGAAGGACATTCTCGCCGCTGGCGGCAAGGCCAAGGCATGGGGCGCCGACGTCGGCAGCTCCGCCGACACGAAGAAGATGGTGGACGAGATCGTCGCCGAGTTCGGCGGCATCGACATCGTCGTCAACAATGCCGGCGTCGCCCAGCGCGCCCGCTTCCTTGAGACCACTGACGAACAGTGGCAGCGCCATCTGGACATCGGCCTGCTGGCGACGGTCAACACCTCGCGCGCCGCTCTGCCCTACATGGTAGAGGCCGGCAAGGGTGGGCGCATTATCTCGCTGGGCGGCGACAGCTCGCGCGTGGGTGAGGCCAATCTGTCGATGGCGGCCGCTGCCCGCGCCGGCACGATCGCACTGATCAAGTCGCTGGCCCGTGAATTCGGCCGCAACGACATCACCTGCAACGCGATCACGCTGGGCATGATCCAGTCCGCTCACTCTGACCCCAAGTGGCTGGAGGAAATGATGCCGAAGATGGTCAAGAACTATCCGCTCAAGCGCATCGGCCAGCCCGGCGACGTCGCGCCGATGGTCGCCTTCCTGGCTTCCGAAGGCGCGGACTGGATCACGGGCCAGACCTTCAGCATCAATGGCGGCTTCGCCATGCTGTAACGGCGCTGGGTGGAACCGGCCTGGCATTGGCTGGGCCGGTTCGGACTGGACAGCGCAGACGCGCTGCATCATGCGGGCATGAGACTGGTGGTGAATGCGGCGATAAAGGTGAACTGATTGTCCAAAATCGATCTTGTTCGAAATTGCTCCGTCGCGCGAACGATCAACATCC
>DATEDR010000199.1:0-12960 GCA_035281605.1 Sphingobium sp.
TTCGAGCGGGCGGATGGTGGTTTCGAACTCGATACCCTTCACCCGCGCCTTGTCGGCGGTTTCGATGCCGACCCCGCCCGACGGCACCGGCGTGCGCACCTGAAGGTTCGAATAATCGTAAGAGAAGGCGGCGGTGTTGAACGTCAGCTTGCGGTCGAGCGCCTGAACCTTGACGCCCACTTCATAGGCATCGATCCCCTCCGGCAGGAAGGCGGTCGAACCGCCAAAGGCATTGAAGCCGCCGCTCTTGAAACCCTGGCTATAGCTTGCATAGGCCATGAGGGCCCGGCTCGGCTGGAAGGTCAGCACCACGCGTGGGGAAAAGTCGGTGAACTTCGCCCGCGTATCCACGTCGGGCGGCGCGGCCAGGGTCGATCCCGCAGGGAACGCCACGGGCCCCGGCGGGTCGAACGGCAGGATCGTCGTAACCATGAAGGAACGCGTAAAATGTTTGCGCTCTTCGCTGTAGCGGCCGCCCAGGGTCAGCGACAGGCTGTCGGTGAATTTATAGGTCACGTTGCCGAAAAAGGCGAAGGCTTCGGTCGTCTGGTCCGCGTTGAAGGTCGCGGCCGTCCCCGCTCCACCCGGTCCGGCCGGGCGGTTGAAGATGGTGAAGGGGCCGAAACCCAGATGCTCCTCGAAATAGATGCCGCCCAGGATCCAGTCGAGACGGCCGCTCGATCCGGCGAGCCGCGCTTCTTCCGACCACTGCCATTCGAACTGCCTGCCGCCATTGTCGCCAACATTGGCGATATCTCCCGTCACGAAGGCGGGGGTCGGCGGGTTGACGGCGGTGCCGTCGGAGTCGAGCTGCCCCTTGATCCGCCAGTCGCGATAGTTGGTGATGGACGTGAGCGTCGCCCAGTCGAAAACCTGATCCGCCTGCAAGGTGATCGAGCGCCCCTTGGTGCGCGTGAAGGTCTCGACATTGAGCGCGACCCGCCGGTCATCGAGCAACTGCTTGAGGTCCGGCCGCAGCGTATAGGGCAGCATCACATTGCTGCCGCCGGGATTGGTCGTTTCGTCGCGAAGATTGCTGACATCGGAAATGGCGAGCAGCGCGGGATGGGAATTCTGATAGCTATATTCGCCGATCAGCTTCAGCGTGAGCTGGTCGGTCGGTTCCGCCTGGAGGGTGCCGCGCACCAGGAAGTCGCGGCTGCCGCCGAGATGCGACCCGTCATAGTTGCGGGCCCAGCCATCATAATGGGAATAGCCCACCGCAAGCCGCGCGAGCAGGCGTCCTTCGCCGTCGAGAGGGCCGGAAATCGCGCCACGCACCCGGAAATCGCGATAGCTGCCGGCGCTGCCTTCGACATAGCCGTAAAGGTCGCGGGTCGGCGCCCAGGACTTCAGCAGCACCGCGCCCGCCGAAGAGTTGCGACCGTAGAGCGTGCCTTGCGGACCGCGCAACACCTCGACGCTTTCGACATCGACCAGGTCGAGCGAGGCGTAGCGTGGACGGCTGACGACTGCGCCGTCGAAATAGACCGCCACAGGCTCGTCGGCGAAGACATTGCCGCCGCCATTCGCACCGCCGACACCCCGGAGGCTGAGCGGCGCTGCGCCATAATTGGAGTTGGCCGCGACGGAGAAGCTGGGCACCGCGGCGCTCAGATCCTCCAGCGATCGGACATGGGCGTCCTGCAAGGCTTCGCCGCTGACCGCCGATACCGCGATCGGCACGTCCTGCAAACGCTGCGTCCGGAACTGGGCGGTAACGATGATGTCGCCTGCCTCCGGCGCTTGCGTCGCCGGATCGGCAGGAGCAGCGGACGGCGTTTCGGCCGACGTCCCGACCTGCGCCTGCGCCGCGCCGGCGCACAGAAGGGCTGCCCCGGCCACGGAGGTGGCCAGGCGAATCTTTCCAAGCATCTCTCTCTTCCCCTTATAATGGCGGGCCTGTCCGCGACCCGCATGCGGTGAAATTCAGCCCGCGTCCTTCCAAATTCCCCATTGGTCCAGGACGTCGAGCGTGATGGTGATATGGCTGGCCATCATGCCGACAGCGGTTTCGACATCCCGGGCCAGCACGGCTTCGACCAGGTCCACATGTTCGCGTTCGTGGACATCGAAATCGATCGGAATGCCATAGAGCAGCTGGCGATAACGCGAATGCTGCACCAGAAGGCGGGCCTGCATTTTTTCGATCCGGGGCGATCCGCTGCCGGAAATCAGCGCGCGATGCAGTTGGTCATGCGCGGCCTGCCAGGCCTGGAGGCGGTCGGGATCGGACGTGTCGAGATTACGGCTGGTCTGGCGATAGACATGCAGCGCCGATACGAGCGAGGATTCCCACGCCATGTCGCCGCGCTCCATCGCCCGGCGCAGCGCCGCCGTCTCGATCGCCGCGCGGGCGAAGGCGATGTCGGCCAGATCCTCCCGGCTGAGCACGGGAACCCTGAACCCCTTGTTGCTTTCCAGGCTGACCAGCCCTTCGGAATAGAGACGCGACAGCGCCTCGCGAACGGGCGACATGCCCGCGCCATAGCGTTCCGCCAGCTTTTCCATCTGCAGGCGTCCCCCCGGCGGGTGGACGCCATTGACCAGATCGGTCCGCAGAGCCTGTTCGACATTGTCAGCGAGAGTTGTCACAAATCCTCCGTTGATTCGATAAATAATAATTTTTTCGAAAATCTGCAAGGGAGAATGATTCGTCTCCGGTGGACGGCAGCCGACCTGCCCGATAATGCGGCAGGAAGCAGCGCGCCCGCAGTGCCGCCACGCACCAGATCTCGTGCCGCGCTGATCAAATGTCCTGCCTTGAACGGCGGAATAAGCTGTTCCACAATTCGTCACCCCATAGCAACGTGTCTGGGCGGAAGGGAGCAACGCGGTCGTTCGCGTCACGAAGGGGTTTGTGACGAGACTGGCGCGCGTACCGCTATCCTTCTGACAGGGTGATCCTATGTCATCCTGCCGCGCAGGTCGTGACCGCAGAGCGCGTTGTGGTGGATTGGATTTTCACCGACTGCTCGAACCGCTCACTGGAAGGCTGTGTGCTTGATGCAAAAAATGACACAATCGCTCGACCGCCACGGCACCGAAGGACGGGTGTGGCTGCCGGTGGTGATCCTTTGCCTCAATTTCGGCGTCGTCTTCTTCGACCGGAACGCACTCAACTTTCTGATGCCGTTTATCGGTGCGGAATTGCATCTGACGAACCTTGAGATCGGCGCTTTGGCGGCCGCGCTGTCGCTTACCTGGGCGGTATCGGGCTTCCTCGTCGGCGCGGTGTCGGACCGCTTCAATTCGCGCAAGCCGCTGCTGATCGTGGCGATCCTGTGCTTCTCGCTCTGTTCCATCCTGTCCGGCTTCGCGACCTCATTTCTGACGCTGTTTGGTGCGCGTCTGTTGATGGGCGCGGCGGAGGGGCCGATCCTGCCCCTGTCGCAATCCTTGGTTGCTGCCGGCGTGCCTTCGCGCGTCCGCGGAATGGCGATGGGAATAGTGCAGAGCGTCGGATCCAACCTGCTGGGTTCGTTCATTGCGCCGATCGCCCTTGTCGCGCTGGCCGGGTGGCTCGGCTGGCGTGGCGCCTTCTATCTTGCCGGCCTGCCTGGGCTGATTTGTGCGTTGGCCGTCTGGCGCTTCGTCGACGACCCCGCGAGAAGCAGCGGGTCACGCTCCAGCGGCGCGGGCCTGTCGCTTGCCAAGGCCTTCCTGTTCCGCAACATCACGATCTGCTGCATACTTTCCACGCTGATCGTCGGCTATCTCGCCGTCGCCTATGCCTTCCTGCCGATCTACCTGACGCAGGTGGCCGGCTATAATGCCGAAAGCATGAGCAGACTGGTATCCGTGCTCGGCTTGTCGGCGGCGACCGGCGGATTTCTCGTACCCGCGCTCAGCGACCGCTTCGGCCGCCGTCCGATCATGATCGCCATTCCGTTGCTCGGGGCGATGCTGCCGCTCGCCGCGCTCGCCATCCCCGCCTCCGCCTGGACGATGGCGGCCTTCTTCTTCGTCGGTTGGCTCATCATAGGCACGCTGTCCCTGGTGATGGCGACCATCCCATCGGAAACGGTAGAACTGCACGAGGTCGCCACCGCCCTCGCCATCGTCATGGGTGTGGGGGAAGTATGTGGCGGCGTGGGCGGACCGATTATTGCCGGTCTGGTCGCTGACAAGACGGGCCTGGGTGGCGTGATGTGGATTCTTGCGCTGCTGGCGCTGGCCGCATCGGTAACGGCGATGTTGTTGCGCGAAACACTGCCTGCCCGGGCGGCGTCGCTGAAGCTGGCGCTGGCCGACGGGGAACTGGCGGCGCCGCTATCGTAGCATCCCAATGCGGCGGGCCGGGTCGATCGACCCGGCCCGCTTTTCCGTGCGATGGGTCAAAAGCCGTTGGGCACCTTGAAACCACCGATCTCCCGCTCGACGAGGGAGGCGAAGCGAATGGGCGTGCGATCCTCCAGGGCCGGTCCGATGATCTGGACGCCCACCGGCATGCCGTCGATAAAACGACCGGTCGGAACCGCCGTCGACGGCAGGTCGGCGACGGTCGCGACGGACGGCCACTGGATATTGTCCATATAAGGACGGGCCACGCCATTGATGATCATTTCGCGCTGTTCATAGGCTTCGATCGTGTTCGGATTGTCGTTGCCCCGTACGTCGTGCGGATAGGCGACCGTGGGGAAAACCGGGCAGATCAGCAGATCATAGCTAGTGAAGAATTCCGCCCAGGACCGCATGAGCGCCCTGCGCCGATCCGTCAGCAGGGCATATTCATAGTGCCGCATCTGCATGGCGCGCAGCACATAGGCGGGATAGGATTTGTCTTCAGGCGACAAAGCCGCGGCCGCGAGCAGATTTTCCGGCATCGCCTCCGGCGGCTGGCTTGCCGCGAGCAGCTGGAACAAGGTCAGCAGATAGATTTCGAAGGATTCCGCCCAATCGATCCGGGGGCGAGCCTTTTCCACCTTGACCCCGAGCTTGCGCAGGTCTTCGACCCATTGCTCGATTGCGGCAAGGTAGCGATGATCCGTTCCGTAGGCATCGTCGTCCAGCCAGACCGCCACGTGGAAGGCGGGCAGCGATTCCTGTCGGGCGGGCGGCATGGCGGCAGACCAGAAAGGCGCATAGCGGTCTTCGGGGCCGACCAGAATATCCATCGCCAGTTCCAGATCGGCCGCGCTGCGTGCGAGCGGGCCAGCGACGCCCAGATCGACGGGCAGGTCCTGGCCGGGTGCCGGCGGGACATGGCCCTGAAGGGAAACGGCGCCAAAGCTGGGTTTGTGGCCGTAAATACCGCAGCAATGCGCCGGAACGCGGATCGACCCGCCGATGTCGCTGCCCAGTTCAAGCGGGGTGAAGCCGGCGGCGACGGCTGCGGCCGATCCGCCCGATGATCCGCCCGGCGTGCGGGTCACGTCCCACGGATTGACGGTGCGGCCATAGATCGGATTGTCCGACTGCCAGTCGAAGGCACCGGGAGGTAGGTTCGACTTGCCGTAGATGATGGCGCCCGCCCGCTTCAGCCTGGCCGCCGCCTCTGCGTCGCGCGTCGCTTTGTTGTCGGCGAAAACCGGCAGGCCGCACGTCGTCGGCAGCCCTTCGAGCCCGAAACATTCCTTGATTGTCATCGGCAGGCCGAGCAGCGGCCTGTCGTCCGTCGGTGCGCTGTTGTCGGCGGAGCGCGCCGCGGCATAGGCGGCTTCCAGATCGCGCACGACGATGGCGTTGATCTTGTCATTGTGCCGGTTCAGCTGGGCGACATGCAGGTCCAGCAGTTCGACCGCGCCGATCTTGCGGGACCTGAGCAAAGAAAGCCAATCCGTAGCGGAACGATGCACCGAATTTCCGGCATTTAATCCATTTTCTTTCATGTTCCAGATCCCTGATGTTTGAAGTTGAACTCCAAGCCGCTCGCCGCTTTGGGAGGCTTCCTTCCAGCGGAGGCTCGGCGAAGAGGTAACGAGCAATTCTGACCGCTACACCTGCCTTCTTCCGCATGTGTCAGGCAAGACGTCGCTGTCCTATCGATCATCCGATCGGCCGTCAAAATATATTGACCGATCGTTCGGACTATGCGGGGGTCGCTCTACTGATTGATCCGTGGGATGCATGACCGCCTTTGAGGAACATCATGACAGATCGAACGCCCTGCCCCATGGGCAATCCGAAATGGAGAAGCAGAAGGCCGCCATCATCGTGCGGCGCCTGAGCGGGGGTGATCTGGGTGCCGATCGGGCACCGGGAGTGCCCTTCACGACAGGCGGCCTTGCAATAAGGTTTCGGCGGCCGAACGAAACGAGGGCGCGGCAGATGGCCCCGCCCTGTCCGGCAGGCACCGCCGTGACGAAAAAAAAGGTTGAAGCGAGTCGCGCGTCTCGCTTCAACCTTTTGCAGGGCGACAGGGCCGCGTGTCGATCCGCCTAGGCAGATAGCGTCGACAGCAGGCCGGTCCTGGGATGACAGCCGATATATTCCAGGATCTGCTCGGCCGATTTGACGACCAATACCTCGTGGAACAGCCGAAGGTCGAATTGCCCTTCCAGCGTTTTCGCGATGTTCATGAAACCGTCGAAAATGGCGATGTGCGTCGGATGATGTTCGGCCCAGGCTTCCAGATCGGTGAGCGAGCGCCAATAACCGAGCCCGAAGGCCCGCTCGACCAGATTGCCCGCGTCGTCGAAATTCTGCATGAGGCGGTTGCTGTAGCAGCCGATTTCCAGCCCCTGCGTGCTGAGAAAATCCATTCCGGCCTGAAGGACCGGCCGCATCTTACTCAGATAGAGTTCGCGCTCCGCACCGCTGGTATTCGACCAGTCCTGGCCCGAGCGGATGACGGCCATATTGTCGTGACCGATGATCCTGATCCGGGCAGGGCGCGCGTCTGGATCGGCCGAAAGCGTTCCCGATGGATCGAGCGCGTCGGTCTGCGAAGCGGGCATGCGATCCCGCATCCCGCCCCAATAGGCATGTTCCTGCACGTCGCTCTGGCTGTGCGTGCCCAGGATTTCGCCAATGCCGGTCAGATGATCGGTGGCGTTGAACAGCGTCTCCAGATGAGTCATGGAGGGCAGGAATATCTCCCGGAACAGGCCGATGCCGGCCTTTTCCCGTTCCTCGCTCGCCCACCAGCCTTCGACTGCGGGAGTCCGGGCGAAGACATGATAGTCTTCCGGATTCGTCCAATGCGCAATGATGGCCAGATTTTCATATCCCTGCGGATCGGTATAGCGCGCGCGATGCGTGGCGCCGATGCCCGGAGCGGCGGCAAGCTGGCTTTCGATCGCCTCGCGCGCGGCGGTCGCATCGCTTTCCTGGCCGGGCCGCCATTGCACGCCGTAATAGCCGACGACGATCTGGTCGATGGCCTGGTCGCCGCGTGCCGTCCAGGCGGGGACGGGCGGCTGATAATCGTCCGCGCACCGCTTGGGCCTTGTACGCGGACAGCGCAGATGAAGGGGAATCGCTGATTCCATGACGTGATCCGTTCTTGCCGAGATTTAGAGGATGATCCGGGTGTCGACGTCCCGCTCGAGCGGCGCCGTTTCCTCTTCCTCCTGCTGGAACAGCGGGGCATGGTCGCGGCTGGACGACAGCCGGCCGAACCGTTCGACGCGCGCCGACGGGGCCGGATTGAACAGCAGGCGGGCGACATCGGGTCGCGAATAATGGCCGACCGGATCGGCCGTCGCCTTCGCGAACGGAATGAGGGACAGGTCGAGGTCCGCATAGACCAAGCCTTCGACGGTCGGGTCCAGCCGTTCGGACAGCAAGGCGCCGTCGGGCCCGTAGATCACCGTATAGCCGCCGCCGGGCGGCAGCAGGTCGCGCTTGGCCTGCGTATCGCACATCATGTCGATGATCTCCTGTGACACGATGGCCGTGGGAGCGACGACGAAACACTGGCCTTCGGCGGCATAGACCCGGCTGATGGCATTGTTGAGTTCCGGGCCCAGCGCGAAGGCCGTGCCCTGATACAGCGAGAAGCTGGGCCAGGCGGCGATATGGATCTGTTCGTCCTGCGCATACATCGCATATTTGGTGAGGGGGTTCAGATGCTCCCAGCAGCACAGCGCCCCGACCCGGCCGAGCGGCGTGTCATGTACCTTGAGGTCGCTGCCGTCGCCTTCGCCGAAGATCGTCCGTTCCACATGGGTCGCCTTGAGCTTGCGCCGGGCATGGACCGTCCGTCCCTGATCGTCGATCGTGAGCTGGGCGATATAGAGGCTGCCCGCCGCCCGTTCGCTGTAACCCAGCACGACCCAGATGCCGTTGGCCTTGGCCGCCGCGGCGATGCGCTGCGCTTCCGGCCCGTCCGCCGTCATCGAATTTTCAAAATAGCGGCCGACGAACTGCATGCCCCATGCTGGCGCGTCGAGCCAGGCCCAGAAGGGATAGCCGGGCAACCAGCATTCGGGGAAGGCGATCAGCTTCGCGCCGGCGGCCGCTGCCTCCTCGATCAGGGCGATGGTCTTTTCGACACCGCGTTCCAGATCCAGAAAGGCCGGCGCCGCCTGAACCGCGGCAACCTTGATAATTTCCTTGGGCATAGAGGTCCTCATAATGTCCGCCGCCCGCGCAGCGACCTGGTCGCGCCATTATCGGCGAGAAGCGGCACAAGGTCTTGGCATCAAGGGCACATCCACTTGCCCAGAGCGGCACAATGGAACGCTGTGTAGCGACGACAGGGCCGGTGCGGCAATCCGCCGAACGGCGGATTGCCAAACGGGCACTAAGCCGTGTCGGTCAAATGCCTGCGGACCGCTGTAGACAATAACATGCTCCGCAAGATGCAAGACGCGTCCTGTAGTATTCGTAAAATAAGCTCGGAAATTTTTGATTTTCCTGCATCGCCACGAAGCGGCAAATAGAAAAGGGGACGAGACTTCATGCACAAGAACAGGGATTTAAGATCGCTATACAGGGCATCGGTTTGTGTCGGCGCGTTTTTGACGGCCGCGCCGGCCATCGTGGCGGCCCAGGTTTCGCCGACCGATCAGTCCAGCCAGGAAGGCGGACTTGCAGAGATTACGGTGACCGCGCAGAAGCGGTCGGAGAATTTGCAGGACACGCCGATCGCCATCACCGCCGTGACGGGCGCGACGCTGGAAGCCAAGGGCCGGGGCGACATCGCCGAACTGGGGCAGATGACGCCCAACCTGGTGTTCAACACGACGGCGCCGGTCAGCGGCGTGTCCTCCGGCGCGGTGGTGTTCATTCGCGGCATCGGCCAGACCGATTTCCAGCTGACGACCGATCCGGGCGTGGGCACCTATGTCGACGGCGTCTACGTCGCGCGATCGGTGGGCGGCGTGCTCGACGTCCTTGACCTGGAACGCGTCGAAGTTCTGCGCGGTCCGCAGGGAACGCTGTTCGGGCGCAACACCATCGGCGGCGCGATCAGCCTGGTCACCCGTGATCCGAGCAAGGAATTCGAAGGCAGCGCCAGCCTGACCGGCGGCTCCGCCAATCGCGCCGACATGCGCGTTTCGGTGAGCGGCCCGATTACCGACACGATCCGGGTCGGCGTGGTCGCCTCTTCCAAGAATCGCGACGGTTACGTCCATGGCTTGCTCGACAATCGCGACCTGGGCAACATCAACCGCGATTCCGGCCGTGCCACCTTCCTGTTCGAGCCGGAGGGCGGCTTCCGCGCGATGCTGTCGGTCGACGGCACGCGCGTGCGGGAACAGAATGCGGCGAGCAAGCTGGTCGGCATCACTCTGACACCGCCCGGCTCCACAACCCGGACGGATCTTCGCTATAACCGTTCCACTGGCGGCGTCGATACGGAAATCGTGCCGATTCCGGCAGGCAATCCCTCGCAGGCGTTCCTCTACAATCTGGTCGATGCGCCGTTGCTGGGAACCCAGCCCTATGACGGACGCTGGATTACGCCCGGCCTCAACAGCACCTATGCCACGGGTCCGAACGGCACCAGGCTGAACATCTGGGGCACGGCCCTGACGCTGGAACAGTCGCTGCCCTTCGATGCCACGATCAAGTCGATTTCAGCCTATCGTTCGACGGACGGCAGTTTCAACCGGGATCCGGACGGATCGCCGCTGAAGGTCATCGAGAACCAGAATTTCGACTATAAGCAGAAGCAGTTCAGCCAGGAATTGCAGCTGACCGGCAGCGCCATCGATAAGCGGCTGAAATATGTGGCGGGCGTCTATTATTTCCGGGAAACGGGTAACGATCTGCTCAACGTCACGCTGCCGATCGCCTTCGGCAATCTGACCAACTATACTTTCGTGAAGAACAAGAGCTATGCCGCCTATGGCCAGGTCAACTTCGCGATCACCGACACGCTGGGTGTAACCGGTGGCGTCCGTTATACCGACGACAAGAAGCAATATCGGGTGCCTGCGGGCAGCGGCGGGGTAATCAACGGCCTGCTGGGCCTGTTCGGTCCTACCGGGACGGCAACGCCCTTCATTCCTTCGGGCACCAATAATAAATCGTTCAAGAACACGTCGTTCAAGGCGGGTATAGACTGGAAGCCGGATCGCGATACGCTTGTCTATCTGAGTTATTCGGAAGGCTTCAAGAGCGGCGGCTTCAATACGCGCTATCTGGTGCCGGTTACGGCTATCGTTACCTATAATCCAGAACTTCTGACGACTTACGAAGCAGGCGTGAAATGGGAAGGGTTCGACAGGCATCTGCGCGTGAATGCTTCGGCCTTCCATTCCAATTATCGCGATATCCAGCTGACGGTCTATGAACAGGGCGCACCGATCACGCGGAACAGCGGCACGGCCCGGATCAACGGCGTGGAACTGGAAGTCAGCGTGCTGCCGGTCGAACGGCTGACCATTTCCGGTGGCCTGGGCTATCTCGACGCCAAGTACAAGGAAGTGCCGGTCGTCGATCCGAACCTGCCGCTGGACCAGCAGATCACCAGCGACAAGGAACTGGCGAAGACGCCGAAATGGACGATCAACGCGCGCGCGGAATATCGTCTGCCGGTGTCGGAACTGGGCGAGCTGCGCTTCAATGCCGACGTCATGTATTCGAGCCATGTGCAGAATGACGCGATCAACTCCAAATATCTGTACCAGAAAGCCTATGCGCTCGCGAACGCGTCGATCGGCTACTGGTTCGACGAGGGTAAATGGAGCCTTACGGCCTTTGTCGACAATCTGACGGACAAGCGCATCATCGAAAGCGGCGATTCCAACTATTCGATCGGCTTTCATGAGGCGAACTTCAACCGGCCGCGTCAATATGGGTTGACCCTGGGCACGCGCTTCTAGGCAAGACATTATATGACGACTTTGGCGCCCTGGCTGATACTGTTCAGCCAGGGCGTCAGACTGTTCGGGCCCGGGATTCATTCAGGGAAGATGGCGATGCTCAACAAACCAATCAGCCCGTGGTGGACCGTGGGCGCCGGCGCCGCCGCTTCCGCATTCGGCAGCGGGACGATCATGGTCTATGCCTTCGGCATCCTGTCTCTCGGCCTCGCTTCCGAGTTCGGCTGGAGCCCGGCGACCATTGCATCGCTTTTCACCGCCTTCCTGGCCGGCAGCGGCATAGGCTTTGCGCTGCTGGGCCGATGGATCAGCCACGCCGGTATTCGAGTGCCGTCGGCCCTGTTCGCGCTGATTTTCGGGCTGACATTCTCGGCTGTCGGCATCATGCCGCCGTCCCCGCAATGGCTTGCCGTTCTTTTCCTGATCATCGGCATCAGCGGCGCTGCCTGCACGGTTCTGCCCTATACGGTTGCCGTCGCCGGTTTCTTCGACAGGCGACGCGGACTGGCGTTGGGCATCGTCGTGGCGGGCAGTGGGATCGGCGCTTTCACCTTGCCGCAGATCGCCCGGCACGCCTCGGCCGCCTTGGGCTGGCGTGGGGGATTTGCGCTGATCGGTTTCCTCGCGGCGTTCCTGCCGCTGATCGCCCTGACTTTCTTCGTTCGCACCCCGCCCGGCATGATCGCGTCCCGCAGCCGCAATGCGGGCGAGTCGGATCGGCGGACGATAGCGCAGATCTATCTGGCCAACCGAAGTTTCTGGCTGATCCTGGCGGCGATCCTGGCCGTGTCGGTCGCGGCCTTCGGCGGGATGTCCAGTCTGGTCACGCTGTTTACCGGGCGCGGATTTTCCAGCGGAACCGTTGCGACCATATTGTCCGTGGTAGGCCTGGCATCCTGGATCGGGCGATTGGCCGTGGGCTATCTTCTCGACCGCATCTTCGCGCCCGGGCTGACCGCCGCGGTCATGCTGCTTGCCGCCGCCGGCCTGATGATCCTCATCGTCGCCCATTCTCCCTGGCTCGCCTGCCTGGGCGCGATGTGCGTCAGCCTGGCGCTGGGCGCGGAGGCCGACATGCTGTCCTTCCTGATCAGCCGCTATTTCCCGTTGAAGGAATTCAGCCGCCTAACGGGTTTGATCTGGGTGATATGGGCGTGGAGCGGCGGCCTGGGCGCCGCGCTGGCTGCGGGCGCGATCACGCGATATCAGTGCTATGGCCCCGCCCTGGCCGGCTTCGCCATCCTGTTGCTGGGGGGTGCGTTTCTCATCTGTCGGCTCGGACCCTATCGCAATCCCGTTCACGCAAGCGCCGAGACGGTCCAGACCGGATCATGACTGCCGTGCATCCCTGCATTAGTCATGCCTGCAGGTTATCGCTTTTGCCCAAATAGGAAATAGACTGCAAAACATGCCACTGGCAAGAGCCGGGATGCCATTTCGGGGGGCTGATCCAGTCTTCGACGCATCTCGATCCCCGGACCATGCAGGAGAGCAGATCAGACATGCCAACGTCGCAAACCGAACACGGACTGGAAATCACCCTGACCGTACGGGACGCAGTCATCGACCTCTTGCGGCAGTTCGGCATTACATCGGTCTTTGCCAATCCCGGGTCGACAGAATTGCCGCTCTTCCGGAATTTTCCGGAGGACTTCCGTTATATTCTGGGACTACAGGAAGCGAGCGTCGTCGGCATGGCCGACGGCTTCGCCCAGGCCACGCGCAACGCGTCCTTCGTGAA
>DATEDR010000200.1:0-6897 GCA_035281605.1 Sphingobium sp.
TTGGCGGGCTTGCGGAAGGTCGGCACTTCGCTTGCCTTCTTTTCCGGCAGGTGGCGCGATCCCGCCCCTTCCCCGCCGCTGCGCTTGCGCAGGAACTGCTTGACGATACGGTCCTCAAGGCTGTGGAAGGTCACGACGGCCAGCCGGCCGCCTTCTTCCAGGATCGCCTCGGCCGCCTCCAACCCGCGCTCCAGTTCCTCCAGCTCGCGATTCACATGGATGCGGATCGCCTGGAAGGTGCGCGTCGCCGGGTCCTTCTTATCATGCGGCTTGTGGCCCAGCGCGCGGCGCACGACGCTGGCAAGCTGTCCGGTGCGCTCCAGCGGGCGCGCCTCGACAATGGCGCGGGCGACCCGGCGCGACCGCGGTTCCTCGCCATAGCGATACAACACATCGGCGATTTCCTGTTCCGGGGCGGTGTTCAGGAAGTCGGCGGCACTCATCCCGCTCTGGCTCATGGTCATGTCGAGCGGCCCGTCGCCCTGAAAGGAAAAGCCGCGCTCCGGCCGGTCGAGCTGCATCGAGGACACGCCGATATCCAGCGTGACGCCCGAAACGGAGGTCACGCCCCGTTCGGCCAGATACTCTTCCATGCGCGAAAATTCGCCGGCGATCAGGGTGATGCCCCTTTCGTCGGCCAGCGCCTGCCCTTCCCGGATCGCGTCGGGATCGCGGTCGAAGGCGAAGACCGTCGCCCCCTTGGCCGCCATTGCGCTGGAATAGCCGCCCGCCCCGAACGTGCCGTCGACATGCACCTCGCCGGGGTTGATGGCGAGGGCGCCAAGCACTTCGTTCAGGAGAACCGGGACATGGCGGTCGTCGGCGCCGCTCACTTCCCGCCTCCCGCTTCGCGCTGATCCAGCCAGCGGCGGACCTTGTTGCGGATCAGCTCCGGCCGATCCTTGCTGTCGACCAGCGTTTCGGGCTTCCAAATCTGGATGTAGCGGCCCACGCCATAAAAGAATGCGACGTCGGTGATGTCATATTCTTGCCTAATGTCGGGGTGCATCGCGAAGCGGCCGCCTTCGTCGAAATTGACCTCCTCGATCGTGCCGAGCCGGCGTTCCAATTCCAGATCGGCATTATAGTCGCGACCCTGGCCGCGCGCTTCGCGGGCCAGTTCCTCGACCTCTTCGAACAGGAAGCGGCGATGCGATTCTCCAAAGCCCGTGGCGCAGGGGTTGTCGCCATGGACCGAGAGAAAGAGCTTGGTTTCACCGCCGCTGGAAAGCTTGACCTGCCGGCGCATCTCCAGGGGCAGCACGAACCGGCCTTTGCCGTCCGCGACGCTGAACGCGTTGCCCGTAAAGAGAATGGCATCCGACACTTAACAGCAGGCCCCTTGTTCGCAGGGACGCAGGCCATCATCCGCCGGACCGCATCGCAGCGACCGGTGCACAGGACTAGCAAAGCCTGACAACCCCTATCGCTTTCAAATACCAAGCGCCGGGCCGCAAGAAAAGGGAAAAGTCGGGATATTTTGGGAAATCCTGTTTTGTTCTGGTTTTTTATGCGGATTCCCTTCTTTCCCGTGGACGAAGCGAGCGAAACGACACGGCAGAAATGCCGATCAGCGGCCAGCGCAGCAACGCGCTTCCCATCGCGGCCCAGAAAATCCCGAACAGCATCGCCCAGCGCAGCCCCACGAGCAGGCGCGCTTCCGATCGAAGCCAATGCCCCGGCTCCGATACGACGCCTTGCAGCGCTCGGGCGATGAAATCCGGCGTGTCGGCGGTCCAGTTGCGCCGATCGAGCGGCGTGGCAGGATCGGTCAGCCATAAGCGGTCGTCGATCAGGTCCGCGTCCGCCAGCAGCAACGCCCGCCCCCGCCCGATCCGGCAGCGGGCCAGCAGGCCGTCCGCTGCCAGCCGGCAAGTAGCGCTTTCGGTGCGGAAGCGGGACGCGGCGAAGATCGTGAGCAACGTGCCGTCATCCAGAAAGTGGCGGTCCTCGTCCATCGACTGCGGCGGCATCAGTTGCAGGCCCCAATGCGTCAGCAGCGGCGACAGCAGGCTTATCGCCGGGGGCCGCCGGCGATCGCCCAGCGGTAGCGCCAATGGCCAGCGCAACATCGGATCGGCAAGGACCACCGCCGTCCCTCCACCGCGCACCCATGCGTCGATCGCGACCAGTTCGGCCGGTGACAGGAGGCGCGGATGCGCCAGAAGCAGGGCCTGCGCCTGCGTCAGATCGGGCGACAACGGGCTGTCGACCGGCGTGACCGCGAAGTGCTGCCGCAGCAGCGCGATGACGGGCGCGTCGACGCGCGCTGCCGCCCCCTCCGCACCCTCTCGCCAGAAAAGCGGCAGTCCGCTGATGACGGCGAGCCGGGGACGGGAAAGGCCGGACGGCCCCAGCTGGGGCCTGTCGGCAAGCCAACACAGCAGCATGGCGCCGGCGCAAAACGCGGATCCGAACCACCACGACCGGCGCGCCAGCAATTCCCCGCCCGCCATCGCGAGGCCAGCGGTCGCCGCCAGCCATGCCGACGCATAGGGTTCCGGCGGCCGATCCGCAGCGATCCAGGCGAACAACAGCACCGTCCCGACCGCACCCATCCCTGCCCAGAGGAGAGGCGCGAGCCCGCCGCGCCGCGCTATGGCGAGCGCGGCGGCGATCAGGATCAGCGACGCCGCCGTCCAGTCGCGCGGATCGACGCGCCCGGTGCGCAACAGCGCCATCATGCCGGCGAGCAGCATGAGAAGCCCCGGCAGCCACCAAAGGGCGAACATACGCAGCGCCGGCTTCATCGCGCCTCGATCACCCCCGACCAATGGTCAACGGGCGGAAGGCTGGGGATCGCGGTCCATCGGCTTCTTGAGGTTCGGATCAGGCTGAAGGTCGGGCACGATCGGCGCCTGTTCGGGCGCAGGCTGCACGCCCAGTTCGGCGAGCGGTTCCTTGGGCGCGACAGCGTTGACGTCGAGCGTCGGCACGGTCGGAGGCGGCACCGCAGGATCGTCGATCCGCGCCTTGTCGATCACGATATTGGCCAGGCCGACGAGCAACACCACGCCTGCCAGCCCCGTGAGGCCGATCTGGACGCGCTGCAACCCTTCCTGCCGGCGGGGTGTCTCAGCCATGGAACGCTCTTTTTTCTTTGCCGCCGCGACCCGTGTCGGCGGTCAGTGATTGTGCGCGAGCCAGGGGAATATCGTCAAGCCTTTCGATTCCAGCCATTCACGGTTGTAGAGCGTGGACAGATAGCGAAAGCCGGTGTCGCACAGGATGGTGACGATCCGCTTGCCCGGGCCCAGTTCCCTCGCCAGCGCCACCGCGCCCGCCACGTTGATACCGGACGACAAGCCCAGGCAAAGCCCTTCCTCCGCCAGCAGACGGCGGACCCACAGCAACCCTTCCTCGTCGGAGATGCGGAATTGGGTGTCGATCGGCGCGCCTTCCAGATTGGCGGTGATCCGGCCCTGTCCTATTCCCTCGGCGACCGACGACCCTTCGGCCTTCAACTCGCCATGCGCGTAATAATTGTACAGCGCCGCGCCATGTGGGTCGGCGAGCGCGATGGTGATATTCTCGTCATGCGCCTTGAGGCCCAATCCTACGCCCGCGATCGTCCCGCCCGTTCCGGCCGCGCACACGAAACCGTCGATCTGCCCGTCCAGCTGGGTCCAGATTTCCTCCGCCGTTCCGACGATATGCGCCTTGCGATTGGCGATATTATCGAACTGGTTGGCCCAGATGGCATTTTCCGTCTCTTCCGCAATCCGGCGGGATGTGTGGACGAAATGGCCCGGGTTCGAATAGGGCGCGGCCGGCACCGTCACCAGCTCGGCGCCCAGGGCGCGCAGCGTATCCATCTTTTCCCGGCTCTGCGTCTCGGGCATGACGATGATCGTCTTGTATCCCTTCGCATTGGCGACCAGCGCCAGGCCGATCCCGGTATTGCCCGCAGTCCCTTCCACGATCGTGCCGCCGGGGTTCAGCAGGCCCTTCTCCTCGGCATCGTTGACGATGAACAGGGCGGCGCGATCCTTCACCGAAGCCCCGGGGTTGGCGAATTCGCACTTGGCGAAAATGTCGCAGCCCGTCTCTTCGGAAGGACCGGTCAGGCGCACCAGCGGCGTGTTGCCGATAAGGGCGAGGCTATCATTTTGAACCAGCATCTCGACGGCATAGCGGACCGCACGCACCCTTGCCAAGCAAGGGAATGATGGAGGAGCAAAAGAGCCGTTTGCCGCGGTTAACGCCTCGACACGCCACCGTCCCACCGTGGGACAGCCCCAAATCCGGAGAGGAAGTCGCAAGAGTTGCGCGCTAGGAGCGGCATTTGAAGCGACTCTGCGCGAAAAAGGGCACCATGTTGGACGGGCTGAAGGACGGATGGCGGCACGCGGCCCTGGCCATGGGAGCGCTGATGGCGCTGGCCGCCCCGCGCCTGATCACCGCCGCGCCGCTCGACATGCTGGATGCCTCGGCAATGCGGGGCGACCCGGCCGAAGAGGCGCGCGAAAATTTCCCCGGCTCGGCCTTTTTCTTCGCCCAGGGCCTGTTCGACCGCCTGCCCACTCCAACCGGCGGCAGCAGGCACGTCCTCGCGCTGGATGCCGGCCAGGCAGCTAGCGCGGCGGTGTTCCGGGGCGTCACCGCACTGGACGGCTACCGGGCGCTCAATTGCCTGACGTCGGCCATTTATTACGAAGCCGGCAACGAACCCGAAGACGGTCAGAGGGCCGTCGCGCAGGTCGTCCTCAACCGCGTCCGCAGCCCGCTCTGGCCGCAAAGCGTGTGCGCCGTCGTCTATCAGGGATCGGAACGGACCGATCTGCGATGCCAATTCACCTTCAGTTGCGATGGATCGATGGCGCGCACCGCCGACCGCCAGGGGTGGGCACGCGCGCGCCGCGTCGCCGAGCAGGCGCTGGCGGGACGCGTCTACCGGCCCGCCGGCCTCGCCACCTTCTACCATACATTGGCGGTCAGGCCCGGATGGGCCGCGAGCAAGCGCCCCGTGGCCGTGATCGGCGCGCACATCTTCTACCGCGGCCCCGGCGTCCATGGCACGCCGGCGGGGTTCCACATGGCCTATTCCGGCCGCGAATATCAATCGGGTCCGGCGATGCGAAGCTGGGCCGCTGCACTGCCCGCTACCCGGCCCGCACCGCCCCTACCCGCCTTCATCGGCACTTCTCCGCTTCCAGGCCCGGCAGCCGCCTTGCCGTCCGCCCCGGACCAGGCACTTCCAACCTCCACCATTCGCCCGGAATATCGCAAGAGCGGCCGGCCGCTGATTTGAGGGAAAAGGCGGATTTTTTCCGCGACCATCCTGTGATCGTTGATCAAACCACTGAAAAATAAAGATATAAAAAGTTCAGAAATTTTATCGGCGGTTGGAACCAAATCTCGACGTCGATGGTTCTGCAATCCGGATAGCAAATCTTTTGCCCCCCGCTCTTGCTATCCAAAAAATATGAGCCCGGAACGCATCTCCCCCCCCCCGACGCGTTCCGGGCTCAGAATTTTTTCGCCCTACCCCTTAGAAAACAAAGATATTTCCGGTTGCGGAACGGATCCAGCTGCAGCGGGTTCTTTCTGTTGTCACCGGCTTGGCTCAGCCAACCCGGTCGAGTTTTTCAAGGAGACGATCATGATCAAGAAAATCCTTGCCGGCCTGCTGCTCACGGGTTCGCTCATGGTGGCGGCATGCAACACCGTGGAAGGCGCGGGCAAAGACGTACAGAGCGCCGGCCAGGCGGTCGAAGACGCCGCGGATTAAGGCGTCTCCTCGGAAATTCCTCTCCCCTAGCATGGCCCGCCCTTCCCGGCGGGCCTTTTTTCAGGTCGGGGATATGTCGGAAGCAGCCTTGGCTTCCTTGGCCTGCTTGCGGTCGGTAAACCAGATCGCGACGATCGTGATCTCGTACAGCAGCAGCAGGGGGATGGCGAGCATCAGCTGCGACACGACGTCCGGCGGCGTCAGCACCGCAGCCAGGATGAAAGCCCCCACAATCATGTAGCGGCGCAGGCCGATAAGCTGGGCCCGCGTGACGAAGCCCGCGCGGTTGAGCAGCATCAGCAGGACCGGCATCAGGAAACTGATACCGAACGCCAGGATGAACTGCATCACCAGAGTGAGATAGGCGTCCGTGCTCGGCAGAGCCTCCACCGCCAGGCCGCCGCTTTGCCCCTGGAATTGCAGGAAAAAGTGGAAAGCCGTCGGCATGACCACATAATAGGCCAGGCTGGCGCCCATCAGGAACAGGACCGGCGTCATGATGATGAAGGGCAGCAACGCCCTCTTTTCCTTCGCATAGAGGCCCGGCGCGACGAAAGCCCAAAGCTGGTTGGCGATGATCGGAAAGGACAGGCAGAAGGCGCCAAAGATCGCCACCTTCACCTGCACGAAAAAGGCTTCGTACAGCTTGGTATAGACCAGGCGGCCGCCGCCGGTGCCAAAGGCTTCCTTCAGCGGATGGACGAGGAAGGCGAAAAGCTTGTCGGAGAAATAGAAACAGATCGCGCCGGTGATGAACAGCGCCCACACGCATTTCATCAGCCGCCCGCGCAGTTCGACCAGATGATCAAGCAGCGGCGCCTTGCTATCGTCGATGTCCCTCATGCCGTGGCGTCGCCCTTTCTCGAATCCGTATCAGCGACAGGGGGGCTCGCATCACCGCTGCCGGCCATCGGTGCCGCAGGGGCAGGCGAGACCGGAGCAGACTGGGCGACGAAGGGCGGCGGGCTGTCCTGCCCCGCCCCGGTCGTCGAAGGGGCTTGCAGCGGCTCCATCTGCGTGCCTGCCAGCGTTTCGGGCGGATGTTCTTCCATGATGCGGCGGTTCTGGTCCGCCCATTTCTTTTCCAGTTCTTCCAGCTCCGCCTCGCGCACCATGGCATCGATGCCGGTGCGGAAATGACGCGCCATGCCGCGCGCCTTGCCGAC
>DATEDR010000201.1:0-9821 GCA_035281605.1 Sphingobium sp.
CGGATCTCGCCCGACAACGCGATCTCGCCGAAGAACACGATATCGGCGGGGACCGGCCGTTCGGCGAGCGCCGACATGAGCGCGGCGGCGACGGCGAGGTCGGCGGCCGGGTCAGACAGGCGATAGCCGCCCGCGACGTTCAGATAGACTTCGCAGGTCGAGAAGCTGAGGCCGCAACGCGCCTCCAGCACCGCGAGGACCATGGCCAGCCGCCCGCTGTCCCAACCGACGACGGCCCGACGCGGCGTGGCGCCGCTCGACAGGCGGACGACGAGCGCCTGGATTTCGACCAGCACCGGCCGGGTGCCCTCCAGCGCGGGAAAGACGGTCGCACCCGTTACGGATTCGTCACGATGGGTCAGGAACAAGGCGGACGGGTTGGCGACTTCCTCCAGCCCCTCCGCCACCATGGCGAACACGCCGATCTCGTCAGTGCCGCCGAAGCGGTTCTTGATCGCGCGCAGGATGCGGTACTGGTGGCTCCGCTCGCCTTCGAAGCTGAGCACCGTGTCGACCATATGTTCAAGGACGCGCGGACCGGCGATGCTGCCGTCCTTGGTCACATGGCCGACCAGGATCAGGGCGGTCCCGCGCTGCTTGGCGAACCGGATCAGTTCCTGGGAGGAAGCGCGCACCTGGCTGACGGTGCCGGGGGCGCCCTCGATCAGGTCGCTGTGCATCGTCTGGATCGAATCGATGACGAGCAGGGCGGGCGGCTCCCCCTCCCCCAGCGTGGTCAGGATGTCGCGGACCGATGTCGCGCTGGCGAGCTGCACCGGCGCTTGCCCGAGGCCCAGGCGCTGGGCGCGAAGCCGGACCTGATCGGCCGCTTCCTCGCCGCTGATATAGGCGACCGACAGGCCGCGCGAAGCCATGCGGGCGGCGGCCTGAAGCAGCAGGGTCGACTTGCCGATGCCCGGATCGCCGCCGATCAGCGTCGCCGATCCGGGCACGATGCCGCCGCCCAGCGCCCGGTCGAATTCGGCGATGCCGGTGCTCGCGCGCGGCGGCAGTTCGACTTTGCTATCCAGCCCGATCAGCGCCAGCGCGCGACCGCCGCTCTGCAGGTCGTGGCGGGCGGAAAAGATGGTTTCGGCGGCTTCCTCGACGATGCTGTTCCATTCGCCGCAATCGTCGCACTGGCCCTGCCAGCGGCCGGCGATCGTGCCGCACTGCTGGCAGACGAATTTGCGCTTTGCCTTTGCCATGGTCCCCTTGATCTCCGTTCGGGCGAGCGTCCCGACAGGCTGTCGATACCGGGTGCGCGTCGGATGACGCTATGGCCGGAAATCTGGAACGCATCAAGAACATCCTTGAAGCGCGCTGGAAACATCCGTTCCGCTCGGGCATTGTTTCGCCATGAAGCCTATCCGCGTTGCCAGCTACAATATCCGCAAGGCCATCGGCACCGACCGCCGCCGCAGTCCGGAACGGGTGCTGGAAGTGCTGACGGAAGTCGATGCCGACATCATCGCATTGCAGGAGGCGGACCGGCGCTTCGGCGTGCGATCGGCCGCGATCCCGCCCTGGTTGCTCGACAGCCTCAGCAGCTACAAGCCGGTCCCGTTGAATGTTCATGTCGATTCCATGGGCTGGCACGGCAACGCCATTCTGGTGCGCAAGGACGCGGAGATCGGCCCCCACGACGTGCTGCACCTGCCCTGCCTGGAGCCGCGCGGCGCAACCATGGCGGAGGTTACCCTGCGCGGGGCGGCGCTGCGCGTGTTCGGCATGCATCTCGACCTGTCGGGCCTGTGGCGGCGCAAGCAGGCGGCGGCGGTGATCCACGCGGCGGGCATGCGGCAGGCGATGCCCACCGTGCTGATGGGCGACCTCAACGAATGGAGCGCGGACCGGGGATGCCTGGCCGATTTCGCGCGGCATTACAGCTTCGCGCCCTGCGGCCGGAGCTTTCACGCCCGGCGGCCCGTGGCGCGGCTCGACCGGATCATGCATTGCGGCCAGTTGAGGCTGGAAAATTGCGGGGTGCACGACAGCGCGGCGGCGCGCAAGGCGTCCGACCATCTGCCGATTTGGGCCGAATTTCGTGTTTGAGCGCTTGAGATCGGGAGAAGCCGGATGAAGGAGCGGGAACTCCGGCTTGCGCTGGTATGCTATGGCGGGATCAGCCTGGCGGTCTACATGCACGGCATCACCAAGGAAATCTGGCGGCTGGCGCGAGCGAGCCGGGGCTTCCACGACGGGGTGACGAGCGGCAACAGCAGCGAGGCGGTCTATCGCAAGCTGCTGGAGGATCTGGAGGCGGACAGCGGCGTCAAGCTGCGGGTGATGCCCGACATCATCGCGGGCGCCAGCGCGGGAGGCATCAACGGCATCTTCCTGGCGCAGGCGATCGAGACCGGGCAGTCGCTGGACCCGCTGACGGACATGTGGCTGGAAAATGCCGATGTCGAAATGCTGCTGGACCCCGATGCGCGACCGGCCCGGCGGATCACGAAATTCTGGGCGACGCCGCTGGTATGGATGGCGGCGCGGCATCCGGGCGACACGGTGGAGCGGACCGTCGCGCCCGACACGCGGGAAGAGGTGCGGCACAAATTGTCCCACTTCATCCGGTCACGCTGGTTCGAGCCGCCGTTCGGCGGCGAAGTCTTCACCGCGATGCTGCTGGACGCGTTCGACGCGATGGAGGCGGCCGAGCGCGGGCCGCCGCTGCTGCCGGAAGGCCATCCGCTGGACCTGTTCGTGACCGTCACTGATTTCGACGGCCATCCGCAAAGCCTGAACCTCAACAGCCCGCCCCAGGTGGTGGAGACCGAACATCGGCTCTCGATCGGGTTCCGCGCGCGGGGCCGCAGCGACCGGGCCTTCGCCGATCCGACCGAACTGGTGTTCGCGGCGCGGGCGACGGCCAGTTTCCCGGGCGCGTTCCCCCCTTTCACCGTGCGCGAGCTGGACCGGGTGTTGAAGCGGCGTCATCGCGCCTGGCCGACCCGCGACGCATTCCTGGCCCATGCCCTGCCCCGTCACGCCGCGCGCGGCACGGCCGAGGACGCGGTGCTGATAGACGGATCGGTGCTGGCCAACGCGCCCTTCGCCCAGGCGATCGGCGCGCTGCGCAACCGCCCGTCCCGGCGCGAGGTCGACCGCCGCTTCGTCTATATCGATCCCAAGCCGGGGCATCGGTCGATCCAGATCAACCGCCAGGGCGAGGCGGAAGAGGCCGAAGCGCAGCTGCCGGGATTTTTCCGCACCATCTTCGGCGCGCTGAGCGATATTCCCCGCGAACAGCCGATCCGAGATAATCTGGAGGCGATCGACCGGCATTCGTCGCGCATCCGGCGCATGGTCCGCATCCTCAACGCCCTGCGTCCGGGGATTGAGGCGGAGGTGGAAAATACGATCGGCGGCATGCTGTTCCTCGATCGGCCGACGCCCGCGCGCCTGTCGAGCTGGCGCGGCAAGGCGCAGCAGCGCGCGGCGAGTTCGGCAGGCTTCGCCTTCCCCGCCTATGGCCACCTCAAACTGTCAGGCATCGTCGAGGATCTCGCCGCCCTGCTGTTCCGCCTGAGCGGCGAGGAAAGCCCGATGATGCGGGAAAATTACCGGCAGGCGCTATGGTCGCATGTGCGGGCGATCGGCGCCGACCAGTTGACCGACGATGCAGGGCCCGCCTCCGCGCCCGTCCTCTTCTTCCGCGCCCATGACCTCGCCTTTCGCATCCGTCGGCTGCGTTTCCTGGCCCGGCGGCTGGCCGAAACGCTGGAAATGGCACCGCAGGCGGGCGACGCGACGATCCAGAAGATGCACGACGCCATCTACCAGGCGCTGGCCCATTATACCGAGTGCGAGGGGGCCGATTTTTACAATGGCGACATTCGCGCGGCAGCGGACGAGGTGCCGACCGATGCGGGACGCGCCCTGGATGCGATAGCGCAGGCGCGTGGCCTTAGCGAGCGGGACGCGGTCGCGGACATGATGCTGGCCGAAGCGCTGGCTGCCCTGCCCAAGGCGGAGCGGCGGACGATGCTGCTCGCCTATCTCGGCTTCCCCTTCTACGATATCGCCACCCTGCCGTTGCTTCAGGGCCACGCCATGGATGAATATGATCCGGTGAAGGTCGACCGCATTTCTCCCGAGGACTGTGTCGCAATTCGCACAGGTGGGGCCGAAGCCACGCTGAAAGGCATAGAATTCAACAACTTCGGTGCCTTCTTCAGCCGTGTCTATCGGGAGAATGATTATCTTTGGGGGCGGCTGCACGGGGTCGAGCGGCTGCTGGACATCGTGATTTCGGCAGTGCCCGCAGCAAGCCGTCTTTCCGAAGACGCGGTGCGTGCCTATAGGCGAACCGCGTTCATGGCGATTCTCGATGAGGAGGAACAGCGACTTCCGCATGTCGCTGATCTTATTGCCATTTTGCGGGAGGAAATCGGGTGAGAATGCGCGGGGGGCTGTGTTCTATTCTGATGGTGCTGGCGATCACCGCCGGCTGCCGGGATACGTCCGGCGAAAGCGCTGCCGCCGCTGATGAAAGCTCACCCCCGCTGGCCGCCGCCGATAATGCGGCGGAACTGGCGCTGCCACCGATCGAGGTGGTGGCGGCGCAGCCCAGGCCCTCTGCCGAAGTGACCGTCCGTGCGCAGCCCGCGCCGCTCGGATCGCTGGACCTGCCGCCCTCCCCCGATGCCGCCCAGTCGACCGCCTTCCCGCAGGAGGTGACGAGCTTCATGGTTGACCGAGACGGATGCGATCATTTTCGCGGCGAGGAACCCTATGACAGCGATCGCCGCGCCTATCTGGCCGAGAATATAGCGGAACTGTGCACCGGGACGGATGCGCGGCTGTCGATGCTGCGGCGGCGCTATGCGGGCAACCCCGCCGTCATCGCCGCGCTGCGGGGCTATGAGGACCGGATCGAAGCGTACGGCCCCTATTGATCCTCGCCCGGCGGCGCCAGCGCATCGATGGCGCGGGCGAGGTCGATGTCCCTGCGCGACAGTCCGCCCGCATCATGCGTCGTCAGCGTGATGTCGACGCGATTATAGACGTTGGACCATTCGGGGTGATGGTCCGCCTTCTCCGCCAGCAGCGCCACCCGGGTCATGAAGCCGAACGCGGCGTTGAAATCGGCGAAGGAAAAGCGGCGGCGGATCCCGTCGGGCTGTTCGACCGCGGTCCATGCGGGCAGGGTCGCCAATGCGGCGGCGCGTTCGGAGGCGTCCAGTTTACCAATCATCTCTCTATCCTCATGATGGCCTTTCGCTTATGTCGCAGCCATGTCCCAAGGTGGTCAACCTCCACAGATGGCGCCGACGCGCGCCGAAATCGAAACGCTGGCGCTGGAAGCGCTGGGACGGCTGCCCGAACCGTTCCGGTCGCATCTGAGCAACGTCGTCCTGTTCGTGGAGGAATTCGCCGACGCGCAGATCCTCAAGGACATGGAGATCGACGATCCCTTCGGGCTCACCGGGCTTTACAGCGGTCGTCCGGTCGGTGAGCCGGCACAGACCGGCGACGGTCCGCCAACGATCCACCTTTTCCGCCGGCCGCTGCTGGACGAATGGGTCGAAACCGGGGTGCCGCTGGACGCGCTGATCACCCATGTGGTGGTGCATGAAGTCGGCCATCATTTCGGCCTTTCCGACCTCGACATGCACGTTCTGGAGGACATGGTCGCGCCATGAGCGGTGCCGCGCTGCGCCTGTCGGGCGTTGCCTGCGCGCGGGGCGGGCGGCTGTTGTTCCGGGGCGTCGACCTGGCGCTGGCGCCGGGCGGGAGCGCGCTGCTGAAGGGTCCCAACGGCATCGGCAAGTCCAGCCTGATGCGCATTTGCGCGGGACTGTTGCGCGCGGCCGCCGGTACGGTCGAGCGGCAGGGGCGGATCGCGCTGGCCGACGAGCGGCTGGCGCTGGATGGCGAGCAGTCGCTCAGGCAGGCGCTTGCCTTCTGGGCCCGGCTCGACGGCGCGGACGCCGCGAAGCTCGACGAGGCGATCGAGACCGTGGCGCTGGGAGCGCTGGGAGAGGTGCCGGTGCGGATGCTGTCGACCGGACAGCGTAAGCGGGCGGCGCTGGCGCGGGTGATAGCGGGAAGCGCGCCGATCTGGCTGCTCGACGAGCCCGGCAACGGGCTGGACGACGCCTCGCTGGCGCTGCTGGGCGTGGCGGTGGAGCGCCACCTGGCGCGGGGCGGGATCGTGCTGGCCGCATCGCACCAGCCGCTGCCGCTATCCTCGCCCGTGACGCTGGCCCTAGCGGATTATGTGCCCAAGGACATGCTGCCGTGCGAGTGATGCTGCTGCTCGGCGCGCGCGACCTGCGGCAGGCGTGGCAATCGGCCGGGCTCTGGTTGCCCGTCGCTTTCCTGCTGCTGGTCGCCAGCCTCTATCCCTTCGCGGTCGGTCCGGACGCGGCGCTGCTGCGCCGGTCGGGCGGCGGCATGCTGTGGATCGCGGCGCTGCTTGCCAGCCTGCTGCCGGTCGACCGGCTGGTGGCGCCGGATCGGGACGCGGGCGTGTTGGACCAGATCGCGCTGCGCGGCATCGGCGAGGAAATGGTCGTGCTGGCACGGCTCGTCGCGCATTGGCTGGGCTTCGGCCCGGCGCTGATGATCGCGACGCTTCCAGCGGCGGCCTTGCTCAAACTGGACGGCGACCGGGTCATGATGCTGGAGTTGGGCCTGCTGATCGGCACGCCGGCGCTGGCGGCCCTGGGCCTTCTGGTGGCGACGCTGACGGCCGGGCTGCGGTCGAGCGGCGCTCTGGCGGGGCTCTTGGCGCTGCCGCTGGCGGTGCCGCTGCTGATCTTCGGCGCGGGGACGCTGGGCGATGGCAGCGGCGCGGCGCTCAAATTCCTGGGCGCGGCATCCCTGCTGCTGGTGGCGATCACGCCCTTCGCGGGAGGAGCGGCGATCCGCGCGAGCCGGGAGTAGTCTAGCGAGACAACTCGACAGCGGCTATCCTATCGGCCAAAGGCGCGGCCATGATCGCCCTTTTCGCGTCCGTCCTGTTCGTTCTCATCTGGTCCACCGGTTTCATCGTGGCGCGGGCCGTCGTGCCTCATGGCGCACCGGAACTGATCCTGAGCGTCCGGCTGACGCTGACGACGCTGCTTCTGTTTCTGATCGCCCTGCGCGCGGGTCAGGCAATGCCCAGCGGTCGGCGGCTTGCCAGTCACCTGCTGGCGGGCGCGATGCTGCACGGCATCTACCTGACCGTCAGCTGGTGGGCGGTGGATAACGGCATGCCCGCGGGCATCATGTCGCTGCTCGGGGCGCTTCAGCCGCTGATGGTCGCAGTCGCGAGCGTCGCCTTCCTCGGCGAGCGGCTGCTGACCCGCGCCTGGGGCGGCCTCGTCATCGCCATTGCCGGGGTGGGCTGCGTCCTGCTGCCGGCGATCGAGCGGTCCGGCGCGGGCGGGGTCACGCTGTTGCCGATCATCGCGGCGATCCTGTCCGTCCTGGGCATGGCTGCTGGCACTCTGGTCCAGCGCGGATCGATCGCGGGCGATGGCATCTGGATTTCGGGCGCGGTGCAGAATGCAGGCGGCGCACTGGTGGCGATCGCGGCGGCGCTGACAATCGGGGAGATGCGCTGGGACAGTGCCCCGCTGTTGTGGGCCGGCCTCGGCTGGTCGGTGCTTGGCCTGTCCGCAGGCGGGCTGTCGCTGCTCGTGTGGCTGGTGCGGACCCAGGGGCCGACGCGGCCATCGATGCTGCTGCTGCTCGTCCCGCCGCTCGCTGCAATCGAGGCCTGGCTGCTGTTCGGCGAAGAGCTGGGGCCGGTGCAGATTCTCGGCTTCGCCCTGGCGCTGGGCGGCGTGATGCTTGGCCGTTCGCAGGGCAAGGGAGGGCCGATCAGCGAACCGGCCTGACCCTCAGCCTTCCCGCAACCTTTCATGATGGCGGATCACTTCGTCGATGATGAAGCGCAAGAATTTTTCGGTGAAGTCCGGGTCCAGCTTCGCATCGGTCGCCAATTGGCGCAGCCGGGCGATCTGCCGTTCCTCCCGACCCGGATCGGCGGTGGGAAGGTCGTTGGCCGCCTTATATTCGCCGACCGCCTGCGTGATCTTGAAGCGTTCCGCGAGCATGAATACGAGCGCCGCGTCGATATTGTCGATGCTCTCGCGATACCGCTTCAATGTCTCGTCCACGCTTGTCCTCCAGTTCCTGCGGCGCTTTTTGCGCCTTCCAGCCGCCCGCGCAAGCTATTCCCGCTTGCCATCTGCATTTTGCGCCGCCACATGGGCCGGGTCATGACCGCACCCGCCTCCGGCAATGTCCATCCCATCCGCAGCGCCAAGGGCGCGCCTTCGCTCGCCTCCATGATGGCGCTGGTCGCCGATGGCATGAACCAGGTCAACACGGTGATCCTGGACCGGATGCAGTCGCGCATCCCGCTGATTCCCGAACTGGCCGGCCATCTGATCGCCGGCGGCGGCAAGCGGATGCGGCCGATGCTGACGCTCGCCTGCGCGCAGCTAGTGGGCTATGCCGGGAGCCGCCACTACAAGCTGGCCGCGGCGGTCGAATTCATCCACACCGCCACCCTGCTGCACGACGATGTCGTGGACGGTTCGGGCCTGCGCCGGGGCCGCAAGACCGCCAACATCATCTGGGGCAACAGCGCCAGCGTTCTGGTAGGCGACTTCCTCTTTTCCCGATCTTTCGAACTGATGGTCGAGGCGGAATCGCTCAAGGTCCTGAAGATCCTGTCGAACGCCTCCGCCGTGATCGCGGAAGGCGAGGTCAACCAGCTGACCGCGCAGCGCAAGATCGATACCAGCGAAGAACAATATCTGGACATTATCGGCGCCAAGACCGCCGCCTTGTTCGCCGCCGCCTGCCGCATATCCGCCGTGGTCGCCGACCGCGACGAAGCGGAGGAGCAGGCGCTGGACGTCTATGGCCGCAATTTGGGGATAGCTTTCCAGCTGATCGACGATGCGATCGATTATGAGTCGGACGGCGCCACCATGGGCAAGGATGCGGGGGATGATTTCCGCGACGGCAAGGTGACGCTGCCGGTGATCCTGGCCTATGCGCGCGGGTCCGAAGAGGATCGCGCCTTCTGGAAGCAGGCGATCGCTGGCAACCGGGTGAGCGACGAGGATCTGGCCTATGCGACGCAGCTGTTGCGCCGCACCGGGGCGATCGACGATACGCTGGCACGGGCTCGTCATTACGGCCAGCGCGCCATCGATGCCCTGGGCCGCTTCGATGCGGGCAAGGCCAAGGCGGCGCTGACCGAAGCGGTCGAGTTCGCCATCGCCCGCGCCTATTGAGCGTTCAGACAGGCGCCGGAATGGCGCCACGGGGACTGGCGATGATCGACCTTCCCATCCAGGCCGTGCTGCCCGACCTGCTTGCCGCGCTGCGCACGGGCAGCAACGCCGTGCTGGTGGCGCCGCCGGGCGCGGGCAAGACCACGGCGGTCGCGCCCGCGCTGTTGAACGAGCCCTGGTGCAGGGGTCAAGTGCTGCTGCTTTCCCCCCGGCGACTGGCCGCGCGCGCCGCGGCGGAGCGGATCGCGGAAATGATGGGCGAGCAGCCGGGCCGCACCGTCGGCTACGCGACCAGGATGGATTCGCGCCAGTCCGCGGCCACCCGGCTTCTGGTTCTGACCGAAGGCATTTTCGTGCGGCGGATACAGGATGATCCGGAACTGACGGGCGTATCCGCCGTGCTGTTCGACGAAGTGCATGAGCGGAGCCTGGACAGCGACTTCGGGCTGGCGCTGGCGCTGGACGCGCAAGCGGCGCTGAGGCCGGACCTGCGGATCGTGCCGATGTCGGCGACGCTGGACGGCGCGCGCTTCGCCGCATTGCTGGACGGCGCTCCAGTGGTGGAGAGCGAGG
>DATEDR010000202.1:0-5484 GCA_035281605.1 Sphingobium sp.
TGGCGGGCGACCGCACGTTGATGCTGGAGCATGTGGTGACGGATGGGGTGACGCTGGATGCGTCGGACGCGGCAAAGGTGCTGCAGAATCTGGCCAACCTGTGGGGTTATGAGGTGGCATTGAGCGAAGTGGACGCGGATAGTCGCCGGGAGCTGAAGAACCATCGTTGCGAGCCGGAAGCCGACTGGATCGGCTGAACCGGTGGACAGGCCGGACGTGCGCCTTGCAGGGCCAAAGATTCCGTTTCCCATGCCCATCGAAAGGGCGTAAATTCGCGGCGTTTTCGCGAGGCATCCGCGCCCGATCGCGGCGCCGCGTGAGGAAGAGCGAGGGGCCTGCAGGACAGCAGGAGATCGGTTGATGACTCATGCCCTTAACACGCAGGAATGTCTCGAGCGGGCCAGGATGCATGAACAATTGGCGGCGACGACCGCCGATCCGTCCGCGCGCCTGATGCACAAGGCGATGGCGGCAGAATTCAAGCGCCGCGCCGAATTGGGAACCGCCGAAATGGTTCGCCATGTCGTTCACAAACCGATGATGGAACTTTGCCCCCCAGCAGTCTGATACCAGGGCTCAGCACGCGCCGGATAAGGCGCGCCGCAGTAGATAGACGTCCATGATCCATCCATGGCGCTCGCGCAGTTCCGCGCGGCGTTCTACGATCTGCTGGCTCACCATGCGCAGCGGGCCGTGGGCCAGCGCCTGCTGTTCCATGCCCAGATAAGCGCCCCACCAGATTTCCGTGTCTTCGGGATCCAGCGTCTGGAATGCGCAATGGCCGTCCAGCATGACGACCATGTCGTTCACGCCGTCCGGCCAGCCCTGCTCGCGCAAGCGGCGTCCGGTGGTGATCAGCACCGGTTCGGCGAGACGGTTGAGGCAGATGCCGTGCGCTGCTGTCAGCGCCTGGATGCTGGTGATGCCGGGTATGACGCTGACCTCTATCGCGCGTGCCGGGGCCGACGGGTCGCCTTGCCGCGCCAGCCGGCCGGCAATCCGCAGGCTGCTGTCGTAGAGCGAAGGATCACCCCATACGAGCAGGGCCAACGTGCCGCCATGCGGGAGATGCGACGCGATTTGTTCCGCCCACAGTGCTGCGATGGCATCATGCCAGTCGAGAACGGCGTCGATATAGTCGGGCTGATCGGCGCGCCCGGGCATGTCGAATTCGACGATGCGCGTCCCGCCGGTCAGCACTTCGGCACAGATCGCGCGGCGCAGGTCGATAAGGTCGGACTTGGCGTCGCCCTTGCGGGGCAGGAGGATGAGGTCGGCCTCGTTCATGGCGCGAACTGCGGCACGGGTAAGATGATCCGGATTTCCGGTGCCGATGCCGATCAGGGATAAACGGATCATGATGCAGCGCTCATCAGGTGGAAGAAGCTGCCCGTTACGCGTCCGCGGATAGAGCCCGTTGAGGACACGGGCTGGTCAATTGCATCGACAACGTCCGCGAGCGGGGCGTCGGGCTGATCCATGACCGTTGAGTAATGAAACTCATGGCCTCGCAGCTCCGCACCAGCGGACAGGCCCGCCATCGGCGAGCGCAGCCTTGCGCGCCGATAGCCCAGATGCAGGCGGCGATCGGCAAAGCTGGAGACGAGGCCCAGCAGGCCTGCCATGCGGTGGGCCACGCCTTGCGCATCGATGATGGCTTCGCCCAGCACCATATAGCCGCCGCATTCTCCATGGACCGAGTAATCCGCTGCCAAGGCTCGCAGCCCGGCCAGGAAGCGATGGGCACCGGCCAGGCGCGGGGCGTGAAGTTCGGGATAGCCGCCGGGGAGCCAGACCGCATCGGCATGGGGCGCGGGCGGCTCGTCCGCGAGGGGAGAGAAGGGCAGGATTTCCGCTCCGGCTGCGCGCCAGTCCCTCAGATGATGCGCATAGGTGAAGGAGAAGGCGGCATCCTGCGCGATGGCGACGCGCTGGCCGGGCGGAGGGCAGGGGCACGGCGCCGAGATGGGCAAGGAACGCCTACCGGCTGCGGCGCGGATGGCGGTCAGGTCCAGATGGGTGGCAATCCGGTCGGCTATCGCGTCGATCATGCCGTCCGCGTCGGCTTGCTCGCCGACTTGGACGAGCCCGAGATGGCGTTCCGGCAGGGCGAGGTCGGGGCAGCGCGGAAGGGCCCCCAGAACCGGCATGCCGATGTCGCCCATCGCCTGGCGGATCATCTGTTCATGGCGTGCGCTGGCGACACGGTTGAGAATGACGCCCGCTATCCGAATATCGGGACGCAGGGTAGCGAAGCCGTGGGCGAGCGCGGCGGCGGACTGGCTCTGGCCCGATGCGTCTATGACCAGCAGCACCGGCCAGCCAAGCGCAGCGGCGATGTCGGCGCTGCTCCCGTCGCCGCTGGCTCCCCGGGCAGGCGCGCCGTCGAAGAGACCCATTACCCCTTCGCCAAGGGCAAGATCGGCGCTGTCAGCTTCCGCAGCGAGGCTGTGGAGCAGCGGCGCTTCCATCGCCCAGCTGTCGAGGTTGAAAGCAGGGCGGCCGCTTGCCATCCGGTGATAGGCCGTGTCGATATAGTCGGGGCCGCATTTATAGGGCTGGACCCGTACCCCCTGCCTCCGGAAACCGCGAAGCAGGCCGAGCGTGACCAGGGTTTTGCCCGATCCCGAACGCGGCGCGGCGATGAGGATGCCGGGCGTCACTCTTCGGCTCCGGCGAAGCGGGAGTTGGCTGAGGTCGGACGAAAACGCCGGTCGTAGCCGGGGGCATAGAGGCTGCTTTCCTCAAAGTCGCCGCCGCCCAGCACCGGGCCGACCAGGATGAGGGCGGTGCGCTCCGGTCCGCCCGCCGCCCGATCCTCCACGGTGGCGAGCGTGGCGCGGACGATGCGCTGGTCGGGCCAGCTGGCCCGCCAGACGATCGCGACGGGGCAGTCGGCGCCGTAAAGCGGGGCGAGGTCCGCCACCACCTGTGGCAGGTTGTGGATCGACAGATGGATGGCGAGCGTCGCGCCGCTGGCGCCAAAGGTAGAAAGCGTTTCGGCAGGCGGCATGGCGCTGGCGCGGCCCGGCGTACGGGTGAGGATCAGCGACTGGCCGAGCCCGGGCAGCGTCAGCTCGGTGCCCAGCGCCGCCGCCGCCGCCGCGAAGGAAGGGACACCGGGCGTGATCGTATAGGGGATGTCCAGCGCCTTAAGACGGCGGACCTGCTCGCCCATGGCCGACCATATCGAAAGATCGCCCGAATGAAGACGGGCGACGTCCTGGCCGGCATCATGGGCTTCGGCGATGATGGCGATGATCTCGTCGAGTGTCAGGGGCGCCGTGTTCACGATGCGCGCGCCAGGCGGGCAATGATCGAGCATGGCGGCCGGGATCAGCGATCCGGCATGCAGGCAGACCGGCGATGCGGCGATCAGGTCGCGGCCGCGCAGGGTAAGCAGGTCGGGCGCGCCGGGCCCCGCGCCGATGAAATGGACGGTCATGCGGATATTCCCTGGGCAAGGGCGCAGGTCGCCTGCCCGTCGGGCGAGACGCTGCGGCAGGAGAGCAGGCGCGCGCCGGATCCGGCTGCGACAAGCGCGACGGCTTCGGCGACGCTGCCGGTACGGTAGGCGGCGAGGCTGGCGGGGGAGCGGGTGAGAGTGGCGATGCCCTCGATCGAGGCGGGCTCGACGAGGATCAGGGGCAGGCCCAATGCGTCTGCCAACGGGGCGAGAAGCGCAGCCTTATGAGACAGAGTCGCGAACGCGCCGATGGACGCAGGCCGCTGAAGGGCGAGCGCGGCGCGGAAGGAGGCCGCCTCCGCACCGCTGCGGCAACCGAAGCCGGCGACGATCACAGGATGACGCTCCATTGCACGAGCGGATGGGCGGCGCGCCAGCCCCGGCGGTTACCCAAAGGCGCGGCGGTCGCGATCTCGACGCGGAGCAGATCGCCGCCTCGCCTGCCGTGCCAGCTGGCGAGCAGCGCCTCCGATTCCAACGTCACGGCATTGGCGACGAGACGCAGCGGGCCGCCCGGCAGGGCGCAGATCCTGTCCAGCAGCGCGTCGCTCAACCCGCCGCCGATGAACACCGCGTCCGGGCGCGAGCGCCCTTCGAGGATGGCGGGCGCGCGACCCTCTATGACGGTGAGACGGTCCGCGCCGAGCCGGTCGGCATTGGCGCGGGCGCGGCCGGCGCGGATGGGATCGGATTCGAAGGCGATGGCCTGCGTTGACGGATGGGTAAGCAGCCACTCGATCGCGATCGAACCGGAACCGGCGCCAATATCCCACAGCATCTCGCCCGGGCGCGGCGCGAGCGTAGACAGGGTGAGGGCGCGGATCGGGCGTTTGCTGATCTGGCCGTCATGGTCGAACCAGTCGTCGGAACGGCCACTCGCCAGCGTCATTGCCTTGCCGTCGCCCATGACCGAGATGCCGACTGCGACCGGATGGGCTATGTCGGACAGGTCGAAGTCCTCGGCGCAGGCGATCCGGATGCGCTCGCGCGGGCCGCCCAGCGCCTCCATGACGTGAAGAGTGGACGGCCCGAAACCGGCTTCGGTCAGCATGCGGGCGAGATCGGAAACGGCTGCGCCGTCGCGCAGCAGAGCGATCACGCGCCGGCCGGGGGCAAGGTCGGGCCGCAGGCGGGTCAGCGGCGCAGCGTGCAGGCCGTGGCAGGCGATCTCTTGCAACGGCCAGCCGAGCCGCGCGGCGACGAGCGAGAAGGTGGAAGGCGCCGGATGGGCGGTCCATTCCCCCGGGTCGAGATGGCGCGCGACGCTGGTCCCCGCACCGAACCAGAAAGGATCGCCCGATGCCAGCATGACGGTCGGCTTTCCCCGGCGGGCGAGGAGGGCGGCGATTCCGTCATCGAGCGGCACTGGCCAGGGCAGATATTCGGCCTTAAGGGGCGGCAGCAGCGCGAGATGTCGCGGCGCGGCGGCGATGAAGCGCGCGTCCTCGACCAGGGCGCGGGCGGTGGCGGAAAGGCCCGCAAGCCCGTCCTCGCCAATGCCGACGATTGTGAGCCAGGGGCCTTCAGATAGCATGTCCAACATCCTGATCCTGGGCGGCACGATGGAAGCGAGCGCGCTGGCCGCCGCCTTGGCGGAGCGGGGCGACCGGGCGGTGCTGAGCTATGCCGGACGTACCGAGCGCCCGCGCGCCCAACCGGTGGCGGTGCGCGTCGGCGGCTTTGGCGGGGTCGCTGGGCTGGTCGATTATTTGAGAGAAGAGAAGATTACGCATCTGGTCGATGCGACTCATCCCTTCGCCGCGAGGATGAGCGGCCATGCGATCGAAGCGGCGCGCGTCGCGGGCGTCGCCCATGCAATGCTCACCCGCGCCGCCTGGAAGGCGGGCGAAGGTGATCGCTGGACGCATGTCGCGGACATCGGAGGAGCAGTCGCGGCGCTCGCCGGGCCGCCTCTGCGCGTGATGCTGGCTTTGGGCCGGATGCATGTCGACGCCTTCGCCGCGCAGCCTCAGCATCATTATGCCCTGCGCTTCGTCGACCGGCCGGACAAGCCTCCT
>DATEDR010000203.1:0-3441 GCA_035281605.1 Sphingobium sp.
CGTTCAATTCGCGCACCCGCTGCATCCGGTGCGGCAGGCTGGCGTATGTTTGAAGACCCTGTTCGATCGTCGACTCATCGATGCCGAGCGCGCGGGCGACGGCGATCGCGACGGCCGCGTTCTGCGCATTGTGCGGGCCCTGGAGCGAGGACCAGCGGGCCTGGGCGGCAGGGTCGATGTCAGTCGCCGCCACCTCTATCCGGCGCGCGCCCGCCTCCCCAGCGATCGCCCGGCTCGGTTCGTCATCGGTGGCGATAACGGCAACATGCCCCGGCGACTGCATCGCGAAAAGCCGCGCCTTGGACGCCACATAGCCTTCAAAGCCATTATAGCGGTCAAGATGATCCGGCGTGATGTTGAGCAGCACCGCCACGTCGCAATCCAGGCTCTGCGTCAGGTCGATCTGGTAGCTGGACAGTTCCAGCACATAGACGCCGCCTTGCGGCAGTGGGTCCTGGCCCAGGATCGGCAGGCCGATATTGCCGCCCATGCGGGTCGGGATGCCTGCCGTCTCGATGATATGATGGACGAGCGCAGTGGTGGTCGACTTGCCGTTGGTGCCGGTAATCCCCACCACCCGATGCGCGGGCAGCGTCGGCCGGGCCAGCGCGAACAACTCAATGTCCCCGATCACCGGCACCCCGGCAAGCTTGGCATGCATGGCGATCGGATGCTTGTTGAGCGGCACGCCGGGCGAAACGACGACGCCGTCGAAGCCCGCAAGGTCGATTTCGAGCGGGTCGGCGATCTCCGCCTTATCGGCGACGAGCGCGCAGGCTTCCTCCCGATTGTCCCACGCGGTCACCTGCGCGCCGCTGGCGACCAAAGCTTCGACCGTGGCGAGCCCAGAACGGGCGAGGCCAAGGACTGCGTAACGCTTGCCTGCAAAAGCGCTGGAAATGAGGCCCATCCCGCTCACCGCAACTTCAGCGTGGCAAGGCCAGCCAGCGCCAGCACGAAGGAGATGATCCAGAAGCGGATCACGACGGTCGGCTCCGCCCAGCCAAGCTGTTCGAAATGATGGTGGATCGGGGCCATGCGGAACACCCGCTTGCCGGTTCGTTTGTAGAAGAAGACCTGGATGATGACGCTCATCGCCTCGACCACGAACAGCCCGCCGATCACGCCCAGCACGATTTCATGATGCGCGGTGACGGCGATGACGCCGATCGTGCCGCCCAGCGCCAGGCTGCCGGTATCGCCCATGAAGACCGCGGCGGGCGGCGCGTTGAACCAAAGGAAGGCGAGGCCCGCGCCGATGATGCCGCCGCACAGGATCGTCAGATTGCCCGCGCCGGGCACATGCGGGATGCCGAGATAGGAGGCATAATCGGCGCGGCCGACCAGATATACGATCGCCATGAAGGCCATGCAGGCGATGATGACCGGCATGGTGGCGAGCCCGTCGAGCCCGTCGGTCAGGTTCACCGCATTGCCGAACGCGACGATCACAAACGCCGCGAACAGGAAATAAAAGGGGCCCAGTTCGATCGCCGGACCATTGTAGAAAGGCAGGTAAAGCGCGGTATTCCCATGCTGGTTGACGATCAGCCAGGCGGCGAAACCCGCGATCAGAAATTCGAAGGCAAGCCGCATCTTGCCCGACAGCCCCTTGTGACTGGCCTTCGTCACCTTGTCATAATCGTCGAGGAAGCCGATCGCGCCGAAGCCCAGCGTCACGAACAGGCAGGCCCAGACATAGATGGACGACAGGTCCATCCACAGCAGCACCGACGCCATGAAGGATGTCAGGATCATGAGGCCGCCCATGGTCGGCGTTCCGCGCTTGGCGAGGTGGGTCTGCGGGCCGTCGTCGCGGATCGGCTGCCCCTTGCCCTGGCGCACGCGCAGCCAGCCGATGAAGCGCGGGCCGATGACCAGGCCGATGATCAGCGCGGTGAAGATCGCCGCGCCGGCACGGAAGCTGAGGTAGCGGACGAGATTGAACACGCCCGCGAAATCCATGGTCTGGGCAAGCCAGTAGAGCATCAGTTCTTTTGTTCCCCAAGCGCGGCGACCAGGCGCGACAGGCCTATGCCGTTCGATCCCTTGACGAGGATCGCATCGCCCGCGCGCATTTCCCTGGCGATCAGGCTCGTCGCCGCCGCCGTATCGGCCACATGATCGAAAGCCACAACTCCGCCCAGCGCGTCGGCAAGTGGTTTCATCTCATCCCCGACCAAAATCGCATAGTCGACCTGCCCCGCCGCCAGGGGTTCGGCCAGGCCCGCATGCAGTTCGACGCTCCGGTCGCCCAGCTCGCGCATGCCGCCGAGCACCGCAATGCGCCGGCTCGCCTGTTCCCTGCCCAGTTGCTTGAGCGTCGCCGCCATGCTGAGCGGATTGGCGTTATAGCTTTCGTCGATCAGCAGCGCTTCGCCGCCGCTTACGGGAACAACGCGGCGCTCGCCACGGCCCGGAAGGCCCGGCATCTCCGCCAGCGCCAGTCCAGCCGCGGCCAGATCACCGCCCAGCGCCTCGACCGCCGCCAACACCGCGAGCGCGTTGGACACCCAATGCTCGCCCGGTGCGCCCACGGTAAAGCAAAGCTCCGCGCTCGGCAGCGTTGCCGTGACCAGCGTCCCTCCATTCGCCGCCGGCACCATGTCCCGGGCGCGCACATCGGCCTCTGGATCGAAGCCGAAGGTCAGGATGCGCGCGGCATGCTGCTCCGCCTTGGCGTAGAGGATCGCGACATGGGGGCTGTCATAGGGGATGATCGCGGTGCCGTCGGGCTCCAGCCCTTCGAAAATCTCCGCCTTGGCCTCGGCGATCTTCTCTTCGGTGCCGAAAAACTCGATGTGCGCGGGCGCGATCGCGGTAACGATCGCGACATCCGGCCGCACCTGCCGGGTCAGGGCGGCAAGCTCCCCGGCATGATTCATGCCCATTTCGAACACGCCATAGGTCGACGCGCGCGGCATGCGCGACAGGCTCAGCGGCACGCCGACATGATTATTGTAGCTTTTGACCGATCGGTGGACCTCATCCGGGCAGATACGGTCGAGCGCCTGGAACAATGCTTCCTTGGTGCCGGTCTTGCCGACCGATCCGGTGACGCCCACGATCTTGGCCGACGTGCGCGCGCGCGACGCGCGGCCCAGCGCTTCGAGCGCCGCCGCGCTGTCGGGGACGAGGATATGCGGCTGCGCAATCGGCTCGCTGACGATCGCGCCGGCTGCGCCCTGACCGAACGCCTTTTCCACGAAGCGGTGGCCGTCAGTGGCCTCGCCCTTCATCGCGACGAACAGGTCGCCCTTCGTCACTTCCCGGCTGTCGAAAGCCACGCCCGAAACGGCGAAGGGCGCCGATGCGACGCCCCCCGTGGCCTGCGCGATCTCCTCTGCTGTCCAAAGATGGCTCAACCCGCGCACTCCCGCGCCACGGTGACGTCATCGAAAGGCAAGACCCGATCACCGATGATCTGCCCCTGTTCATGCC
>DATEDR010000204.1:0-3631 GCA_035281605.1 Sphingobium sp.
ATTGACTATGTCGCGCATCTGCGAGCTGACCGGCAAGGGCCGCCAGGTGGGTCACAACGTGTCCCACGCCAATAACAAGACCAAGCGTGTGTTCCTGCCCAACCTGCAGAACGTGTCGCTGATCTCCGAAACGCTGGAGACCACGGTGAAGCTGCACGTGTCGACGCATGGCCTGCGCTCGGTCGAGCATAATGGCGGCCTCGACAACTGGCTGCTGAAGACCAACGACGACAAGCTGTCGCTCAAGGCCCGTCGCCTGAAGCGCGACATCGCCAAGAAGCAGGCCGTCCAAGCCGCCTGATTCGGTCAGCGTCGTTCGCTTGAAGGAGCGGCCCGGTGACGGGCCGCTTTTTTGCGTCGTGCGATGATCGGCCTAGGGGCGCAGCGCGAATTTCAGCAGCAGGGTGCGCTGGAAAAATTCGTGATTGTCGTCCGATACGATCCAGACGATCGTCCGGCTGCTTTCCCGCGTGACCGTCACCCCTTCAAAATTGTCGGCGAGAAGCGGGGGCGCCAGTCGGGCAAGCGTGTGCGCCTTGATGCGGTCGCCTGAACGCGGCGCGGCGGGGAGGTCGATGCTCGCCAGGGTGCCGGTAAACAGGTCCTGCAGCGTCAATCGCCGGTTGAGGACAAGCAGGCGCCGACCCCTCAGCGCTACTGCATCCGTCGGACGATAGCCGCGTGGCGGCACGTAGCGCAGGTGGAGGGGGGGCGGGGTGCCGCTTTCCGCAGGGTCGCCGCTGAACAGCAGCATGTCGTGGCTACCGTCGCTCGTCACGCCCATTTCCGCGATGGCGACGAAGCGTCCATCGGGTAGCCTGGCCATGGCTTCGATCGATCCAGTTTCCGGCCATGCCTCGATTTCCGGCCAGGTACGGCACGCTTCCACCCGCGCAAATCCCGGCGCGTAGCGGCAGATGCGCTGCAACATCTCAAACCCTACCCAGTAGCGGCCGGTTTCGGCGTCGCGCGCCAGGCTTTCCGAATCCCACGCCCACCAGGGTTGCTCGCGATCTTCCGGTCGTATTGGCAGCGGCGCGATGAAAGGGTGGCGCATGTCCCGTCCCGGCTGAATGGCAAAGCCCATCAGCGTCCCGGAATCGCCTAGCGCCAGTATTTGGCCGCGGCCGTCGACCAGCAGCGACGAAATGCCGCCAAAGCCCCGGTGAGGGCTGGTGAGTTGCCAGCCGGCCAGATAGTCGAGCGCGCCGACGCGGCGCACAGCGGGCCGGGCGGCATCGAGCGGGAGCGGGCGTATCCTGAGCAGGAGCGGCCCCGCGCCGAAAAGTTCGGGCTTGTTCTTGTGCGGCGCCGGCAGCAGCAGGATCGCGAGCAGAAGGACGATCAATATTCGACGCATCAGGTTGCCATAGGGAAACTGGGGGACCGAACCAATGGGGATGAAGCGCGCAACCCAGGCTGGCTGGAGGGTGAAAAGGCGATAAAAGAGGCGCTTGTTAAAAATTTTCTGTCTGAACGCTGGCTGACATGCCCATTCAGGCTTGGCTCAACGCGAATCGTCCAAAAGGAGGTCAATCGATGGGCGGCGGCACTGGTCTCCGCCAGCGATAGCAGAATTGAGGAGCTACGCCATGAAGACCAAGTTTCTGATCAATATGGGAGCGGCCCTGGCCATGGGCGTTGCCTCTCTGGCGGTTACCGCGGCGCCGGCGCAGGCACGCGACGGATGGGGCGGCTACGAGCGCGGCGATTATTATCGCGGCGACCGAGGTTATCGGGGCGACCGGGGTTATCGCGAATATCGCGGCTACCGCGGCGATCATTACCGCGGCTATCGTGGCGATCGCTATTACCGCAACAATTATTATCGCGGCTATCGTGGCGGGTATCGCTGCCGCGACAACGGAACGGGCGGAACGATCATCGGTGCGATCGCGGGCGGCCTGCTGGGCAACGAAATCGGCAAGGGCAGCGGTCGTTACGGACGCCGTGGCGACGGCACCACCGGCGCCATCGTCGGCGCGGGCGTGGGCGCGCTGGCCGGCCGGGCCATCGATAGGGATTGCTGACCGGCCTCACCGGTCCATCAAGGAGGAGGGTCGCTCTGCGGAGCGGCCCTTTTTTCATGGGCGGGTGGTCTCACCCTGGCGATCGCGATCGGCGCGGGAGGCCGCGACGGCCGCGGGGTTCAACCCCTCCGATCGAGCCGCTCCTGCCTCCGCGTCCAGTTGATCCGCGGCGGCATTGAGCGCGCTTGCCTCGCCCGCGCCGGGCTCTCCCCCATCGGGATAGTCCGGGCTGCAGCCGGCGAGGGTGAGTGACAGGAGCACCATCGCTGCAAGCCGCATCGCCCAGCTGCCTTCCTTGCTATCATAGAAAAAGGCCGCTCCGTTCCCGGTGCGGCCTTTTCCAAAATCCATTCCCGAGGAGGGAATTACATCGCGTTGTCGGCGGCGTTCGCGGCAGTGTTGGTCGCGTTCGCGGCAGCGTTGGCGGCGTTGTCGGCGGCGTTCTCAGCAGCGCTCACGGCGTTGTCGGCGGCATTCGAAGCGTTCTCAGCAGCGTTGGCCGAAGCATTGGCGGCGTTTTCCGCGCCACCCGAGCATGCGGCGAGGCCGAGCGACGCGGCGAGAACGAGCGAAAGAGCAATCGACTTGGACATGGGCTAACCCCTCTCAGAGAAAAAAAACGGTGCAGACCACTCTCGGAGAAAAGTTCACCCCCCTTTTGCGCCTGCGGGGCTGATTCGTAGTGAATTGGGTGACTCATGGCAATCCCATTCATGCGACTCGCGGATTCATGGGGGTTGCAGGCCTTTCGGCGGAAGCGCGCGGAAGGCCCATTGACGTATATAAAGATTTCTTTATATGATGCCTGTATGAGCGCAGCACTCGACATTTTCCGGGCTTTGGGTGACCCGACCCGGCTGCGCATAATCTATCTTTTGCGCGCTATGGAACTGGCCGTGGGCGAGATCGCGCAAGTCGTCGGGCAGAGCCAGCCCCGCGTGTCGCGCCATGTCCGCATCCTCGCCGAGGCTGGCCTGGTTGAGCGGCGGAAGGAAGGCAATTGGGTGTTCCTGCGGCTGAACCGGGGAACCACGTCCGCGCCCTTCCTTGCCCTGTTCGACCGGCTCGTTCCTTCTGAAAGTGAAGAATTATGGCAGCGTGCCGACCTCGCCCGGCTGGCGGCGGTGCGTGCCGACCGGGCACGGTCCGCGGAGGATTATTTCGCCCAGCATGCTGAAGAATGGGACGCGATCCGTTCGCTTCACGTGCCTGAGGGGGACGTGGAAAAGGCGATGACGGTCCTGCTCGGCGAAGAGCCGATCGGCCATCTGCTGGATATCGGCACCGGCACCGGCCGGATGATAGAATTGTTCGGACCCGGCGCGGACCAAGTGACCGCGCTGGACCGCAGCCCCGACATGCTGCGGCTCGCCCGCGCCAAGCTGCCGCACGATGCGGGCGACAAATATGCGCTGGTACTGGGTGATTTCGGCGCCCTTCCGCTGGAGCCGGGCCGTGCCGACACGGTCATGCTGCATCAGGTGCTGCATTATGCGCAGGCGCCCGAAGCGGTCATAGCCGAGGCGGCGCGCGTCACAGCGGTCGGCGGCCGGGTTCTGATCGCTGATTTCGCTGCCCATGAACGCGAAGAATTGCGGTTG
>DATEDR010000205.1:0-2283 GCA_035281605.1 Sphingobium sp.
TTGAAGGTCAGGCCCAGCACCGCGATGGTCTTGTCTTTCACCCCTCCAAAGGCTGCTTCGATCTTTCTGGTCATGGCGGATTTGCGCGCCTCATTGACCGCGACCACCGCTTCGACGATGCGGCTGGGCGCCCCCAGCGCACTGGCGGTCTGCACCAGTGCCAGCGTGTCCTTGGGAAAGCAGGAACCGCCATAGCCGGGGCCGGCATGCAGGAACTTCTTGCCGATGCGGCCGTCCAGGCCGATGCCGCGGGCCACGTCCTGCACATCGCCGCCGACCTTCTCGCAGATATCGGCCATTTCGTTGATGAAGGTGATCTTGGTCGCCAGGAAGGCGTTGGCGGCATATTTGATCAGCTCACTCGATTGCAGGCTGGTGAAGATGATCGGGGTCTCGTTGAGGAAGAGCGGACGATAGACTTCGCGCATCCGGCCCTGGGCGCGCTCGGTCTCGCAGCCCACCACCATCCGGTCGGGGCGGCGGAAATCCTCGATCGCCGAGCCTTCCCGCAGGAATTCGGGATTGGAGGCGACATCGAACTCGGCGTCCGGACGGGCCTTGGCGATGATCGCCTGGACCTTGCGGCCGGTTCCGACCGGCACCGTCGATTTGGTGACGATCACGGTATAGCCGCTGAGGGCGCCGGCGATTTCCTCGGCGGCGGCGAAGACATAGGACAGATCGGCATGGCCGTCGCCGCGGCGGCTGGGCGTGCCCACCGCGATGAAGACCGCATCGGCCTCCCGGACCGCGGACGCCAGATCGCTGGTGAAGGAAAGCCTTCCCGCCTTGGCATTGACGGCCACGACCTCATCCAGGCCCGGCTCGAAGATCGGGATCACGCCCTTGTTGAGCGCATCGATCTTGGCCGGATCCTTGTCGACGCAGATGACCTGGTGGCCGAACTCCGACAGGCAGGCCCCCGACACCAGTCCGACATACCCCGTTCCGATCATCGCAATACGCATACTGACTCTCTGTCCATTCCGATTCGCTTTGGGCGTTCTAATACAGGAGCAAGACGGCCCGAATAACCTGTCGGCCCCGGCTTTGAGGTTTTATCGTTACCGGGCCGGCGTCATCAGGGCCAAGGTCCTTATAAGCGTTTGTTTGATCTTGCAAATATCTTCATCGCGCCGCGCCCGGCGCCGGCCCGTATCCTGCGACACTGCCGACATGCTCTTTCCCGCCGCCGCGGTTCATCGGAATTTGTCGCGGCACATGAAATGCCTGCCGGCCCCGCAAGACGGAGAAGCCGGCAGGGGTGGTTTTACCGGCGCGTAACGCGCCAGATCACATTGCCGACATCATCGGCCACCAGCAGCGCACCGGTGCGGTCGGTGATGACGCCGACGGGGCGGCCACGGGCCTCACCATCGGGACTGAGGAAGCCGGTCAGCACCTCGCGCGGCATGCCGGCGGGCGTCTCGCCGTTGAAGGGAATATAGATCACGCGATAGCCATGGCGCGGACGCCGATTCCAGGAACCGTGCTGACCAATAAAGACGCCCGATTGATACTCGGGGCCCAGCGTATTGCCGCGCGCGAACGTCAGGCCCAGCGACGCGGTATGCGCCCCCAGCGCATAGTCGGGCTTGATCGCCTTGGCGACCAGATCGGGCCGCTGCGGCTGCACCCGCTCATCCACGATCTGGCCGTAATAGCTGTAGGGCCAGCCATAAAAGCCGCCATCGCGCACCGAGGTCATGAAGTCGGGCACCAGGTCGCCGCCAATCGCGTCCCGTTCATTCACCGCCGTCCACAGCGTGCCGGCGGGTGAGAAGTCCATGCCATTAGGATTGCGCAGGCCGGACGCGAAGATACGGGATTTGCCGCCAAGGCGATCGACCTCCCAGATGGCGGCACGACCTTCCTCATGGTTCATGCCGAATTCGGCGGCATTGCTGTTCGAGCCCACCGCGACATAGAGCTTGTCGCCATCGGCGCTGGCGATCAGGTTCTTGGCCCAATGACGGTTGATGGTGCCGGCCGGCAGATCGAGCAGCTTGCGGCCGGGTCCTTTCAGCTGGGTGGCGCCGTCGGTGTAGAGATAGGTCATCACCGCATTGCTGTTGCCGACATAAAAGGTGCCGTCGACCATCGCCATACCGAAGGGCGAATAGAGATTGTCCAGGAAGGTGGTCTGCAGGTCCACCTTGCCGTCGGCGTCGCTGTCGCGCAGCAGGGTGATGCGATTGCCATTCTCGCCGGAAGCGCCCGCCCGGCGCATCAAGAGGCCCTGCACCCAGCGGCGGATGCCGCGGCTGTTATCGGGCCGGTCCG
>DATEDR010000206.1:0-2825 GCA_035281605.1 Sphingobium sp.
CTGCCGAAAAGCTTCTCGATGTCGCCATGTCCCAATTTCACCCAGGTTGGCCGCCCATGGTTGCACTGGCCGCTGCGCGGGGTCACTTCCATTTCGCGGAGCAGCGCGTTCATTTCCGCGACGCTCAGCATTCGCCCCGCGCGGACCGACCCGTGACAGGCCATGGTCGCCGCCACCAGATCGAGCCGCTCCTTGAGCGACAAGGCACTGTCATAGGCGGCAAGATCATCGGCCAGATCGGACACCAGCCCTTGCACGTCGCCTTGCCCCAGCATCGCCGGCGTCGCGCGCACCAGCATGGCGGCGGGACCGAAACGCTCCAGTTCGAGGCCGAATTCCCGCAACTCCTCGACACGCGCTTCGAGCCGGTCGCAGGCAGGCTCATCCAGCTCGACCACCTCCGGCAGGAGCAGCGCCTGCGCCGCAACCCCCTGCCCCTCCATGGCGCGCCGCATCCGCTCCAGCGTCAGCCGCTCGTGCGCGGCGTGCTGATCGACGATGACAAGCCCGTCCTCCGCTTCGGCGACGATATAGGTCCGAGCCACTTGCCCCCGCGCGACGCCCAGGGGAAAACTAGCGCCATCCGGCGCAGCGGCCGCTGCGGGTTCGGCGCGCGCCTGGGGCGGCGGCGTCAGGAAGGTCGCGCGGCGATCGGCGAAGGAGGCGGGAGACGGCGAAGGAGTGAACGCCCCGCCTGCCATTTCGAAGATCGGGAGCGGGCTGATGGGCGTGGGCGAAACCGGCTCTGCCTTCCACGCGGCGAGACCGGCGGGATCGGCTTGCTGCACCGAGCGGAAGCCTCCGGCGTCCAGCGCGCGGCGCAAGCCCGAGACGATCATGCCCCGGATCAGGGCAGGATCGCGAAAGCGCACTTCCGTCTTGGCCGGATGGACGTTGACGTCGACCTCCAGCGGGGGGACGTCCAGGAACAGGGCGACGACGGGATGCCGGTCCCGCGCCAGCATGTCGGCATAGGCGCCCCGCACCGCGCCGACGAGGAGCCGATCACGCACCGGCCGTCCGTTCACGAACAGGAACTGATGGTCGCCGACGCCGCGATTATAGGTGGGCAGCGAGGCAACGCCCGACAGCCGCACCCCTTCGCGTTCCAGGCTGACGATGACATGATTGCCGGCCAACGCGCGATCGGTGAGCGCGGCGACCCGATCCTCGCGCTCTTCGCCGGCCTGTACGCCCAGCGCGCGGCGCCCGTCATGCTCCAGCGCGAAAGCGACCGAAGGATGTGCCATCGCCAGCCGCCGGATGACATCCAGACAGGCGGCATATTCGGCCTTGGCGGAACGCAGGAACTTTCGGCGCGCCGGCACGCGAGCGAAGAGCTGCTCCACCGTGACGCGCGTCCCCGGGGGCAGCGCGGCAGGTCCCTCGGCTATCACCGCGCCATTGTCGACGGTCCGGTTCCAGCCATCCTGCCCCTTTGGCCTGCTGTCGATTGCCAGGCGGGCGACGCTGGCGATGGAGGGCAAGGCCTCGCCCCGGAAACCCAGGGTGGACACGTTTTCGATGGCGTCGTCGGGCAATTTGGACGTGGCATGGCGCTCCAGCGCGAGCGCCATTTCATCAGGCGCCATGCCGCAGCCGTCGTCACTCACCTCGATCCGGTCGAGCCCACCGTTCGACAAGCGTATGGAAATGCGGGACGCGCCCGCATCCAACGCATTTTCCACGATTTCCTTGAGCGCGCTGGCGGGCCTTTCGACCACTTCGCCCGCGGCGATGCGATTGACCAGATGTTCGGGCAGGCGGCGTATTGACATTGATTAGTGACTAGCCCAAGCGATCGCTTTCCGCGAGCCGTTGCCCCATAATTTTTGCCTGATCACTTGGCCGGATGACAGGGGCGGCGGATCGTGGCAGTGACCTCCGACCGCCCCGGTTCGCGTCGCCGGGACGATCGGGCTGAACAGGAACAGGCATGTCGATCTTCTCGCGACTTTTCAAACTCTCCTCCCAGGATATGGCTATCGACCTCGGCACGGCGAACACCGTCGTCTACGTGCGAGGGCGCGGCATCGTGCTGAACGAGCCGTCGGTGGTCGCGGTGGAGACGCTGAACGGCGTCAAGCGGGTGAAGGCCGTAGGCGACGACGCCAAGCTGATGATGGGCAAGACGCCCGATTCGATCGAGGCGATCCGCCCGCTGCGCGATGGCGTCATCGCGGACATCGACGTCGCCGAACAGATGATCAAGCATTTCATCACCAAGGTGCATGGCGGCAAGTCGCGCCCCTGGCGCTTCCCGGAAATCGTGATCTGCGTGCCTTCGGGCTCGACCAGCGTCGAACGCCGCGCGATTCGCGACGCGGCCAGCAATGCGGGCGCTTCCCAGGTGTTCCTGATCGAAGAGCCGATGGCCGCCGCGATCGGCGCCGACATGCCGGTGACCGAGCCGATCGGATCGATGGTCGTCGACATCGGCGGCGGCACGACCGAAGTCGCGGTCCTCTCGCTGCGCGGCCTCGCCTACACCACTTCTGTGCGCGTCGGCGGCGACAAGATGGACGAAGCGATCGTGTCCTTTGTCCGCCGTCACCACAATCTGCTCATCGGCGAAGCGACTGCCGAGCGGATCAAGCAGGAAGTCGGCATCGCCAAGATGCCGGCTGATGGAAAAGGACTAACCATCCACATCAAAGGCCGCGACTTGGTCAACGGTGTGCCGAAGGAGATCGCGATCACCCAGGCGCAGATCGCCGAAGCACTAACCGAGCCCGTCTCGGCGATCGTCGAGGGCGTCCGCATCGCGCTCGAAAACACCGCGCCGGAACTCGCCGCCGACATCGTCGACCAGGGCATCGTGCTCA
>DATEDR010000207.1:0-7349 GCA_035281605.1 Sphingobium sp.
ACCGGCAGCCGCCCGTCGCGCACCGGGATCATCGCCAACGGCTGGTTTGACCTGGGCACCGCTCGCGCGGATAAAGCCGTCTATTGCGCGGAGGATGAAAGCCAACCGGGCACCGACAGCGATTCTTATGTCGCCTCCCCCGTCCACCTGCGCGTGCCGACGCTCGGCGGGCGGATGAAGGCGGTCAACGCCGCAGCCCGCGTCGTGTCGATCGCGGGCAAGGACCGCGCCGCCATCATGATGGGCGGGCCGAATGCGGACCAGATCTGGTGGCTGAGCGCCAAGGGCTATGTCAGCTACAAAGGCGTGCCGACGCCGCCGCTGGTCGCGAAGGTGAACGCCGTGTTCGCCGAACGGCTGACGCAGGCCAATGCAGGCTTCGACTTGCCGCCCCAATGCGCCGCCAAGGATTTCCCCGTCAGCGTCGGCGGACGGACAGTGGGCACGGGTCGCTTCACGCGGGAAGCGGGCAACTTCGCCGGCTTCCGTGCCTCGCCGGAACAGGATGCGATGACGCTCGCCTTCGCTGCCTCGGCGATCGAGGCCATGCGCCTCGGCAAGCAGGCCCAGACCGACATCCTCTCCATCGGCCTGTCCGCGACCGACGTCATCGGCCATGCCTATGGGACCGAAGGCGCGGAAAGCTGCATCCAGGTCGACCGGCTGGACCGCGAACTGGGGGCGTTCTTCGATCGGCTCGATGGGCAGGGGATCGATTATGTGGTGGTGCTGACCGCCGATCATGGCGGGCACGACCTGCCCGAGCGGCACCGGGAGAACGCCATGCCGATGGAACAGCGCGTCGATCCCCTCCTGTCGCCCAAGGCCTTGTCAGCCGCCATCGCGGCGAAGACCGGCATCGCCGGCAAGACGCTGATCTGGGGGGATGGCCCGTCGGGCGATCTGTATTTCGACCGCAGCCTGACGCCGGCGCAGCGCGCGAAGGTGGAAGCGGCCACGCTCACCCTGCTGCGCGCGCATCCCCAGGTGGAAACGGTGTTCACCAAGGCTCAGATCGCCGCGACGCCCACGCCTTCCGGCCCGCCGGAAAGCTGGAGCCTGCTGCAGGAGGCCCGCGCCAGTTTCGATGCGGAGCGGTCGGGCGACCTGCTGCTGCTGCTCAAGCCCCGCGTGACCCCGATCGCCGATCCGACGAAAGGGGCCGTCGCCACCCATGGATCGCCCTGGGATGCCGATCGGCGTGTGCCGATCCTCTTCTGGCGCAAGGGGATGCGGCATTTCGAACAGCCGCTGGGCGTGGAGACGGTCGACATCATGCCGACGCTCGCCGCGCTGATCGGCCTGCCGGTGGCGAAGGGCGAGATCGACGGGCGCTGTCTCGACCTGATCGCGGGGGTTGGGGACAGTTGCGTCGGGAAGTAGAGGGACGGGATCCCCTCGCCTCCGTTTGAAATGAAGGGGCCTGATCAAGCGTCCCGCGCTCAGATATTCTCCGCAAAGCCGTCGCGGTCAGCGTCGATCAGCGCATGGACGCGGTGGGGCGCGGACACTTCAACCCGGCTCGTGACCTCATATTGCGCCTTGGCCTGGCGGACATTGCTGTCGGCCGGCACGCTGTCGGTCAGCCAGACATTGCCGCCGATGACCGACCGGCTACCGATGATGATGCGGCCCAATATCGTCGCGCCGGCATAGATGACGACATCATCCTCGATGATCGGATGGCGCGGTAGGGCCTTTTCCAGCGCGCCCTTCTCGTCGGCCGGAAAACTGCGAGCGCCAAGCGTCACGCCCTGGTAGAGCCGCACCCGGGCCCCCACGATCGCGGTTTCGCCGATCACGACGCCGGTGCCATGATCGATGAAGAAGCTGCGCCCGATCTTCGCGCCGGGGTGAATGTCGATCCCTGTCCGGGAATGGGCGATTTCGGAGATGATCCGCGCCACCAGCGGCGCGCCCAGTTCGTGCAGTTCGTGCGCGAGCCGGTGATGGATGATCGCCAGCATCGACGGGTAGCAAATCAGCACCTCGTCCACGCTGCGCGCGGCGGGGTCGCCGAGATAGGCGGCCTCCACATCGGTGTCGAGCAATTCGCGCAAGGCCGGCAGCCTGCCGGCGAAGCTGCTGATGATCTGCGCCGCCGCGGCGTCCACCTCTTGGGACGGGCTCCCCTGCATGGCGTAGAGCAGTTCAAGGCGTATCTGGCCGTAGAGCCGGCTGAGCGAGGTTTGCAGCGTCTGCGCGACGAACGCGTCCTCATTGTGGATGCGCACGAAGCTGGGGCCCAGCCGGAGGGGGAAGAGCGCGCCGCAAAGCGATGCCATGATCTTCGTCAGGTTCGATCGGGAGGGAAAGCCTTCCGCGCCATATTCGGCATGGTGCCGCTGTTCCTGCCGCCAGCGTGTACGCACTGCGCCCAGATCGGCGACAAGCCCTTCTATGTCCCAATAACCCTCGACGATGGGGTGATGATCTTCGCCGTCTGCCGTCATGCCTGCCTCTTGTTCCAGGAAGCATGGCATAACCCGGTCAGGCGGTTTTGCTTAAACGAGTTTTGCTTTGCCCCGGATAGATTCTCTTTTGGGGGAGATGGCAGCAGCCCGCGTCTTCATGCGAGGCCAGGAGGCCCCGCATCAAGGCAGATTTCGGCGCGCAAGCCGCCGTCCGGGCGATTGGCAAGCGTCAGCAGGCCCCCTTCCCGCTCCACGACCTTCGCGACGATGGCAAGGCCCAGGCCCAGGCCGCGCGTGTTGCGCTGCCGCGCCTCGTCGAGGCGGGCGAAGGGCTTTAGCACCTCCTCCAGCCTGTCGCGGGGGATGCCGGGCCCGTCATCGTCAACGCGGATCAGCACCTCGCCGCCGCGCCGTGCCACGCTGACGCGCGCGCGCAGACCATAATGGAGCGCGTTTTCGACAAGGTTGATGACGGCCCGCCGCAGCGATAGCGGGCGCGCCTCCATCTCCAGATGATCGGGCCCATCGAAGGACACGTCCTTGCCCTGATCCTGATAGGCGTCGACCACCGTCGCCACCATGACGGCTACATCGGCACGGATACTCGGCTCGCCATTCTTCTCGCCTCCGAGGAAAGCAAGGAGGGAGTCGATCATCTCGCCCATTTCGGCAAGGTCGACGGCCATCGCCTCCCGCGCCTCTGCGTCGCCGATCCCTTCCAGTCGCAGCTGCAGACGAGAAAGCGGCGTGCGCAGGTCATGCCCTACCGCCGCGAGCGTCTCGGTCCGTTCGGTGATCAACCGATGGATGCGTTTCTGCATCACGTTGAACGCGCGGATGAGGTCGCGCACGTCGCTGGTGCCGCCTTCGGCCACCATCACTGCATCGCCAAGGCCGATATGCTCGGTCGCCTTCGTCAGATCCTTGAGCGGTGCCAGCGTCCGCCGGATCAGGACGCCGCCTGCCACCAGCAACGCCACGACGGGGATCAGCGCGAGGCCCACCCGACCGATGGTGAAAGTCCATTTGCCGCCACTATGGCGCATACCGAAATAGAGCCAGCTGTTGTCGGGCAGCTGGAGGCCGCCGTTGATTTCGGAAACGCGCCCTGGCGAAGCGAGCCGCAGCCAGAGGCGCGACTGTTCGAGGCTGGGCTCCCAGGTCACGATCTGACGCCGCATCCGCTCCAGTTCCGGCGCGAGCGGCGGCGGCGGCGGGGAGGCCGGGGACCAGTGGACGTCATAGCGGTCGGTCGTAAGCTGGATCGCGAGCGCATGCCGCTCGACGGGGGGCTGCTCGGCGATCAGCTTGCGGGCGATGACCAGATGCTCGGCAAGCCTGCGCGCCTCGTCATCCTGCAGCGACAGATGTTCCGCCCGTTCGTAGATCAGGGTCCCGACCGCGAATTCCAGCGTCAGGGCAAGCAGCAGGATGACGAACAGCCGCCCGACCAAGCCCACCGAGCGGCGGACATGGCGCCTCAAGCGCGGCTGACTTCCGCATTGAACATGTAGCCGACGCCGCGCACGGTGGTGATCGGAGCCCCCCTGTCCTGCGTAGACAATTTGCGGCGGAGCCGGCTCACCAGCACGTCTATGCTTCGGTCCGAACTGTCACCCAGGCGGGTGCGCGACAATTCGATCAGCCGCTCGCGGGCGATCACGCGCTGAGGGTGGCTGAGGAAACTGCCCAGCAGATCGAACTCCGCGCCAGTCAGGTCGACGATCGCGCCGGTCGGCGAGCGCAGTTCGCGGCGCGGGAAGTTGACGATCCAGCCGTCGAAGCGGGCTTCATTCTCACGATGTTCGTCAGGGCCGCGCTCCACCCCCACACGGCGCAGGATGGCGCGGATGCGGGCGATCAACTCGCGCGTGCCGAAGGGCTTGGGCAGATAATCGTCCGCACCCAGTTCCAGCCCGACGATGCGGTCGGTCTCGCTGCCCTTCGCGCTGATGAAGATGATTGGAACGTCGCTTTTGCGCCGGATCTGGCGGCACAGGTCGATGCCGTTGGTCCCCGGCAGCATGACGTCCAGCACGACCAGATCGACCGGGCCGGCGTCGAAGGCGACCCACATTTCCGGGCCCGAAGACGCGGGCCGCACCTGATAGCCATGTTCCTGAAGCGCGCGCGCGGTCAGGGTACGGAGGGGCGGATCGTCCTCGACCAGGATGATCGTGGGAGCGCTCACGCCCGGCAAGTCCAACAGGTTCGGCTCATCTTGAGCGGGATAAGGGGGGGCGCAGGACCGGTCAACCGGACGTTGCTGCGGAAACAGGCCGATCCGGCTTCAGCAATGATTTGTCATCATAGGGACAATCTCTCGCCGGGGCGGAGAAAGAAAGGGCATGCCGGACCCGGCGAAGGGCCCGGCATGCTGCTTTTCGTCAGAAGGCCGCCGTCACCGAAAAGACGATCTGGCCGCGCGCGATCGACTCGCCGAAATCATCGGCGTCCTGCACCATGAAGTTCGGGCGGAGATAGGTTTCGTCCGAACGCTTGATATCGGTGTCGACATACGCCACGCCCACGGTGAGCGGGGTGCCGGGGACGGCGGCGTCGGCGCCCACCATCCAGTCGAGATATTTGCCGGTCGGCGCGACCGAGGTGCCGTTCGGGCCGAGGCCAGGATTGCCGTCCGAATAGCCCAGATGCGCCTTCAGCGTCACCGGGGTGCCCGGCACGGCGCCGCTGACGTCGCCCCAGATGTACAGATTGTCTTCCTTGTCGCCCGGATCGGCGACCGTGCACGCCGCGTCGCTGCACCAGTTGCCCAGCGCCTGCTGCTTGGGCGCGTAGGCGACGCCGACCAGGCCCTTGACCGGCCCGAACTCGCTCGACAGCTTCACATAGGGTTCGGCGAAGTCGGTCTTGTCGGAGCCCGACGGATACATATACCAGGTCAGACCGACGTCCAGCGTCGCGCCGCCCAGCGGGATGGCAAAGCCGCCAAAGGCATCAAGTTCCATGTTCGAGCCGCCGAACTGGCCCCAGCCAGCGAGGTTCGACGCCCAAACGCCGGCATAGAGGCCGCTTTCATGCGTGGCGGTGATGCCGCCCTGGATGGCCATGCCCTTGTCAGTCTGCGACACGCCGCGGAAACGATAGTCGGAAACCAGAGCGACGCTGCCCGTGACGGCGACGGGGCCTTCGGCTTCTTCCTGGGCGAAAGCCGGCGCGCTCGACATCAGGGCGAGGGCGGCACAGGCGATTTGATATTTCATGAAACATTCCCCTTTATGGCAAGAATGTTCCGTCCTGCGTCCTTCCAGAACCCGAGGATCTTGCGTGTCTTCGGTGCCGGTGGATTGATCCGACGCTATGGGTCCGGGCACGAAAGAGGAACGGCTATTTCCGCACCTGCGAAGGTAAGCGTCCCGGCTGTGGCAGGCGCGGCACGGTTTTTTGCCATCGCGCTGCTGAATGTTTCTATTCTGTTGCCAATCAAGGACAAAACGTAAAAGTCGCCGTGCCATCAGGCCATGGCACGGCGGCTCCCATCGCCCGGGGGGTGAGTCAGGCGACGAGGTTGCGCAGGTGGCCAGTCGCACCGAACAGTTCGACCTGGTGCCCCGCGCCGCGGCGACGGTCGATCCATTCCCGGACCATCTCCGCGCAAGTATGGTCGATATGCGCCAGACGCTCGACATTCAGGATGACGAGGCGGCCGGCCGGGACCGACTCCAGCATGGCCGAGAGCTTGGGGAGCGCCAGGAAGGTGGCGGTGCCGTGCAGCGCCACCTCATGCGCGTCGTCGCGATGTTGCTCGTCCAGGCCCAGGCGCAGACGGCGGGCGTGGGGGAGCAATTCCAGCAACGACAGGCCGATGCCGACCAGAACACCCGTCAGCAGGTCCGTCGCCACGACCATGATCAGCGTCGTCGCCCAAACGATCGCGGGCAGCGGGCCATAGCGGTGCAGCAGGTGCTTCGCATGATCGAGGCTGACCAGCCGGACGCCGGTGACGACCAGAATGCCTGCCAGCGCGGCCATGGGGATCTCCCGCAGCAGCCAGGGCAGCAACGCGACGAAACCCAATATCCAGGCGCCGTGGAGTATGGTCGACAGGCGCGTCTTGGCGCCCGCCTGTACGTTGGCGGAGCTGCGGACGATGACGCCGGTCATCGGAAGCGCACCCGCCACGCCGCACAGCAGGTTGCCGACGCCCTGCGCGCTCAGTTCGCGGTTGTAGTTGGTCCGCACGCCGTCATGCATCCGGTCGACCGCCGCCGCCGACAACAGCGTTTCGGCGCTGGCGATGAAGGCAATGGCGATGGCCGTGGTGATGATGTTGGGATTCATCAGTTGCTGGAGCAGGCCCTGCTCGGGCAGAGTGATGGCGGCGACGATGGATTCGGGCACCACCACGCGCGCCACGGGCAGGCCTAGGACAAAGGCGGCGAGCGTCGCCAGCACCACGCCGACGAGCGCGCCGGGGACGAGCTTCAGGGACGCGGGCCGGAACTTTTCCCAACCCAGCATGCCGCCGATCGTAAGGAGACCCACCGCGAAGGCGGTCGCGGCGTCCTGGTTGCTGAGGCCGAACAGCTGGCCCGGCATGGCGATAAGGTTCGCGAGGCCGCTGGAGAGCGGCTTGTCATCGAACAGGACGTGGAACTGACCGACGACGATCAGCACGCCGATGCCCGCCAGCATGCCGTGCACGACCGCAGGCGAGATGGCGCGGAACCAACCGCCGACCCTGATCAGGCCCGCTATCACCTGGATCGCGCCTGCCAGGATCAGGATAGGGCCGAGCGCGGACAATCCCTGTTCGCGCACGATTTCGAAGACGATCACCGCCAGGCCTGCCGCCGGACCACTGACCTGCAACGGCGATCCCGCCAGCAGGCCGACGATCAGGCCGCCGATCATGCCGGTGATGAGGCCCTTTTCCGGCGGCACCCCCGACGCGACGGCGATGCCCATGCAAAG
>DATEDR010000208.1:0-14383 GCA_035281605.1 Sphingobium sp.
GGCGCTCGACCTGTCGCAGTGCGGCCCGGTCGAAGGCTTCGATGCCAAGATCACCGGCACCAACGACTATGCCGACATCAAGGACGCCGACGTCATCATCGTCACCGCCGGCGTCGCCCGCAAGCCGGGCATGAGCCGCGACGACCTGCTCGGCATCAACCTCAAGGTCATGAAGGCCGTCGGCGAGGGCATCAAGAACAATGCCCCCAACGCTTTCGTCATCTGCATCACCAACCCGCTCGACGCGATGGTGTGGGCGCTGCGCGAATTCTCCGGCCTGCCGCACAACAAGGTCGTCGGCATGGCGGGCGTTCTCGACTCCGCGCGCTTCAGCCACTTCCTGGCCGAAGAGTTCCAGGTGTCGGTGAAGGAAGTGACCAGCTTCGTTCTTGGTGGCCATGGCGACACGATGGTCCCGGTCGTGCAATATTCGACCGTTGCCGGCATTCCCATCCCCGACCTCATCAAGCAGGGCCGCTCCACGAAGGAGCGCATCGACGCCATCGTCCAGCGCACCCGTTCGGGCGGCGGCGAGATCGTCGCGCTGCTCAAGACCGGCTCGGCCTTCTATGCGCCCGCCACTAGCGGCATCGCGATGGCCGAAGCCTATCTCTATGACCAGAAGCGCCTGCTGCCCTGCGCGGCGCATCTGACCGGCCAATATGGCGTCGACGACCTTTATGTCGGCGTCCCCGTGATCATCGGCAAGGATGGCGTCGAACAGGTCATCGAAATCGAACTGGACGCCGAGGCGAAGAGCAACCTCCAGGTGTCGGTGGACGCCGTGAAGGAACTGCTGGAAGCCTGCAAGGGCATCGATTCCTCGCTGGCCTGATCCCGGAAGAGCTGCACCGGTCTGACCCAGGTGAGTGCGCAGCCTGGGACAGGTCGCCTTAGACCCAAAGTGCCACGTCCACGGAATGCAAAGGGACTGACATGTCCATTCTGGTGAACAAGAACACCAAGGTCATTACGCAAGGTATGACCGGTGCCACCGGCACCTTCCACACCGAAACCGCGCTGGCCTATGGCACGCAGATGGTCGGCGGCGTCACGCCGGGCAAGGGCGGGACGACCCATATCGGCCTGCCCATGTTCGACACGGTTGCCGAAGCCAAGTCGAAGACCGGTGCCGACGCTTCGGTCATCTATGTTCCGCCGCCATTCGCGGCCGATTCGATCCTCGAAGCGATCGACGCTGAAATCCCGCTGATCGTCTGCATCACCGAAGGCATTCCGGTGCTCGACATGGTGAAGGTGAAGCGCGCGCTTTCCGGCAGCAAGTCGCGCCTGATCGGTCCGAACTGCCCCGGCCTGCTGACCCCGGGCGAGTGCAAGATCGGCATCATGCCGGGCAATATCTTCTCGAAGGGTTCGGTCGGCGTCGTGTCGCGTTCGGGCACGCTCACCTACGAGGCCGTGTTCCAGACCACCAATGCGGGCCTGGGCCAGACCACCGCGGTCGGCATCGGCGGCGACCCGGTCAATGGCACCAACTTCATCGACGTGCTGGAACTGTTCCTGGCCGACGACGCCACCGAATCGATCATCATGATCGGTGAAATCGGCGGCGACGCGGAAGAACAGGCTGCCCAGTTCCTGATCGACGAGGCCAAGAAGGGCCGCAAGAAGCCGATGGCCGGCTTCATCGCGGGCCGCACGGCGCCTCCGGGCCGCCGCATGGGCCATGCCGGCGCGATCGTGTCGGGCGGCAAGGGCGACGCGGAAAGCAAGATCGCGGCGATGGAAGCGGCCGGCATCAGGGTCGCTGCCAGCCCGTCCGAACTGGGCACGACCCTGCTCGACGTGCTGAAGGGCTAAGCCGAGCCAGGAAGAGAAAGCGGCCGGGCTGCACCCTGGCCGCCTTTTACCCCGCTTCGCGACTGCACGCGACGGATGGGACGAAGATGATGGGCTACGAGAAACAGGATTTCGAGATCGAGCGCGGACCGAGCTGGGCGCGCACCAACTGGCCGCCGGTTGACACGGACGACCTGACCGGGGCGCTGGACCCGACGCAGATGCAGGTTGCGGTGAAGGCCGCGGCCCGGGCTTCTGGCAAGGCCGTTTCGGATGCCGAGGCGGTAAGCGCCGCGGACGACGCCATCCGCGCCCAGATGCTGATCCGCACCTATCGGGTGCGCGGACATCTGGCCGCCAATCTCGACCCGCTCGGCTTGACCCAGCGCGACCTTCCGGCAGACCTGACGCCGGAATATCATGGCCTGGGGGATCTCGACAGGAAGATCTATCTCGGCGGCACGCTGGGCCTGCAATATGCCACCGTGCGCGAAATCGTCGCCATTCTGCGCGCCAATTATTGCGGCAATGTCGGCCTTGAATATATGCACATCGCCGATGTCGAGGAACGCCGTTTCCTTGAAGACCGGATGGAAGGCAAGGACAAGGAGATCCACTTCACGCCCGAGGGCAAGAAGGCGATCCTGGCCAAGGTCATCCAGGGCGAACAATATGAAAAATTCCTTGGCCGCAAATATGTAGGCACCAAGCGCTTCGGCCTCGACGGCGGCGAATCCATGATCCCCGCTCTCGAAGCCATCATCAAATATGGCGGCGCGCAGGGCGTGCGCGAAATCGTTTACGGCATGGCCCACCGCGGCCGCCTCAACGTCCTCGCCAATGTGATGGCAAAAGGTTTCCGTGTCATCTTCCACGAATTCTCCGGCGGCACCGCCAATCCGGAAGATGTGGGCGGCTCGGGCGACGTCAAATATCATCTCGGCACCTCGACCGACCGCGAGTTCGACGGCATCAAGGTGCATATGTCGCTGGTGCCCAACCCGTCGCACCTCGAAACCGTCGATCCGGTGGTTTTGGGCAAGGTCCGCGCGCAGCAGACCTTCCGCGACGATCTGGGCAAGCATGAGCAGGTCCTGCCCGTTCTGATCCACGGCGACGCGGCCTTTGCCGGTCAGGGCATCGTCTGGGAGTGTCTCGGCTTCTCGGGTGTCTCCGGTTACAATACCGGCGGCTGCATCCACTTCATCGTCAATAATCAGATCGGCTTCACGACCAGCCCGCAATTCTCGCGCGGTTCCCCCTATCCGAGCGATGTGGCGAAGGGCGTCCAGGCGCCGATCCTGCACGTCAATGGCGACGATCCGGAAGCCGTGACCTTCGCGTGCAAGCTGGCGATCGAATATCGCCAGACCTTCCACCGCGACATCGTGATCGACATGTGGTGCTATCGCCGCTTCGGCCACAATGAAGGCGACGAGCCTTCCTTCACCCAGCCGCAGATGTACGCGAAGATCCGCCAGCATCCTCCTGTCAGCGACGTCTATTCGGCGCGCCTGAAGGCCGAAGGGCTGGTGGACGACGATTTCGTCACCCAGGTGACGGGCGAGTTCGTCAACCATCTGGAGGAAGAGTTCGAAGCGGCCAAGAGCTACAAGGCGAACAAGGCCGACTGGTTTGCCGGCCGCTGGTCGGGCCTGCACAAGCCTGCCGACGCGGAAACCGCTCGCCAGAATGTGGAAAGCGCGATCAACCAGAAGCTGTTCGACAGCCTCGGCAAGACGCTGACCACCATTCCGGACGGTCATAACGTCCACAAGACGCTGAAGCGCGTGATCGATGCCAAGGCGGAGATGTTCAGGACGGGCGAGAATTTCGACTGGGCGACGGGTGAGGCCTTGGCCTTTGGTTCGCTGCTGTCGGAGGGCTATGGCGTGCGCCTGTCGGGCCAGGACTCCGGACGCGGCACGTTCAGCCAGCGTCACGCCGTCTGGACCGACCAAGATACGGAGCAGAAATATATCCCGCTTTCGACCGTGCCCCATGGCCGGTTTGAAGTGCTGGACAGTCCTCTGTCCGAATATGGCGTGCTGGGTTTCGAATATGGCTTCGCGCTGGCGGACCCAAAGAGCCTGGTGATGTGGGAAGCGCAGTTTGGCGACTTCGCAAACGGCGCGCAGATCATCTTCGACCAGTATATCAGTTCGTCGGAAACCAAGTGGCTGCGCTCCAACGGTCTCGTCTGCCTGCTGCCGCACGGTTATGAAGGGCAGGGTCCCGAGCATAGCTCGGCGCGTCTGGAACGCTTCCTTCAGCTTTGCGCCGAGGGGAATATCCAGGTCGCCAACATCACCACGCCGGCCAATTATTTCCATGTGCTGCGCCGGCAGATGCTGCGTCCGTTCCGCAAGCCGCTGATCATCATGACGCCCAAGTCGCTGCTGCGGCACAAGCTGGCGGTGAGCAAGGCCGAGCATTTCCTGGGTGAAACCCACTTCAAGCGCATCCTGTCGGACACCAATCCGGCGCCAGACGCGGAAACGAAGCGTCTGGTGCTCTGCTCGGGCAAGGTTGCCTATGACCTGATCGAGGCGCGCGACGCGGCGGGGGACACGAACACCCAGATCCTTCGCATCGAGCAAATCTATCCTTTCGCGACCGAGGCGCTGGCCATCCGCATCAAGCGGATGACGAACTTGGAAGAAGTGGTCTGGTGCCAGGAAGAGCCGCGCAACAACGGCGCCTGGTTCTTTGTCGAACCTTATGTCGAGGAAGCGCTGGCCCAGGCCGGCAAGGCGCCGATGCGCGCCCGCTATGCCGGTCGAAAGGCGTCGGCGTCGCCCGCAACGGGCCTCGCCAAGCGCCATGTCGCCGAACAGGGCGCCCTCGTCGCCGATGCGCTGGGCCACAGCGTTCGTGAAGAAATCCGCCGCCAGAAGAAAGGCTGAAAAAGCTCATGGCAACCGAAGTCAAAGTCCCCACGCTGGGCGAATCCGTTACTGAAGCAACCGTCGGTCAGTGGCTGAAGAAGCCCGGCGAGGCCGTGAAGGCCGATGAGCCGATCGTCAGCCTCGAAACCGACAAGGTCGCGGTCGACGTGCCCGCCCCGGTTGCCGGCACGCTGGGCGACATTATCGCCAAGGAAGGCGAGACGGTGAATGTCGGGGCTCTGCTGGCGACGATCAACGAGGGCGCTGCCGCTTCGGCTGCGCCCGCTGCCAAGGCCGAGGCGGCGGCTCCCGCGCCAGCCGCATCGGCCCCGGCCGACGAGGACGACGCCGGCAATCTAACCCTCTCGCCTGCCGTGCGCCGACTGGTGCTGGAACATGGCCTGGATCCGAGCAAGATCAGGGGCACGGGCAAGGATGGTCGTCTGACCAAGGATGACGTGACCGCCGCGGTCGCCGCCGGCACTGCCAAGGCTGCTGCGTCGGCGCCCGCTCAGGCTGCCGTGCCTGCCGCCGTTGCTTCTTCCTCTGGTCCGAGCCGCGCGCAGGAGCGCGTCAAGATGACCCGCCTGCGCCAGACGGTAGCCAAGCGCCTCAAGGAAGCGCAGAACAACGCCGCGTTGCTCACCACCTATAATGACGTCGACATGACCAACGTCATCGAGGCGCGGGCGAAGTACAAGGACCTGTTCGAGAAGAAGCACGGCGTCCGTCTGGGCTTCATGGGCTTCTTCACCAAGGCGGTCTGCATGGCGCTGCGGGACATTCCCGGCGTCAACGCGCAGATCGAAGGCGACGAAATCGTCTACAACGACTTCGCCGACATCTCGGTCGCTGTTTCGGCGCCGAACGGCTTGGTCGTGCCGGTGATCCGCAATGCGGAAGCCTTGAGCGTCGCCGAGATCGAGAAGACGATCGGCGGCTTTGGCAAGAAGGCCAAGGAAGGCACGCTCACGATGGAAGATATGAAGGGCGGCACCTTCACGATCTCCAACGGCGGCGTGTTCGGTTCCCTGCTGTCCAGCCCGATCATCAACCCGCCGCAGTCGGCGGTGCTGGGTCTGCATCGGATCGAGGATCGCCCGGTCGTCCGTGACGGCCAGATCGTCATCCGTCCCATGATGTACCTCGCGCTCAGCTATGACCATCGCCTGATCGACGGTCGGGAGGCGGTGACCTTCCTCGTCGCGGTGAAGAACGCGATCGAGGATCCGACCCGCCTGCTGATCGACCTGTAAGATCCACGCCAGAGGATAAAAGACGATGGCTGAATTCGATTACGACGTCCTGGTGATTGGCGCCGGTCCTGGCGGTTATGTCGCCGCGATCCGCGCGGCGCAGCTGGGGCTCAAGACCGCCTGCGCCGAAAGTAGCGAAACGCTGGGCGGCACCTGCCTGAACGTCGGCTGCATTCCGTCCAAGGCGCTGCTGCATGCGTCGGAACTGTATGATGAAGCTGCGAATGGTGCGCTGGCGAAGCTGGGCGTCAAGATCGACAAGATGAGCCTCGATCTGGACACGATGCAGGGCCAGCGCAAGGATGCGGTGAAGGGCCTGACCGGCGGCATCGAATTCCTTTTCAAGAAGAACAAGGTCGACTGGCTGAAGGGCCTGGCTGCTTTCACCGGGCGGAACACGGTCGAAGTGGCGGGCAAGTCGGTCACGGCGAAGAATATCGTCATTGCCACCGGCTCTTCGGTCACCCCGCTTCCGGGTGTCGAGGTCGACAATGCCAAGGGGCTGATCGTCGATTCGACCGGCGCGCTGGAGCTGGACAAGGTTCCGGGCCATCTCGTCGTCATCGGCGGCGGGGTCATCGGCCTGGAACTGGGTTCGGTGTGGCGCCGCTTGGGGGCCAAGGTCACCGTCGTCGAGTTTCTCGACCAGATACTGCCGGGCATGGACGGCGAGGTCCGCAAGGAAGCGAACAAGATCTTCAAGAAGCAGGGCTTCGACTACAAGCTGGGCACGAAGGTCACGGGCGCGGAGGCGCACAAGAAGGGCGTCACCCTGACGGTCGAGCCGGCTGCCGGCGGGGCGTCCGAAACGATCGAAGCCGATGTGGTGCTGGTGTCGATCGGCCGCCGTCCGAACACCGACGGCTTGGGGCTCGACAAGATCGGCCTCGAACTCAACGCGCGTGGCCAGATTGAAACCGATCACGACTTCGCGACCAAGGTTCCGGGCGTGTGGGCCATTGGCGACGTGATCCCGGGTCCGATGCTGGCGCACAAGGCCGAGGATGAAGGCATTGCGGTCGCCGAGAATATCGCGGGCCTGACCGGCATCGTGAATCATGACGTTATCCCGTCGGTGGTCTATACCAAGCCGGAAATCGCGGGGGTGGGCCTGACCGAGGAGGCCGCCAAGGAAAAGGGCGCGATCAAGGTCGGCAAATTCCCGATGATGGCGAACAGCCGCGCCAAGACCAATCATGAACCCGACGGCTTCGTGAAGGTGATTGCCGATGCCGAAACCGACAAGGTCCTGGGCGTCTGGATCATCGCTTCGGTCGCGGGCACGATGATCGGCCAAGTGGCGCAGGCGATGGAATTCGGCGCGTCCAGCGAAGACATAGCCTATACCTGCCATGCCCATCCGACGCATAGCGAGGCGATCAAGGAAGCCGCGATGGCGGTGACGGGCAAGCCGATCCACATGTGATCGAGCCACGCCAGGCAGACAGGAAAGAGCCGCCGTCCGGGCGGCTCTTTTCGTTTCAGGCGCTCGCGGCGCGTGGCGGGAGGGGACGCACGCCCGTGTCGGGGGAGGACAATGCCCGCCGCACGCAAAGCCGATTGCGACCGCGGGCCTTGGCCTCATAAAGCGCGGCGTCGGCGCGCGCGATCGCATCGTGGATCGAGCTGTCGCTTCGCTGGGTGGTCGACAGGCCGAAGCTGGCCGTGACCGGACGAGCCAGGTCCAGACGCAGCGCCACCGCGCGGGTGAATGCCGCGCGCACCTGGTCGGCGATCTCCGCCGCGCGCGCCGCGTCGGCTTCCGGCAGGAACAGCACGAACTCTTCGCCGCCGAAGCGCGCGGCGAGGGCATGGGACGGCGCGGCTTCGCGCAGCCTGTCGGCCAGAACGGCGATCACCTGATCGCCCGTGGCATGGCCGAGCGCGTCATTCACCGCCTTGAAATGGTCGATGTCGCAGACGATCAGGCTGCCCTGCCGACCCGTCGTCGCGACCCCGTCATCAAAGCCCCGGCGGTTGAGCAGGCCGGAGAGCGGATCGACCATCGCGTCGCGCCGATAGCGGACAAGCAGGTCGGTCACCTGCGTGGCAAGCGCGGCGAGGGCGAGGAAGAGGCCCAAGACGCAGGCCAGCGCCTGCATGAAGAAAGCATAGTCGCTGCCCATGAAATCGCTGTTGCCCGCTAGGGTAAGCGGAACCGTGCTGCCCCGCACGACCGTGTCGAGCGCGATCAGAGATGCGGCGACGAAGAGGGCGCGGTCGCCTCCACTGCGCAAATGGCCGCGGGCCGCGATCAGGGGCAATGCGATGAGCAGGAAGCAACCCAGGTCCGAGGCGACCAAGCTCAGGGGCAGCGCATCGAACCACAGCCCAAGGCCGCAAAGCAGGAGGGATGATGCCCAGATCGCAAGGCGTACCGACAATAGCCAGGACGGACGCCAACGTTCGAGCAGCGCCTGGCTGAACAGCAGAAAGCCGGTGGCGAGGAACAGGTCTGCCGCCAGCCCCCAGAGCGGCGTGGGAAAGGCGGCGAGGCCCACCGGTGTCGTGAAGGCGGCGCTGATGCAGGCGAAGGCCGCGCTCCACCAGCCCGCGGCAGGAACGCGCCAGCTCCACACCATGAGGAAGGCGATGGCAAAGCTCGCCATCATGATCGGCAGGAAGAAAGCGAAATTTTCCCCCATGCTTGTTCCTGACGATCCTGACTGACGGATTATGGGCCCGGCATGCGACCGCGCAGGCAGGACGGTATAAGTCCAGCCTTAACAAATACTTCCAAAATCGATGAGTTGTTGGTCCGTTATGGATGGATCGCCCGGAGCGGCCAGTTCTCCAGCAGCGGGATCAACTCGTCGAAATGATCGATGACGGCATCGGCCGCCAACTCTTCGACCGGCCCGTCGAGGAAGCCGAAGCTGACGGCCACGCTGGGGATGCCCGCGTTGCGCGCGCCTGCGATGTCGTTGATCGTGTCGCCCAGGAAGATGGCGCGACCGCCGCCCGCGCGCGCGATCATTTCGTGGATGGGCGCCGGGTCGGGCTTTGCCACCCCCAGCGTGTCGCCGCCCACGATGCTGGCGAAACGGTCCGACAGGCCGATCTGGTGCATCAGCGGAATGGTGAAGCGTTCCGCCTTGTTGGTGCAGACGGCGAGCTTCACGCCTGCCCGGCTCAGCGCATCCAGCGCGGGGATCAGTCCGGCATAGGGCACGGAGTGGATCGCGAGATTCTGTTCATAATAATCGAGCAGGACGGGCAGCAATCGCGCCGTCATCCCGTCGTCTATGCCGCCCGAAGCAGTAAGCGCGCGTTCCAGCATGACTTTCGCGCCCTTGCCGACGAAGGGTTTGATCGCATCGACCGGGAAGGGCGCGCGGCCGACCGTGCCGATCGCATAATTCACTGCCGCGGCAAGGTCGCCGCTGGTGTCGAGCAGGGTGCCGTCGAGATCGAAGCCGACAATATCGAAGGGGATGCGTTTCATGGGCAGGCTCATGCGGCCTGGGCGGTGGCAAAGGCAAGCCAAACGTGGCAGAGAGCAGGGAGATTATCCCGTTGATCTGGAAGAAGGACGCGTTCCGCCGTGACCGCCAGCCGCCCCCTTGCCGTCATCATCCTTGCCGCCGGGCAGGGTACGCGCATGAAATCCTTGAAGCACAAGGTGCTGCATCCGGTCGCTGGTCGGCCCATGCTGCTACACCTGCTGGCGAGCGTCGCCGAACTCCGTCCCGAACGGCAAGTAGTCGTGGTGGGCGCGGGGCGTGAGCAGGTTGAACAGGCGGTTGCAGGGTCCGACGTCATCATTGCGGTGCAGGACAAGCAGCATGGCACCGGCCACGCCGTGGCGCAGGCGCATGACGCGCTGGCGGGGTTCGCTGGCGATATCCTGATCCTCTACGGCGATGTGCCGCTGGTGCGCGTCGAGACGATGCGCGAGATGTTGGACCGCCTCAATCGCGGGGATGAACCACGCGCGGTCGTCCTGGGCTTTCGACCCGAGGACGCCGCCGCCTATGGCCGGATCGTCACGGACGGGCAGGGCACCATCGAAAACATGGTCGAGTATAAGGATGCCGATGCCGCGGAGCGCGCCGTGACCTTGTGCAATTCGGGCTTGATGGCGGTGCGGTCGACCGACCTGTTCGTCCTGCTCGACAAGATCGGCAACGACAATGCGGCGGGCGAATATTATCTGCCCGACATCGTCATGCTGCCCGGCGCGTTGAGCGCGGTGATCGAGGCGGAGGCGTGGGAAGTCGCGGGCGTCAACAGCCGCGCCGAACTGGCGGGCGTCGAGGCGGACTGGCAGGACCGGCGACGGACGGAAGCGATGCGCGACGGGGTGACGCTGATCGCGCCAGAAACCGTGTATTTTTCTCATGACACCGTGCTGGGTCGCGACGTGCTGGTGGAGCCTAATGTGATTTTCGGCCCCGGCGTGACCGTGGCGGAGGATGCCGTCATCCACGCCTTTTCGCATCTGGAAGGGGCGAGCGTGGGCAAGGGAGCGCAGATTGGCCCCTATGCGCGGCTTCGCCCCGGCGCGACCGTGGGTGCAAAGGCCAAGGTCGGCAATTTCGTCGAGATCAAGAAGGCGGAACTGGGCGAGGGCGCCAAGGTCAATCACCTGTCCTATATCGGCGACGCCGCCATCGGCGCGGGGGCGAATATCGGCGCAGGCACCATCACCTGCAATTATGACGGCTTCTTCAAATATCGGACGGAGATAGGCGCTGGCGCCTTCATCGGCTCCAACAGCGCGCTGGTCGCGCCGGTGAAGATCGGCGACGGCGCGATCGTGGGGGCGGGAAGCGTGGTCACGCAGCAGGTGGAGGCGGATGCCCTGTGCCTCGTCCGCCCGCGGCAGGAGAGCAAGCCCGGCTGGGCCGCGCGCTTCCGGGCGAGGATGCAGGCGCGCAAAGCCGCCAAATGAGGCGGATGTTCCGTCGGCGCTGGGTGGTGGCCGCGCCGTTGCTTCTGCTCTTGCTGGCCGTGGGGATGGGCGTCCGGCTCTTCGCCAATGCGCGCGCGATGCCGCAGGTACGCAGCATGGACATGGCGTTGCCCTTTCCCGCGGACGTGCCGCGCCGGCCCGTGAAGATCGCCCTTCTGACCGATACGCATCTGTCGGGGCCGGACAATAGTCCGGAGCGGATGGCGCGGATCGCGGCTCTGGTGAACGGCCTGAAGCCCGACCTCATCCTGCTGGGCGGCGACTATATCGGCGACCGGAAAGGCGGGGCGACCTACGGCCCGGCTGCGAGCATCGCGTCCTTCGCCGCCCTGCGCGCGCCACTGGGCGTGTTCGCCGTTCTGGGCAATCATGACGACCGGCGTCATGCGGGCATCGGGCGCAAGGATTGGCGCGGCCTGTTCGCGAAAGTCGGCGTCCGCCTGCTCGACAATCAGGCGGTGCGTCGCGGCCCTGTCGCGCTTGGCGGGTTGCGCGACATCTATACCGGCAGGCCCGACATCGCGGGAACCTGGCGCGCGATGAAAGCGACCGGCGGCGTGCCGGTCATCCTGTCGCACGGGCCCGATGTCTTTCCCGCCCTGCCCGACGAGCCGCTGCTGGCGATGGTCGGCCATACCCATTGCGGGCAGGTCAAGCTGCCGCTGCTGGGGATCGTCCATGTGCCTTCGCGTTTCGGCACGCGCTATGCCTGCGGCTCTTTTCGCGAGGGGGCGAAGACGATGATCGTTTCGGCGGGCATCGGGACGAGCGGCCTGCCGATCCGCATGCTCGCGCCGCCCGATGTCTGGCTGGTCACAATTCGCGCCCGATGAGCGTGGCTCCCCCTGTCCCTGCGGGCGCGATCATGGCATAGGATGGCGCGAGCGGCAGCTAAGCATTTCTTTTCACGGTTTTTGAGGCACCGGCATCCATGTGCGGAATCATTGGAATCATCGGCAAGGACGACGTCGCGGAACGGCTGGTCGATGGACTGAAGCGGCTTGAATATCGGGGCTATGACAGTGCCGGCGTCGCGACCATTCATGGCGGCCTGATCGATCGCCGCCGGGCCGAAGGAAAGCTGGTCAATCTGGTGAAGGAACTGCAGGCTGCGCCGCTGCCCGGCACCACCGGTATCGCGCATACCCGCTGGGCCACGCATGGCGCGCCGACCACCAGCAACGCGCACCCCCATGCCACGCAGGACGTGGCGCTGGTGCACAACGGCATCATCGAGAATTTCAAGCCGCTGCGCGAGGAACTGGAAGCGCGGGGCCGGGTGTTCGACAGCCAGACCGATACCGAAGTCGTCGCCCATCTGGTGAGCGAGCTGGTCGAGCAGGGCGCGTCTCCGCGCGACGCCGTGGCGCAGATGCTGCCGCGCTTGCACGGCGCCTTCGCGCTGGCGATCCTGTTCCGCAGCCATCCCGACATGCTGATCGGCGCGCGGTTGGGATCGCCGCTGGTCGTGGGCTATGGCGAAGGCGAGACCTATCTCGGGTCTGATGCGCTGGCGCTCGCGCCGCTGACGCAGCGCATCACCTATCTGGAGGAGGGCGACTGGGTCGTCATCACCGCCGAGGGCGCGGAGATTTTCGACAAGGACAATCAGCCGGTCGAGCGGCCTATCACCATATCGGGCGTCACCGGGGAGCTGATCTCCAAGGGCAATCACCGCCATTACATGCTCAAGGAGATTTACGAGCAGCCGGTGGTGGTGGCGCAGACGCTGAAATCCTACCTCCAGCGGATGGAGGATCGGGTGTCGCTGCCGATCCCGGATTTCGACCTGGGCGCGATCCGCCGCGTGTCCATCGTCGCCTGCGGCACCAGCTATTATGCGGGCATGGTCGCCAAATATTGGATCGAACAATTTGCGCGCGTACCCGTCGACATCGATGTGGCGAGCGAGTTCCGCTACCGCGCGCCGGTGATGGAGGATGGCGGGCTGATGATCGTCATCAGCCAGTCGGGCGAGACCGCCGACACGCTGGCCGCGCTGCGCCATGCGCGGGCGGAGGGGCAGAAGATCGCCGCGGTCGTCAATGTGCCCACCAGCACCATGGCGCGCGAGGCCGATTTGCTGCTGCCGACCCATGCCGGGCCGGAAATCGGCGTGGCGTCGACCAAGGCCTTCACCTGCCAGCTGGCCGTGCTGGCCGCCTTCGCCGCCAACCTTGCCCGCGCCAAGGGACGGCTCGACGCCAAGGCGGAGAAGGAGCTGGTGCGCCACCTGGCCGAGGCGCCGGCGGCGCTCAATGCCGCGCTTGCCTATGACGAGTCGATCCAGGCGATGGCGCATCTGGTCGCCGAGGCGCGCGACGTTTTGTATCTGGGGCGCGGGCCGGACTATCCACTGGCGCTGGAAGGGGCGCTGAAGCTCAAGGAAATCAGCTATATCCATGCCGAGGGCTATGCGGCGGGTGAGATGAAGCACGGCCCCATCGCGCTGATCGACGACAAGGTGCCGGTGATCGTTCTGGCGCCGAGTGGGCCGCTGTTCGAAAAGACCGTCAGCAACATGCAGGAAGTGCAGGCACGGGGGGGCAGGGTCGTGCTGGTGTCCGATTATGACGGGGTGCAGGCCGCGGGCGAAGGCTGCATCGCCACTATCACCATGCCCAAGGTCCATCCGCTGATCGCGCCAATGGTTTATGCCGTGCCGGTGCAGCTGCTCGCCTATCATGTCGCCGTCGCCAAGGGCACGGACGTCGATCAGCCGCGCAATCTGGCGAAGTCGGTCACTGTCGAATAACCCTCACTGGCGAGTGAAAGGATAGCGGTCCCGAATCCGGCGGTTGAAGAAGCCGCCTTTCGAGGTTGCCTTGCGCATGTCCGCCACCAGTTTTTCCGGCACGTCGAAATAGCTGTACCGCCGGCCGCTGACGAACTGCACGTCGAGCCGATGCTCCGCGGCGTCATAGTCGAAGTGGCGGATGACGGTGGAGGGCATGAACGCTATAACCCCTCCCAGCGCCGGGATGTTTCCCGAGCGCGTGTATAGAAACGCGCCGGGATGTTTCCCGAGCGCGCCGACAGGAACACGCCGGATGTTTCCCGAGCGCGCCGACAGGAGGGGGCATGGCGATGCATCTCGTGATCGTTGGAGGCGGCCCCGCCGGCATGATGGCGGGCCTGCTGTTCGCCCGGGCCGGCGTGCCCGTGACTGTACTGGAAAAGCATGGGGATTTCCTGCGGGATTTCAGGGGCGACACGGTCCATCCCTCGACATTGGAGCTGTTCCGCGAACTGGGCCTGCGCGACCGGCTGCTGCAAAGGCCGCACAATAAGGTAAGCGAATTGTCCGGAAGGATCGCGGGTCAGCGGGTCAGGCTGGCGGATTTCCGCCGCCTTCCCGTCGACAGCCGCTTCATCGCCCTCATGCCGCAATGGGAGTTTCTGGATTTCGTGGCCGAAGAGGCCAGCCATTATCCCGCCTTCCGCCTGAGGATGAACGCGGAGGCGAGGGGGCTCAGCTATGATGAGCAGGGGCGGGTCGACGGCGTTGTCTTGTCCGGCGGGGA
>DATEDR010000209.1:0-3518 GCA_035281605.1 Sphingobium sp.
ACCAGCGCGAAGTGCGCGATGTCGCGCAGGTGGAAGTGCAGATCGACCGGGCGACGCCGCTGACGCTGCTTTTCGACCCGGAACATACGCTGGACGACCGGATTGCCGCGGAACAATTCATCGCCTGAAAAAATCTTGAAATCGGGCCTTGCCATCGGAAGAATCTCGCTGCATATGCGCGGCCTGCCCGGCGGAAGTCGGGCTGCTCCCCGATAGCTCAGCGGTAGAGCATTCGACTGTTAATCGAATGGCCGTAGGTTCGAATCCTACTCGGGGAGCCACATTCACCCAGTCCCGACGGGTGATTTAAACAGCCCACCTTCTTAAAATCATCGATCTGCCCAGACAGGCCGCCGATATGTCACGCCTGCTCGCCCCAAAAGGGAGCAGGCGGTCGTCAAAGACGCCGCCTGCGGGGAGAAGTCATGTCAGGGACGCCCGGTATCCGCGTCCCGAAAACTGATCAGCGCGATGCGAACTGTCGGCCCTTGAGAGACAGTGCCCAACGCTGGGGCGCGGCATCGGGCGCGTTTTCGCGAACGAAGCATTGGCCGCCCCGGACCCGGATCGATCGGCACAATGCCACCGCTCCGCTACGGTCGCCGAATCCGCTGACGGCGAGGCGCGAATAGCTGGCGCCATTGACTGTGATCTGGCTCACGAGGACAGGCCGGGCAGCGATTTCGCCATTGCGGTTGGCCAAGCTCACCCATTTTTCCTTGGCGATGGCGGCACTGTCATAGGCGCCGAGTTGGACGACCCAATTACTGTTGCCGCGCGCGATGGGACGGAAAGCGGCCTGGACGCGGCGCGGGGCGGTCACGGCGCTGCGCTTGGCTTCAGAAGGACGAACCGCCGCTGCGCGCATGGGCGTAGAGGCCGCTGAAAAGGCGGGTGCCGGCGCGGCAACGGCTATTTTGGTCGCGGGGGCCGGCAGGGCGGCATCCGAAACGGATGGCGTGACGGCGGCGGCTTCCATCGGAGCGGGCTCGACCGCAACGGGTGTAGCCTCCGCCATCTCGACCGGCGCGGCTTGCGGCGCGAGCGCGAGGGCGGCAGGTTGCCCCAGGTCGGCATTATCGATGGACACGCCCATCAGCGCGGCGATCCGCTGGCTCGCAAAAGCAGGCGCGGCGGTTTGTGCCCATTGGGTAATGCGCTGGTTGGCGGCGAGCGCGTCAAGATCGAGCCCTGCAACCAGGCGCGCGTCCTTCCAGCGGCCGGCCAGCGCATAGGCATAGGCCAAATTCTGTCGCGTGCGCGCGGTAGCCGAGGGGTCCTGGATCGCCTGACCGAGGATGCGCACGCCCTCGTCGGCGTCACCCGCCATCGCCATGGCTAGGCCATAGTCGCCCGCCGGCACGATGTCGGCATGAGCGGCGAGAAGATCGCGCGCGGCTTCGCTTCCGCCCAGTGCCACCTTCACCAGCACCAGGCTGACGATGGTGCGCGGGTCGCGATTGCCCAGCGTCATCGCATCGGAAAGCGCAGTCTCCGCAGAGGCGAAGCGACCGCTCGCCACATAGGCTCGACCGAGAAGCTGTCGATAGGCGGCGTCTTGCGGTGCCGCGCGCACGACGGCTTCCGCCGCTTCCACCGCCCGATTGCCATCACGGCTCGCCAGCGCCTTTTCGGCGGTCGTGGCCAGACGGTCGGGATTTGCAATTTCTCGGGCAGCCGCGGACGGATGGAAAGCCGCGCCCGTGCAGCCCACCATCGTAGACCCGACGAGCAGCGAGGAAATGGCCGCCTTTGCGAAAACCGTGCGCTTCATGGCTGGAATCCCTTTGTTCAGTCTTCGACGCTGCGGGGCAGCTGCTGCGCCAGCCGATCGATTTCCGGCAGGCCGTTGAGGAAGGCGTCGAGCGCTTCGGTCACCATCTGCTGGGCAGAACGGCCAGCGACCGCGCTTGCCAGGCGGAGCTTGAGGTGCCGGTCAGCGTCCAAGCGCAACGTGAAGGCGGCCTTGCGCCCCTTTGCGACCGCGCGCGCCTTGGGCGCTGAAGCCTTGACCACTTCGGTGATGCGTTCGGCCAGTTCCTCGCGTTCCGTGACTACGGGAGGCACGGGAGCGTCGACGGGGGCCTGTGTCATCGGCGTCAGCCCTACGACGGCGCGGGGTTCGGCAGGCACGGGTTCAGGCTCGGTGACGTCGAAGCCCATGTCGTTCCAGCCCAGGTCATCCTGAAGCAGGGCAGCGGACGCCTGACGGCCGAAGCCCATGACGGGACGGCGCATGGCGGGCTGCGCCGCGCCCTTGCGCGCAAGCAGGCCCGAAGTCAGGGAAGCTAGGGGTTTGGGTTCGGCCATGATCTTTCTCCCCTGCCCTTATTGACCGACGACGCGGCGACCGAAGCCACCCGCTGCCGGACGAACCGCGCCGGCCGTACCGACGGAGCCATGAGGCACGGAAAAAACCGTCCGGCGGAAATTCTTTTCAAGCCGGTCCGAAATATAGGTCCACAGCTGCGTGACTTCGCCTGCCGAGCGCCCTTTGGGATCGACCTCCATCACTGTGCGGCCGTCGATCATCGAAGCAGCGAAATCGGTGCGGTGATGGAGCGTCACCGGCGCGACCGTGCCATGCTGGGAAAGCGCGACTGCCGCTTCGGAGGTGATGCGCGCCTTGGGGGTGGCGGCGTTCACGACGAAGATCAGCGGCTTGCCCGCGCGCTCGCACAGATCGACCGTAGCGCCCACGGCGCGCAGATCATGCGGGCTGGGACGCGTCGGCACGACGATCAGCTCGGCTACGGAAATGACGCTCTGGATTGCCATGGTGATCGCCGGCGGCGTGTCGATGACAGCGAGCTTGAAGCCCTGCTGACGAAGGATTTCAAGGTCGGCGGCAAGCCGGGCCACCGTGGTCTGGGCAAAGGCGGGATAATCCGCTTCGCGCTCGTTCCACCAATCCGACAGTGATCCCTGCGGATCGATGTCGATCAGGACGACGGGCCCGGCGCCGGCCATCTGCGCCTGCACGGCCAGATGCCCCGAAAGCGTGGTCTTTCCCGATCCACCCTTCTGCGATGCCAATGCAAGTATGCGCACGCAATTTCCCCCAGAAAATCCAGTTCCGCACTGAATTGCCACGACCCCGCCTAAGAATTGGTTAATAGCGCGGAGACCTGCATGGAGGCGGGCGGACTATGCGGGATAACCTCCTTAATGCTAAGCAGGCATTAACCTTGTTCGGCCATAGGCTGCGGCGAAGCTGTCCGTTGGGAGCATATGCACATGAAGCAGATCTGGGCCGCGCTGGCCGCAGGAGCGATGTTGAACATCGCGCAGCCGGCTCTGGCCGATGTGAAGACCGGCGTCGATGCCTGGCAGCAAGGCGACTATGCGAAGACCATCGCGGAATGGCGGCCACTCGCCCAAGCGGGCGACCCCGACGCGCAGTTCAATATGGGACAGGCCTACAAATTGGGGCGCGGCGTGACCGCGGACATGTCCGCTGCTCTCGATTGGTATCGCAAGGCAGCGGCGCAGGGCCATGTACGGGCCGAGGACAATCT
>DATEDR010000210.1:0-5270 GCA_035281605.1 Sphingobium sp.
ATGCTGGTCGGCTCCGCCACCGATGAGGCGATCTATTCCAGGTGCGCGAGCTGCATGCGGCGGTAGAACGCGTCGTTATCGGGGAAGCGGTGGATCAGGCGCGTGAGCTGCCAGGAGAAGCGTTCCGCCTTCCAGATGCGCGACGGCGCCGGGGCGAAATATCCCGCGACCGCGTCGGCATCGCGGTGCCGGAACCCGGCGATCAGGGGTCGCCGGCCTTTCGCCCCCGCCATGCTCGACGAGCGCGCCCTGCTGGAGGCACGCCGGCTGCTTCTCTATTCCAACCTGACAGTGGCCGAGGTCGCCTATGCCATCGGCTTTGACGACCCGGCCTATTTCTCGCGCTTCTTCGGCCGACATGTCGGCCGAAGTCCGCGCGACTGGCGCGCCGACAAGGGTCGCGCTATCAGCCCGGCATGAGCGAGGAGATCCGCCATATCCTCGACCGGTTGCGGGCCCCCGCCGACAACCCCATCGCGCGCGCGCGCCGCATGGTCGAAGCCTGCGTGCCCGAAGAGCGGCGGGGTCCCGGCTGGGACCGGCACTGGCGCGAACTGGAAGCCTATCTGGAGTTGCCGGGCCGATGGCATGGGAGCCGAGAGGAAGAGAATGACGGCTGACAAGATTACGGACCTGCTCATCGCCCGCCTGGTGCGCGACCATGGGCAGAGCAAGCATCATTGGCGCAAGGTCATCGGCCCGATCCGCCTCTACAGCCGTGCCACGCATCCGCACTGCAATTGGGCCGCGACGCCGGCGGGTTCGGTGCAGGAAACCGCGACGATCGAGACGCTGCTCGATGACTTCAGGACGCGATATCCGCTGCTGAGCGCATGAAAACCTCCCCGCCTTGGCGGGAAAGGATTGATCAGCTGAGCTGCTTTTCCAACTTACCGAGCACGCGGTAGCAGTCGAACACCTTCTGCACGCTGGAATTGGGTTCGCGACCTTCGCGATTGGCGCTCACAAATTCGCGGCTCTTCCTTGCTGGTCACCAGATCATCATAGCGCGCGATATAGGTGTCGGTATCGCCGATATAGCGGAAGAAGGTGCCGAGCGGCCCGTCATTGTTGAAGCTCAGCGACAGCGTGCAAATCGCGCCCGTCTCGCTCTTCAGCCGGATCGACATGTCCATCGCAATGCCCAGCTCGGGATGGATCGGACCCTGCATCGTATGCGCGTCCACGATCCTGCCCGCCATAGACGAACAGGTCTACCCTGTGCGCCGCATGGTGCCACAGCAGATGGTCGGTCCAGCTGCGCGGCTCGCCCTTGGCATTGATCCCGCGCATTGCGCCCACGGCGGTGCTTCTGCGCAAGTTGGTGGTCGACAATCCGATGGGGCTCTATTGGCCTGACGAGGCCTGACGGCAGGACGGAACCAGGGAGCCATCATGTCCGGCTCAGATCATGGGTCGCGACACCCGCACTTTCAGCCGCCCGACCTTGCGCCGGATCGCCTTGGGATCGTGCAGCACGACCTCTCCGCTGCGCCAGCTGAGTTCCCCCGCCTGCCGCGCCTGCTGAAGCATGCGATTGACGTGCACCGGGGTGAGGCCAAGCGCGTCAGCCAGCATTTCCTGGGTCAGCGGGATAGCGTAGCGCCCCTCCTGCGCCAGCCCTGCCAGTTCCAGTCGCTCCATCAGTTCCAGTAGCAGGTCCTGGATTCTCTCATCCGCGCTCAGCCGCCCCAGCCGTGTAATCTGGCCCAGCAGAAGCGCCTCCTCGATCGCGCGGCTGATCGCATAGGCCGTAACCAGCGTGGGCGATGATTCCGCGTCGGGTGCTGGGCACCAGGCCCCATCGGTCAGGGCGATGACCGTCGAAGGCGCCAACGGCCGGCCGAGATCGCTGAAGCCAACCAGATCCCCGGGCAGGATGAAGTTGATGATCTGGCGGCGGCCATCCTCCAGACACCGGGTGCGGGCGGCCCAACCGCGCACCATGAGCATGGGCCGGCCTATCTCCTGTCCCTCGTGGAGCAATTCCTGCCGCATTTTTATCGGCACCGTGCGTTCCAGTACTGCCTGCAGGGCGCCGAGTGCCGCGCCATCCAACGCCGTCAGGGCGCCCAGCCGACGGATGACCGGATAGACCGCCACCGCTCGTGCGCTCATCGGTCTCATGGCGTCACCCCTGACTCGCAATGTAGCGCCGACGGGGCGGCGGCGGGCGGCAAACAACGGCGTTTTATGGCTGCACTTTTCCTCTCGCGAGGCGCGTGTCCGACATGGGGAGCTGCGACCCGACCTCGGTCGTCGCCCAATCGCCGCTCGTGCGAAAGCACAGCCGCCATCTCCGTCCCCTTCCCGGGCGGAGCTGCGCTGTCCAGCCGTTGCGGCATGGACGAGGCACAGCACAATTCTCCGCCCCGACAGTGTTTTGTGGCAGCAAATTAAGAAGGATCGAGCCCTGCCGTCAACGGGAAACCGGCAACGGTCGCTGCCAACAGCAGCGAAACCGTCGAAATGGACAGTCGATCCATAAAAGAATGAAGGCAGGGCCCACCTATCCTTTATTTCCAACAGCGGGACGAGGCTGCTTACCCGTCAGCTTCCGCCCTGAGTGTTCACGGGCGGCGCGAGCGGGTTGGGATCCTTGTCCACGCCCTTTTCCACTCGCTCTTCTGCTGGGCCATGCTCCTGCTCGCCCTTTGCCTGTTGAGGAGATCCCCGCTCGGGCGGTGGCGCGTCATCCCGTCCCTCGGCAGCCTGCTCGGATGACCGGTCGCTCTTCCTGTCCTGTTCCATCTGTCACTCCCATCTCCAGGCAATAGTTAACGAACGCGCGGCGACGCCCTGGTTTCCTGGATATGATGCGCCTCATCCCGACGCCGCGCGTTCACAGCGTCATGGCGCCCGCTCTCAAAGTCTATCGAACGCCCATCGGCTTCCACGATGCCTATGTCGCCGCGCCGAGTCAGAAGGCTGCATTGGAGGCCTGGGGCGCGGACGCCAATCTGTTCAGCCGGGGCGCGGCGGAGCGGGTCACCGATCCCGCGCTGACGGCCGAACCGCTGGCGCAGCCGGGCAAGGTGATAAGGCGCCCACGCGCCAGCGCTGCCGAACATTTCGCCGCGCTCGCCCAAACCCGCGAAAAGCCCTCGCCGAAGCAAGCGGGAGCAATCCCCGACCGCACCTCAAGGGCGAAAACGCCGCCCAAACCGAAACCCAGGCCCAGTCGCGCCGCGCTCGACGCCGCGGAGAGGGCGCTCGCCGAGCAGCAGCAACAGGCCGAGGCAGATCTTGCAGTGCTGGAGCAGCAGCGGGCGCGCATCGCCAAGGAGATCGCGCAACTGCGCGTAGAGCAACGGAAGGAGGCGGCGCGGCTGGAGCGTCGGGTCAAGCGTGCTCGCGAGACGCATGAAGCCGCGCTGGCACGCTGGCGAGCGTCATGATCCCGGTCTTCGACGGCCTTTTAGCGATTTTTGCTATTCCAGCCCAGCTTTTGGCACCAGATGGCTCCCGCGTCGTTCTTCCATTTCAGGAGGGTCGTCGATGACCACCCAGGATGACATTGTCGCTATCGGACTGCTGACCCAGGACGATGTTCGCAGGTTGGGAAGCAGCTTCTCGCGGCTTTTCCCGGTTCCGCGCGATGGCGCCTTCGACGACCTTATCAAGGCGATCGACGAGGCAGACCGGCAGCGTCAGCACCCCACCAGGCGCTGAACGCTGCTCAGCTTTGGGCCCGGCTGGAACTGTCGGAACTGGTCGGGGCAGCCGGGCCCGGGTTCGCCGGAATCTGGAGGAATTCGGCGAAAGCCGCGGGTTCCCCGCATCCCCGCGGCCGAAAATCATCCTATACCGGTCCTATTCCACCAGCATCTGCCCTTAGAGTTTGCCGGGCGACCATTCGGAAGCAGCCATGATGCCACTTTCGGAGCATTGACGAAAACGGAGATGGCCTTTTCGAAACGGACGAGTCGAGCCGGCATGAAGGCGCGCCTTGAGCTGCACCCGGCTGTCGCGTTAAGGCCCCCGGATGATTGTGCTCCTGCGCCTCTCCCCCGTTCTCGCCGCCGCTCTGCTGATCGGGGGCTGTGCCTCCTATCGGCCAGTTTCCGATACGCCCGTCGGCATTGGTCCACCCTATACTGTGCACGGCGTGACTTATGTCCCTGCGGATCGCCGCGATTATGACGAGGTTGGCTATGCCAGCTGGTACGGCAATGAGTCGGGCAACAGGACTGCGCGCGGCGAGAAATTTCGCCCCGGCGCGATAAGCGCGGCCCATCCCACGCTGCCCCTGCCCACCTATGTCGAGGTCACCGATCTCGCGAGCGGCCGCACCGCGCTGGTCCGGGTGAACGACCGGGGTCCATTCGCGCGCGGCCGCATCATCGATCTGTCCGGTGGCGCCGCAAAATTGCTGGGGGTGAAGGATCGGGGGCATGTCGCCGTCCGGGTGCGGCGGGTCGATCCGCCCGAAAAGGATCGCGAGTGGCTGCGAAAGGGCAAGCCCGCGCGTGAACGCCCGATGCTTTCCGGCGAGGCCCTCGCCGTTCAGCGGGCGCGGCTGGGCGGGTTCTAAACTAAGCCGAGGGATAGCGATCCAAGGCCTTGAAGCTCGTTCAGTGGCCCTCCGGACGATCGCTGCGCGTCCGCCGCACGGCGTCCCGCCATCCCGCGACGAGGCTCTGGCGACGCCCCGCGTCCATGGCGGGCTGAAAGCGGCGGTCGGCCTGCCACAGGCGTTCCAGCGCAGGCAAGCCGGACCAAAGACCGGTCGCGAGTCCTGCATGAAAGGCGGCGCCGCGCGCCGTCGCCTCAAGGTCGGTGGGACGTTCCACAGGCAGAGCCAGAATGTCGGCCAGGAAGCCGCACAGCCAGTCGTTCGCCACCATGCCGCCATCCACCCGCACGGTGTCGGGCCGGACGCCGGTATCGGCGATCATCGCTTCCAGCAGGTCCCCGGTCTGATAGCCGACCGCCTCCAGCGCGGCGCGGGCGAGATGCGCCTTGGTTGACCCCAGCGTCAGGCCGAAAATCGCGCCGCGCGCGTCCGGGTCCCAATGCGGCGCGCCCAATCCCACGAAGGCAGGCACCATATAGACGCCGTGGCTGTCGGGCACCCCGGTCGCCATGTCGTGGGTGTCGCTGGCGTGCGTGATCACGCCGATGCCGTCGCGCAGCCATTTGATGGCGGCGCCCGCGACGAAGATCGATCCTTCCAGCGCATAAGTGGTGCGGCCGTCGATGCGGTAGGCTGGCGTCGTGAGGAGCCGATGGTCTGACAGCTTCGCCGTGTCGCCGGTGTTGAACAGCAT
>DATEDR010000211.1:0-3133 GCA_035281605.1 Sphingobium sp.
CAATGCCGACGTGCAGGACGCGCGCCAGGCGATCGACCGCATGACCTATGCCGACCTGTTCATGGCGATCACCAACATGGACGGCGTGCAGCCCCGCAATGTCGAGGAGCTTGTGCGCCGGCATGAGGAGCAGCTGACCCAACTGGGCCCGGTGACTGACCGCGCGAACGGCGAATTTCTCCAGATCGCTTTCGACCGCATGTTCGGCCTGCTCGATCGCGGCGGTTTCTTGCCCCCGCCACCCGAAGAGATCGAGGGCATGGACATCCAGGTCGATTTCACCTCCGTCCTTGCCCAGGCGCAGAAGATGCTCGGCATCAGCCAGACGGAACGGGCCGTCAGCTTCGTCGGCAACATGGCGGGCGCATGGCCTGACGCGCTCGACAACGTCGATCCCGACGCCATCGTCCGCGACTATTGGGACCGTAGCGGCGCACCGGCGACTGGCCTGCGCGACGAGAAGGTCCGTGACCAGATCCGCGCCAGCCGTGCCAAGCAGCAGCAGATGGCGCAAGCGGCGGCCATGGCTCCGGCGATGCAGCAGGGCGCGGACGCGGCCCGCCTGCTCTCCGAAGCTGATACCGGCGATGGCGGCAACCTTCTTGCGAGGCTGACCGGCGGATGAAACCCAACCAGCTAGACCTCGACATGCGGCAGTTGTTGGCGACGCCCGCCTTCCGCCGCTTCCTCTTGCAGACGTATCGCGACGCGGGTATAGGGATACCAGCCAACGGAGCCGACGCAACGCTTCTCGCCTACCGAGAAGCCCGCAGGTCTCTGGGGTTGGACATATTTCGCCAAGCCGCGCGCGGACTGCCGCGGGGGACGATCGAGCAAGTTCTCGTCCTCGTGCTGAGCGAAGCCAATCCCAAGGAGACCGACAATGCGACACTCGAAGACCAATCTGATTCTGACTAGCGCGCCTCTCGCTCTGATGCGCATGACGCCGATGGAACGCCGTGCCGGCCGTTTCATGCGTGCGCCGGACCATGGCGCCGATGGCGTCGTTGTCGATCCCACGCCGGTTGATCCTGCCCCCGCGCCTGCCGCTGATCCCGCACCGGCCGATCCGGCTGCTGCCGACCCTGCGCCCGCTGCTGAAGGGGAAAAGGACGATGGATCAACCCTGTTGGGCGGAAGTGCTGAAGGCGAGGAAGAAGCTCCGGAAGGCGACAAAGACCCGGAAGGCAAGGACGGCGAGGAAGAAGCTGCTGCGCCAGCTGGAGCGCCCGAGAAATATGACCTGACCGCTGGGGAAGGACAGGAGTTCGATGCCGCGTCCTTCGAGGTGGTCGAGCCCATTTTCCGCGAAATCGGCCTGTCCAATGATCAGGCGCAGAAGCTGGTCTCTGCCTATGGCGAGAAGATCATGCCGGCGCTGGCTGAGCGGGCGAAGACCCAGCTCGAAACGCAGGCCGCCGCCACCCGCAAGGAATGGTCGGACAGCTTTCACAATGACCCGGATCTCGGCGGCGCGAACAAGGATCGCACGCTCGCCGACGCTGCCCGCGCCTTCGACCATTACGGTCTGAAGAAGGGCGAAGGGTTCCGCCAGCTGCTCGATGAAAGCGGCCTTGGCAATCATCCAGACTTGATCCGGTTCGTCGCCCGCGTGGGCCGCGACCTGGATGAAGGCGGGTTCGAACGTGGAGACGTCGTAACCCAGCCCAAAACCCCAGAGGGCAAGCTTTACGGGGCAGAGTTTCAACCGAAGTAGGGAGTGAATTATGGGCGTTCGTAATGGTGCCCTTGCCACCCTCGTCGATGTCACCGCTACTTACGGTGAAGCTGGCGAGGCGCAGGGGCAGATCGCAGAGATCCTGACGAAGGATGCTCCGATCCTGGAGGATATTCCGTGGCGCGAGGGCAACCTCATCACGGGCGATCGCAAGTGGGTGCGCACCGGCAAGCCGGGTGTCGCATGGCGTCGCTATAACCAGGGCGCTCCGCGCTCGAAGGGCACCGTCGGCTCGTTCGACGAGGCATCGGCCCAGCTCGCGGCGACGTCGCAGATGGACCGCGCTCTTGCGGTGCTGGGTGGCAACCCGGCGCGCGCTCGCATGAGCTTTGCCAAGCCGTTCTTCGAGTCCATGCGGGACGAGATGGCTGAGACCATTTTCTATGGCAACAGCTACTATGAATCGACCGAGTTCACCGGTCTGGCGCCGCGCTACAATGATCTCGACGGTCCGACCGGCGATTACATCATCGACGCGGGCGGCACTGGCACTGACAACCGGTCGATGTGGCTGATCAATTGGGACCCGGAGGATTTCGCCGGCATCTATCCCAAGGGCACCAAGGCGGGGCTCGTCCACATGGACATGACCTCCAACCGGGCGCTCGGCCCCGATGGTTATCCCATCGGCGACCTGGTCAACGACGAGGCGGGCAACCCATACCCGGCCTATACCGATTTCTTCCAGTGGGAAGCGGGCCTGTCGGTCGGCGATCATCGCAATGCGGTGCGCGTCGCAAATATCGACTTCTCGCTGCTCACCAAGGATCGGTCGACCGGCGCGGATCTCGAAGACTTGCTCGTGCAGGCCGTCGAGCGCGTGAAGGCTACCGGCCCGAACGCGGCGATCTATGTGCCCAAGCCCATCTCGGCGATGCTTCGTCGCCAGGCGCTGAACGACAGCCGCAACGCTCGCGGCCTGCTCGGCTTCGAGAACATCGGCGGCCGTCGTGTGACGTCCTTCGATGGCATCCCCATCCGCCCACTCGACGCCCTGAACGTCGATGAGGCGCGTGTGACCGCATAAGGAGAAGCGGACCATGAATACCGATAAGGAGCTTCTCGCTTCGGAGAAGCAGGCGATCACGGCAACCGCCGTGTCGACCGACTCGATCCTGGTGCGGGGTCTGCTTGGCGTGAGCCGGGCGCGCAACCTCCGCGCCTTCGCCCAGATCGAGACCGCGCTCAGCGGTGGCGCTGCTACCAGCGTGACCGTCGAACTGATCCAGGCTGACGACGGTGCGCTGACCACCAACGTCGAAAGCCTGGCGTCGTCGGGCGCGATCCTGACGGCTGCTGCACTGGCGGGCAAGCGCGCGCTGGACATTCCCCTGCCCGAGTTCACGAAGCCCTATGCGGGTTTCCGCTACACCATGGCAGGCGGCAACTATGCGG
>DATEDR010000212.1:0-8495 GCA_035281605.1 Sphingobium sp.
GATCGGCGATGCGGAAGGGTTGGGCGCCCAGCCGGTGGCCAATGCGCTCAGCCTCTCGCAGTTCACCGGGCTGGCGGGCGCGCTGGTGGCAGGATTGGCAGGTTCTCGATTTGGCCGAGCGGGTCCGCTCCAGGCGGCGACCTTGCTGTGCGCCGTATCGACAGCCGCCATTGCCGCCGTCGATGCGCGAGCCGCCTTGTTGTTCGGCCTGTTGGTCTGCCTGTTCAACTTCGCCTGGAACGTAGCGCAGCCGGTTTATCTGGCGGTCGCCAGCGCGTTGGACCGGGAAGGACGGCTGGTGGCACAGATGGTGGCATCGCAATCGTGCGGCCTGGCCGTGGGGCCGTTTCTGGGTGCATTCGCTGGCGGAGAGAAGCATGTCATGATGCTGATCGTCATCGTCAGCATTCTCTTCCTATGTGCGGCTCTGATCTCGTTGCTGCTGTTCAATCGGGCGCGCGGCTTGCCGATTGAGGCCGACGCCGTGTCTGCACATATGGTTTGAGAATACCGGTGGAGGCAGGTGAAGCCCGCTCGGGTTATCCGCAAAAAACCATGCGACGACAAAGAATGAGGGTGCGTGTCCCGCGTCGGGTTTACCTGCTCGGCGCGCTTTGGCCCGGCTTCCGTTCACGCTGCCCACCCAGGCCGATACGATGTGCATCGACCTGGTCCGTTTTTTCATGACGCTTTAAAAGCCATAGGGAACCTTGAAGCCGCCGATCTCCCGCTCGACGAGCGAGGCGAAGCGGATGGGGGTGCGATCCTCCAGGGCCGGCCCGATAATCTGGACGCCGACGGGCATGCCGTCCACAAAACGGCCAGTGGGAACGGCGGTCGCCGGCAGATCGGCGACGGTCGCGACGGACGGCCACTGGATGTTGTCCATATAGGGACGGGCCACGCCATTGACGATCATCTCACGCTGTTCATAGGCTTCGATCGTGTTCGGGTTTTCGTTGCCCCGCGCGTCGTGCGGATAGGCGACCGTGGGGAAGGCCGGGCAGATCAGCAGATCATAGCCGGTGAAGAACTCTGCCCAGGACCGCATCAGCGCCCTGCGCCTATCCGTCAGATGGGCATATTCATAGTGTCGCATCTGGATGGCCCGCAGCACATAGCCGGGATAGGATATGTCTTCGGGCGAGAGAGCCGCCGCCGCGTGGAGACTTTGCGTCATCGTCTCTGGCGGCTGACTCGCCGCGAGCAGTTGGAACAAGGTCAGCAGATAGATTTCGAAAGATTCGGCCCAGTCGATCCGGGGGCGAGCTTTTTCCACTTTCACCCCGAGCCTGCGGAGATCCTCGACCCATTCCTCGATCGCGGCAAGGCACCGATGATCGGCTCCGTAGGCATCGTCGTCGAGCCAGACCGCGACGCGAAAACCGGACAGGGATTCCTGTCGCGCAGGCGGCATGGCGGCGGACCAGAAAGGCGCGAAGCGGTCTTCCGGGCCGACCAGAACATCCATGGCGAGTTCCAGGTCGGCCGCGCTCCGCGCGAGCGGGCCCGCAACGCCCAGATCGATGGAAAAGTCCTGGCCGGGCGCCGGCGGGACATGGCCCTGAAGGGAAACGACGCCCCAGCTGGGCTTATGGCCGTAAACGCCGCAGCAATGCGCCGGAACGCGGATCGATCCCCCGATGTCGCTGCCAAGCTCAACCGGGGTGAAGCCGGCGGCGACTGCCGCGGCCGAGCCGCCCGACGATCCGCCGGGCGTGCGCGTCACGTCCCACGGATTGGCGGTACGGCCGTAGATCGGGTTGTCCGACTGCCAATCGAAGGCCCCCGGGGGAAGGTTCGATTTGCCATAGATGATGGCCCCGGCCCGTTTCAGCCGGGCCGGGGCCTCTGCATCGCGCGTCGCCTTGTTGTCGGCGAAAACCGGCAACCCGCACGTAGTCGGCAACCCCTCGATGCCGAAGCATTCCTTGATGGTCATCGGCAGGCCCAGCAGCGGTCTGTCGCTCGTCCGTGCGGCATTGTCAGCGGATCGCGCCGCTGTATAGGCAGCGTCGAGATCCCGCACGACGATGGCGTTGATCCTGTCGTCCTGGCGGTTCAACTGGGCGACATGCAAATCCAGGAGCTCGACCGCGCCGATGTCGCGGGACTTGAGGGAAGAAAGCCAGTCCGTCGCGGAACGATATACCGAAGTTCCGACATCCAATCCATTTTTTTGCATCTTCAGGTCCTGATATTTGTAGTTGAACTCAAAGCCGCTTGCCGCGCGAAGGATGGTTTCAAATCCGGAGGGACGGTCGATGGTGAGGTGACGAGCAACTTCTATTCTACCGTTACGCCTGCCTTTTGCCGCATTGCATTCAATGCACGGCACAGCCGTTGCGTCGACCATCCTTCACCAGAAATATATTGACCGTCCGGTCGGACTATGCAAGCATCGTTCTAATGATTGGTCTGCGGGATGGCAAGCAGATGCGTGCACGCCCATGCAAGAAGAGCATGGAAAATCGGTGAGGGGCAGTACGATCTAGGCAAGATCTGGAATAGCGGAAAATGACGGATCCATAAGATCGACCTGCCCAAGAACGATGTCTGAAATTCATTCAAATAAACGAGGATGGTCCATGGCAATTCCTTTTCGTCTCGATAACAGGGTGGCGATCGTGACCGGAAGCGGTCGTGGCATCGGGCGAGGAATTGCGAAGGTCTTTGCCGATGCAGGAGCCACGGTTGTGGTCGCCACGCGCACGGCTGAGCCGGGGCAGGAAACCGTACGATCGATTACGCAAGCCGGCGGCGACGCAAGCCTGATGGTGGTCGATCTCGCCAAGCGGGACGAAGCTGCTGCGTTGATCGGCAAGGTCGCGGGGAAATACGGCAAGTTGGACATCCTCGTTCACAATGCCGGTGTCTTTCCCATTGCAACGATCGAGGAGCTTTCCGAAGAGCAACTGGACGAGACGATCAACGTCAATTTGAAGGCGGCCTTCTGGCTGACGAAAGCCGCGATCGGTTTTCTCCGGGCTGCGCCTTCTCCAAGACTACTCTTTACGTCGTCGGTCACGGGGCCAAGGGTCGCCATGCCTGGACTCGCTCACTATGCTGCTTCGAAATCGGGGCTTAACGGCTTCATTCGAGCAGCCGCGATGGAATATGCTCGTGACCGGATTACGGTAAATGGCGTCGAACCGGGCCTAATTCAGACCGACGCCTTGAACGTCCTCGCCGAGCCGCCCGAGATCGAAGAAATGATGAAGGCCATTCCACTGAAGCGTCTCGGCACGCCAGAAGAAATAGCCTATGCTATGCTGTATCTCGCGTCCGATCAGGCGGCCTTTGTCACCGGTCAAACAATCGTCGTCGATGGCGGTGCGCTGATCCCGGAGAATGCCGCAGCCATGGAATGATCGTTTCCGTGCCATCGGCTGTTCCTGCGCCCGGGACAAGAGAGGCCAAATCAGCCGATGAAGTTCAGCACCGCGCCTATGAACTCTTCCGGCTTCTCTACATTGGAAAGATGTGCGGCTTCGAGCATGATCAGTTGCGAGCCGGCGATGGCCTGCGCCAAAGCCTCGCTATGCGGCAGAGGGGTGGCAGGGTCCTTGGTGCCGCCGATGATGAGCGTCGGCAGTGCGATCAGCGACGCGGTTCGACGCATGTCCATGTCGCGGATCGCGGCGCAGCAGCCGGCATAGCCGTGCGCATCGGTCGTCTGGAGCATCGCGGCGATGGGGCCGATCGTTTCCGGCGCGGCGGCGGAAAAATCCCGGGTAAACCAACGTTCGACCGAAACCTCGGCCAGCGGCGCCATGCCCTGTTCCCGCACCAAGCCGATGCGCGAGTCCCAACCCGAAGGCGGCCCCATGAAGCTCGACGTATTGGCCAGCACCAGGCGGCGCAGTCTGCCGGGTTCGCGGATACCCAGCCATTGCCCGGTCATGCCGCCCAACGACAGGCCGCAAAAATCGACGCTGTCGATCGCCAAGGCGTCGAGCAGTTCGACGACATCGCGTCCCAACCGATCGATCGAATAGCCGCCCGCCGGCGCATCCGACGCGCCGTGGCCGCGCTGGTCATAGCGCAACACACGAAACGACCGCGTCCATGCCTCCATCTGCGGCGCCCACATGCCCATATGGGTACCCAGCGAGTTGGAGAGCAGCAGGATGGGTGCGTCCCGCGGTCCATCGAAGCGATAGGCGATCCGGCATCCGTCGCCAGTGATGAAAGACTGCTTTTCCATCACACCCGCTCCACGGCCAACGAAATTCCGTCCCACGCCGATCAGCGTTCGCACGGCATCGCACGGGAAGGCTTCGCTCATGCAGCCTCCGCCTCGAAGCTGGAGACGTTGAGTGGGGCTCCGGTCTTTGCGACGATCTCCTCCACCGTCACGCCCGGCGCCATCTCCGCCAGCGTCAAGCCGCCAGCCTTGCGGTCCACCGCGATCACGCCAAGGTCGGTGATGATGAGGTCCACAACCGCTTTTCCGGTCAGCGGCAGGGTGCAGTCGGGCAGGATCTTGGGGCTGCCGTTCTTCGACACATGGTCCATGACCACGACCACGCGCTTGACGCCGGCAACCAAGTCCATGGCGCCGCCCATCCCCTTCACCATCTTGCCGGGAATGGTCCAGTTGGCCAGGTCGCCGTTCGCCGCCACCTCCATCGCGCCCAGCACGGCCATGTCGATATGCCCGCCCCGGATCATCGCGAAGCTGTCCGCGCTCGAAAAGAAGCTGGAAGTCGGCAGCGCGGTGATCGTCTGTTTGCCCGCATTGATGAGGTCGGGGTCCGCCTCGCTCTCATAGGGGAAGGGGCCGATGCCCAGCATGCCGTTCTCGCTCTGGAGCGTGACGTTCACTCCTTCGGGTACATGGTTGGCGACCAGCGTCGGAATACCGATGCCCAGGTTCACATAATAGCCGTCACGCAGTTCCAGAGCGGCGCGGGCTGCCATCTCGTCACGGGTCCAGGCCATTATGCGGTTTCCCTCTCGCGCGTGGTCAGCTTCTCGATCCGCTTTTCGTTGATGGTCGAAAGCACGATCCGATCGACATAGATGCCGGGCGTGTGGATGCAGTCGGGATCGAAGCTGCCTTCGGACACGATCTCCTCGACCTCGACCACGGTCACCTTGCCCGCTGTCGCCATATTCGGGTTGAAGTTGCGCGCGGTCTTGCGGAACATGAGGTTGCCCGCCGGGTCCGCCCGCCACGCCTTGATGATGGACAGGTCCGCGCGCAGCCAGGTCTCGCGCACATATTCCTCGCCCTCGAACGTCTCGACCTGCTTGCCCTCGGCGACCACGGTGCCGACGCCCGTTTTCGTGTAGAAGGCCGGAATGCCCGCGCCGCCTGCCCGGATGCGTTCGGCCAGCGTCCCCTGCGGATTGAGCTCCAATTCCAGTTCTCCGGAAAGATACTGGCTCTCGAACAGCTTGTTCTCGCCCACATAAGAACTGATCATCTTGCCCACCTGCCGGCTTTCCAGCAGCATCCATAGGCCAAAGCCGTCGGCGCCCGCATTGTTGGAGATGACGGTCAGGTTGGTGACCCCGCTTGCGCGGATCTCCGGGATCAGGCTCTCGGGATTACCCGAGAGTCCGAACCCGCCCGACATGACCGCCATCCCGTCAAATAACAGTCCTTCCAGTGCGACCCGAGGGTTGTCGTAAATCTTCGTCGCCATTGTGTGTCCTTTATCCGAGATCGCCGCCCGCTACCGGCAGGATGCTGCCCGTCACATAGGAAGCCTCGTCCGAAGCGAGGAACAGGATCGGTCCGGCCTGCTCCTCCAGCGTGCCGTAGCGTTTCATGAAGCTGGATGCGGTCACCTGCTCCACGACATCGCCCATCCATGCCTCTTCCCGTGCGCTGTTGCCGTCCGGGTTGCGCGGCACGCGGCGTTCGGGGGCCGATGTGCCGCCGGGCGCAGTCGCTACCACGCGGATGCCGGCCTGCGCATATTCCATGGCAAGGCTTTGGGTGAGCGCGTTCACCCCGCCCTTGGCCGCCGAATAGGGCACGCGGTTGATCCCGCGCGTGGCGTTGGAGGAGACATTGACAATCGTGCCCCCGCCTCCCGCGAGCATATGCGGCAGCACGGCATGGCAGCACCAGAGCGTCGGAAAGAGCGAACGGCGCATCTCGGCCTCGATCTGCGCGGGTTCGAACTCGGCATAGGGCCGCATGCGGATCGCGCCGCCGACATTGTTGACGAGGATGTCGATCCGGCCGAAGCGTTCGGCCGCTGTGGCCATCGCCGCGACCGCGCCTTCATGGCTTTCGAGGTCGGCGGCAAAGCCATGGGCCTCGCCTTCCGCCTCCGCCGCGACATCGCCGACGAATTCGGCGCGGTCGACCAGCAGCACCCTGCCGCCCTCCGCCGCCGCGCGCAGGGCGACCAACCGGCCGATCCCCTGCGCCGCGCCGGTCACGACCATGGCCTTGCCCGCAAAACGCCCCGTGAAGATCATGCCGGCACCGGCTCGCTCGCGGCGAATTTCTCATAGTGGAAATGCGCAGGCTCCACGCCCTTTTCCTTGAAGAACAACCGCACCGCCTCCACCATCGGTGGCGGCCCGCAGAGATAGATATCGCAATCGCCTGCATTCAGTTGCGCGTCGCTCAGGTGATGGGTGACATAGCCCTTGAGCGGATGCGTGCTGGCCTCGTCCGCGACGCAGCTTGCCCATGTCAGGGTAGGAAGCCGCTCGGCCAACGCCTTGATCCGGTCGATCTCGACCAGATCGCCGTCATAGGTCACGCCATAGATCAGATGGATCGGCTGGTCCGTCCCCTGATCCGCCAGGACTTCCAGCATGGAGAGCAACGGCGCAAGACCGGTTCCACCCGCCAGCATCACCACGGGCCGCTCGACCGTGCGCAGGAAGAAGCTGCCACTGGGACCGACGAAGCGCATCCGGTCGCCGCCCTGAGCCTGTCCGGTCAGCCAGCCGCTCATCAGGCCGCCGGGGACATTGCGGATGAGGAAACTTGCCCGTTCCGCGCCCGGCTTGGAGCTGAAGCTGTAGGCGCGGCTCTTGTCGGTGCCCGGCACGGCCAGGTTCACATATTGGCCGGGCAGGAACGCGAGCGTGTCGGGCACGTCAAGGTCCAGCGTCAGGATGATCGTGCTGTCGGACACCTGGCTGACCGAGGCGACGGCTGCCTCATGGGCGATGGGGGTCAGCTTGCAGGCCGATGCCGGCACCGGCACCTGGATGACGCAATCGGACGAGGGCACCATCTGGCAGGTGAGGACCATGCCTTCCGCCGCTTCGTCCTCGCTCAGCGCATCCTCTATATATTCGGCGCCCAGATCATAGCTGCCTTGCTCGCAATGGCATTTGCAAGTGCCGCACACGCCGTCGGAACAGTCCATCGGCAGGTTGATCTTGTTGCGATAGGCCGCGTCGAGCACCTTCTCACCATCATTGCAGTCGATGATGCGGGTGGCGCCGTCTTCGAAATTGAGGGCTACGCGGTAGCTCATGTTTCCTCTCCGTAGGCCGACGTCAGATATGATAGACGTCGATGACCTGATGAATATAGTCGTCCTTCAACACGACCTTCTTCGACGTGATCAGCGGCGCGGCGCGGCTAAAATCGACGGTGTAGAAGGACGTCCCGAAGAAGCTTTGGGTTTTCTTGTATCGATGGCTCAGCGTCTGCCAGTTGAAGCGCAGATCGACGACCTCGCCGCGCTGCTCCAATATTTCGACATTGCTGACGAAATGGCAGGTGCGCGGTTCGGGCATGCTGGCGCTCGACCGTTCTGTCTTGATGCGGAAGACGCGATCCTCCAGCCCGTCGCGATTGGGATAGTAGATCAGCGAGACATGACTGTGCGGATCCTCGACCAGTTCATCGTCATCGTCCCATGCGGGCATCCAGAACACGGCCTTGGGCGAATAGCAGTCCAGCCATTCCTCCCACTGACGGTCGTCCAGCAAGCGGGCCTCGCGATAGAGAAAGGCGGTGACGCCCTCCAGCGCGACGCGGGTGAGCGTGCTCATGCCGCTTCTCCCAGTTCCTCGATCACTTCGTCCTGGCCGAGCGACGCGAGCAGCGCCTGAGCCCAATAGTCATGCTGCCGCACGAACAATCCTTCATCCTCGCTGCGGTCGCCGCTCAGCAGCGGTTTGAGGCCGATGGCGTGCGCATTTTCGTCCGGGCCGTCGATCCAGTGCACGGCGCCCCGGCTGAGGTCGTTCCATAGGTCCTTCGCCCCGGCATAGCCTGTCTGGCACGCCCGGAATTCCTCCAGATCGTCGGGCGTGCCCATGCCGCTGACGTTGAAGAAATCCTCATATTGGCGGATGCGCAGCGCCCTGTCGGCGGCGCTTTCGCCCTTGGGAGCGAAGCAGTAGATGGTGACTTCGGTCCGATCGACGTCGATAGGCCGCACGACACGGATCTGCGTCGAAAACTGGTCCATCAGATAGACATTGGGATACAGGCCAAGATTGCGGGTCTGCCCGACGATCGGCGCCGCGCGTTCCTTGCCCAACCGCGTCTCCAACTCCTC
>DATEDR010000213.1:0-4831 GCA_035281605.1 Sphingobium sp.
AAAATATGAACCGGAAATTTATCCTTACCACATCCTGCAAGAACCGGCCCGGCATCGTCGCCGCGATCGCGAGTTCATTGAGCGAGAATGGCGGCGATATTCAGGAAGCTCGCCAGTTTGACGACAGCGAGACCGGAAATTTCTTCATGCGAATGATGTTCGAAATTCCGGCGGATTCGCTGGACCGGTTCCGGGACCGCATCGGCGCCTGCGCCGGACAATTTCAGATGGACCTGCGGCTGCGCTCGCAAGATGACCGCAAGCGGGTCCTGCTTCTGGCCTCGAAGTTCGATCACTGCCTTGGCGACCTTTTGTACCGCAACCGCATAGGCGAGCTCGAAATGGACGTGGTGGGCGTCATCAGCAACCATCCCCGCGAAGCCCTGACCAATGCCCTGATCGGCGACATCCCCTTCTTCCATTTCCCGGTGGACAGGGAAAGCAAGCCGCAGCAGGAGGCGCAGATCAAGGCGGTGGTCGAGGAGACACGGCCCGACCTGGTCGTGCTCGCCCGCTACATGCAGATTTTAAGCGACGGCATGGCGGCTTTCCTGGCGGGCCGCTGCATCAACATCCATCACAGCTTCCTGCCCGGCTTCAAGGGGGCCAAACCCTATCACCAGGCCCATCAGCGCGGGGTCAAGCTGATTGGCGCGACGGCCCATTTCGTCACGGCCGACCTGGATGAAGGGCCGATCATCGAGCAGGATGTGGAGCGCATCAATCATTATGACCGGCCCGACGACCTCGTCCGCAAGGGCCGCGACATTGAACGCCGCGTTCTCGCCCGCGCGGTCCGCTGGTTCCTCGACGACCGCGTGCTGCTCAACGGCGGCAAGACCGTGGTCTTCGGCGACTGACGGGCGGATTACCAATAAGGACTTAGCGGTCTTTTTCGCTGCCAGAGGGCGGTGTTGCGCTGGTGAGCTTATGGTCCCCGTTCTGCGGAGCCGGATTCTTCAGATAGGCGATGAGGGCCGCGCGATCCTCCGGCTTGGCGAGGCCCGTGAAGGGCAGGCACAGCCCCGCAAAGTCGGCCTGCGGCGCCTTCAGCCAGCGGTCGAGGCGCTGCTCGTCCCAAAGGAACGTCTGGGTGCGCAGGATTTTCGTATAATGGAAGCCTTCGACGGACGCGGCCTTGCGGCCCACGATTCCCTCAAGATGCGGGCCGGTCATGGGCCGGGACGCCGCCGAAACCGAATGGCAGGCGACACAGCGGATGAAGTGCTTCTTGCCCGCCAGCGCCGGGAGGGGGCGCTCCCCCCTCGCGGCAGTCGCGGCGATTAGGGGCAGCGCGGCCAGCAGCGCGACCATGACGAATGCGAAGCGGGCCATTTCGCGCTTTCCGCTCTGTGCCTTCAAAGATTGGATCGGTGTCGAAGCGGCGAGCCTGCTGTCAGGCAGCGTTCTCGAGGCCGGGGAAAGGGAGGGCGCAGCCGCCTGGCCCCGCCCTCCCCTTTATCGGCCTGCCGGTGCTCAGTAGCGGTCGGCGTTCATCACCTTGGTCCAGGCGGCGACGAAGTCCTTCACGAACAAGTCGCCCGCATCGGCCGAAGCATAAGCTTCGGACACGGCGCGCAGTTCCGAGTTCGACCCGAAGATGAGGTCGATCGGCGTCGCGGTCCACTTCACCGTTCCCGTGGCGCGGTCCTTGCCTTCATAAAGGCCGGGCTTCGCCGCCTTCGACCAGGCCGTCCCCATGTCGAGCAGGTTGACGAAGAAGTCGTTGGAAAGCGCGCCGGGGCGCTCGGTGAAAACACCATTTGCAGACTTGGCGCTATTGGCTCCGAGCGAGCGCATGCCGCCCACCAGCACCGTCATTTCCGGCACTGTCAGGTTCAGCATGTCCGCCTTGTCGACCAGCGCCTCGGCCGGGGCCAGGTCCGCGTCGGCCGCATAATAGTTGCGGAAGCCGTCGGCCTTGGGCTCAAGATAGGCGAAGGAGGCGGCATCGGTCTGCGCCTGGGCCGCATCGACGCGCCCCGGCGTGAAGGGCACGCTGACCGTGCGCCCGGCCTTGGCAGCCGCCTGCTCGACCGCCGCGTTTCCGCCCAGCACGATGATGTCGGCCAGGGAGACCTGCTTGCCGCCCGCCGCGGATTTGTTGAAATCCTTGCGGATGGCTTCGAGCTTGGCCAGCACCTTGCTCAGTTCCGCCGGATCATTGACGGCCCAGTTCCGCTGCGGGTCGAGCCGCAGGCGCGCGCCATTGGCTCCGCCGCGCATATCGGTCCCGCGGAAGGTCGAAGCGGACGCCCAGGCGGTGCGCACCAGCTCGGGGACGGTCAGGCCGGAGGCCAGAATCTTGCCCTTCAGCTGGGTCACGTCCTGGCTGTCGATGATCGCATATTTCGCTTCGGGCAGCGGGTCCTGCCAGGCGAAGGTCTCCGTCGGCACATCCTTGCCAAGATAGCGCGCCTGCGGGCCGAGGTCGCGGTGCGTGAGCTTGAACCATGCGCGGGCGAACGCCTGCGAGAACTGTTCAGGGTCCTTCTGCCAGCGCTCGAGCACCTTGCGGAACGCGGGGTCTTCCTTCAGCGCGATGTCGGTCGTGAACATGATCGGGGCGTGGGTCTTGCCTGCGACATGCGCATCGGGGACGATATTGGCGGCTGCCGGATCGGTCGGGATCCACTGGGTGGCTCCGGCCGGGCTCTTGGTCTTGACCCAGTCGAAATTCAGCAGATTGTCGACATATTGGGTGGTGAACTGGATGGGGTTCGCCGACCATGCGCCCTCGAGGCCCGAGGTGATCGTATCCTCCGAATGGCCCTTGCCGCATTTGTTCGCCCAGCCCAGACCCTGCTGTTCGATCCCGGCGGCGCCGGGTTCCTTGTCCAGACATTCCTCGGGCTTGTGCGCGCCATGGGCCTTGCCGAAGGTGTGGCCGCCCGCGATCAGGGCCAGCGTTTCCTCGTCGTCCATCGCCATGCTGGCGAAGGCGCGGCGGATGTCGGCCGCGGCGGAAATCGGATCGTGATTGCCGTTCGGACCTTCTGGATTGACATAGATCAGGCCCATCTGCGTCGCGGCGAGCGGCCCCTTGATATTGCCCTTCGCGTCGCGGCGCTGATCGGTCAGCATCTTGCCTTCAGGACCCCAGAAGACGAGATCGGGCTGCCATGCATCGACGCGGCCGCCCGCGAAACCGAGGGTGGAGAAACCCATATCCTCCAGCGCGACATTGCCGGCGAGCACCATCAGGTCGCCCCAGGACAGCTTGCGGCCATATTTCTGCTTGATCGGCCAGACGAGGCGGCGGGCCTTGTCGAGGCTGACATTGTCGGGCCAGGAGTTCAGCGGCTCGAAGCGCTGCTCGCCACCGTCCGGACCGCCGCGTCCGTCACCCACGCGATAGGTGCCCGAGCCGTGCCAGGCCATGCGGATGAAGAAAGGACCATAATGGCCATAGTCGGCCGGCCACCAGGGCTGCGATGTCGTCAGGACCTTGCGGATGTCCTCCTTGACCGCATCGAGGTCGAGCGAGGCGAACTCCTTCGCATAGTCATAATCGGCCCCATAGGGGTTGGACTGCGCTTCGTTCTGCCGCAACGCCGTGAGGTCGAGCCGCTGGGGCCACCAATCCTTGTTGGTCATGCCGCCCGGCTTGGCGGCGGCGCTGCTTTCGGCTGCCGCCTGGGCGCCGCTGGCATGGGCCGGCGCGGTCAAGCCCGACAGGCTGGTTCCTAAAAGGGCGGCGATTAACAAGGTTTTCGGCTTATGGAACATCTCTGCTTTTCCCACTGTTGGCGAACGAAGGCTCGTTAAGATTTATAGAGTAGCCAATGCCTTAGCGGGTGGTTGCATGCGTAACGAAATGCAAATTCCTGCTCAGAGATATTGACGAAAACGATCTGGTTCGCCTCCCGCCTCCTTTGGGGCGAAGTGCCTTGAATCGGAATCTCCTGCGCGCCGTTCGGCCCGGGCTTGCCGAAGCCCATCCCTTTTTTGAAGGGAAGCGCCGCCCCAGGGCTCCTCACAGAATGGTCCGCCCTCCTGAGCCACGACCCCTTCGCCAAAGTGTCACAGCCGACAAAGATCATGTGCAGGCAGGCTTTTGGGGATTCACATTGATCATGTTTTGTGCTTGATTCCGTCATGTTATGTTTCATTCGCCCCAGTCCCTGAAATCCGCGGGCAATTGTGACGTCGCGGCCCTGCTCCAGAAGCTTGCGCAATGTTCGACCCGGCCGCGCTATTCGTTCATGCTGCTCAACCTGATCGCGCAGGTTGCGCGTCCCGACGGAAGCGCCGGCCCGTGGGTCGATCAGGAAGGGGAACTCATCACCCTGCGCGACTGGCTGTGCGACGCGCTCACGCCCATGGCCCAGCGCGGCCCGAGGAGCGCCGCGCTTGCAGAGCGCATCCGCAGGGAATTGGACGAGCGCGGCCTGCTTCCCGAAGACGCCGCAGCGCGGCAACAGGCGATCGCTGATGAAATGCGCGCGCGCGTAAGGACGGCCGGAAAGAGCAATTTGAGCCGCGCCGTGTCCGAAATGGTCAATGCGGGGCTATTGCGCCGCCACTATCAGGGCTATCGCGTCGATCATCAGAACCGGGGCGCGCAGCGCCATGCCGTCTATACGCTCATCGGCGAGGCGCGGCCCCTCGTCCCAGCGGGGGCGGCAACCCGCTCCGCAGGCCAGGGCGAACTCGCGCTCACAGGATAGGCAGCAAACCCTCCCGGGTGAACAGATGTTCGCCGCACTCTGCCGCACGCAGAGGCCAGCAAGTTGATGCTGTCTGACACAACAGCAGCCCTGGATTTCCAATCGGAAAAGTTGTCAACCAACGGTTGACATGCAAGGCGATAGCTTACATATATTGGCTT
>DATEDR010000214.1:0-10977 GCA_035281605.1 Sphingobium sp.
CGACGGGCGGGTCGTTGACCGGTGCGACATGGAGCACGGCGCTGCCGGTGGAGGAGCCCTCATGATCGTCCGTCACGACATAGGCGAACGGATCGTCGCCCGAGAAGGCGAGGTCCGGGGTGTAGACTGCAAAGGCCCCGGCATTGCCGTCAAAATGCTGCGAGAAGGTGGCGCTCTGGGTATCGCCTCCCAGCGTCCTCGTGAAACGGATGTCAACGGTGCCGGCAAAGGAAAGCGGAATATCACCCGAGACCAGGCCAGTCGCGCTGTCGATCGACAGCCAGGACGGCAAGGCCGATCCGTCCGCGAGGGTCGCGCTCCACAGGGCGCCTTCGGCCGAAGCCAGTCCGGATGGCGGCGCGATCTCCACATGGGCGAGTTCGATGGCAAGCGAACCATGGCCCGGTTGACGCAACTCGACGATGCGCAGCGCGTCACCATCGCGGTCGAAGTCGTTGTGCAGCAGATCGCTCACCGCGAAGCGTGCGCTTTCACCCTCACGCGCCGCGATACCGTCCGCCGCCGCATCGGGCCGCTCACGCATGGGCTTGACGTCATAGAAGATGAGCGCCGGCTTAGTCGAAACCCCGCCCTTCTCGTCGGTCGCGTCATAGCTGAGGACGATCGTTCCGTTGAAATCCTTCGGCACGGAGAGGTCGATCTGTTCAGACGACGTCGAGTCCGACAAGCCTGACAGCGGCACGATCTTGAAGCTATCGTCCACCACGGCTTCGGTAATCACCGACATGGCCGGCAGCGTTCCACCGGCCGCGATGTCGATGCGTACCGGCAGCGCTCCGATCCAGGATGGCGGCGGCGTGCCCGCAAAATCGAGGCCTGCCGCATCGAAACCAAGCCAGCTCGGCAGTGGCGCACCGCTCTCGCGCGCCGCAGTGATCGCGTCTGCACCGTCGAGGTTGAGGGCAAAAAGGCCCTGCGCGGCAAAATAGGGGTCTCCCGCCAACGCCTGGTTGATCGCGGCAGTCTGCGCGGCAAGATCGCCATGTGGATCGAGCAGGAATTCCAGCGTAAAGCCCTTGTCGCTCGATGCGTAGGTGCCGTCGGGCAGCGTCCGCGCGGCAGGCGTGAACACAATCTGCAGGCGGACAAGCTGTGCGTCGGCGTCGGGCTCAAAGCCGGACAAGGAAACGGCGCGGGTCACCGGATCAAAATCAAGCCAATCCGGAAGCGGCCGCCCTCCAATGAGCGATGCCGAAACCGCGCCGTTCTTCATGTCGAAGAGAGCAAGGTTGCTGTTATGGGCGACACCGCCCGACAAGGCGGCGGGATCAAGGACGAGGCCGTCCGTCCAGACTAGCGGCTCACCACCTTCCACCGCAGGCCGGGCGAAGGTCAGCACGACATCGATCGGGCTGGTCGTCCCTTGAGGCGGGGTTCCTGTAAAGCGCAAGGTCGCGGCATCGAAGGTGAGCCATGACGGCAGCGCGCTCCCGTCTCCAAGCAATGCCGTGACCGTCGTCTGGGCATCGACATCATCGGCGCCGAATTCGAAATCGACCGCGAAGGGCGTTCGTATTTCATAGCCTTGGAGAGTCTGGGACCGCGTCTCGAAACCGGCCGCGACCTGCCCGGCGGTCAAGCTAAAGCGGGTGTTGAAGACCCTTCCATTGGCGGGGTCGCTGATCCAGACATCGACCGCAACTGGCTCGGCTTGTCCAGCAGGCACATCGCCACTCAAGCGCATGGTCGCGGCATCGAATGTCAGCCAGGACGGCAGGGCGGAGCCATCGGCCATCCGGGCGCTGGCCGTGAAATCAGCCGACAGATAGCGATGATCGACCACGCCCAGCACGGACGAGCGTTTGAAGAAGAGTACATCGCCGTCGGGTTCGATGTCATTGCCGAAGGCTTCGGCCGGGATGACGAACAGTGGCCCGTCCTCCATGCCAGACACCAGGTCGTTGCGAAGGATCGGCCCCTCGTTGCGCGGCATGATGGTGATCGCGACATAGGCGCTCGATGTGGCGCCGTGCCCGTCGCTGATCGTATATTGGAAGCCCGCCGAACCATTATAGTCGAGGGTCGGACGGAACTCGATCATGCCGTCGCTGCGCAGTTGGACCTTGCCGCCATCGGCAAAGTGGGCGATGATCTCGAGGATCAGCACATCGCCATTTTCATCGGTATCGTTGGCGAGAATGGCCGCCGGATCAATCACCAGCACCTGGTTTTCGAGCGTCCGCAGGCCATAGTCATTATAAGCCTTGGGCGCATCGTTGAGCGGACGAACCTTCAAGTCATAGGTCAGGGTCGAGGCAGCGCCGCGCGCATCGATCACATCATATTCGATGCTCGCTGCGCCCAGGGCCCAAGGGGTGAAGGTGATGGTACCATTGGCCTCATCGAACAGGATTTCGCCATTGTTCGCCGGATTATCGTCCGCGCCTCCGTGCAGGCCAACGAAGGTAATGGCATCGCCTTCGATATCATAGCTGTTGGCGAGCAAATCGGCGATGGTGATGGTTGCGGTCTGGCCAAGGCGTACCGAGCGGCTGGGCTGACCGGCCGTGTCCCGGTCACGCGGGGCGTCATTGACCGGCGAGATCGCTATTTCGACCGTCGCCGTCGAAGTCGCGCCGCTGGCATCGGCGAGTGTGTAGACAAAGCCTGCCGCACCGAAATAATCGGGCCGCAGCTTGAACTCGAGATAGTCGCCATCGATGTTCGCGGTCGCGTTGGTCGCGGCGAACTGGTGCTGGTTATCCTTGTAGCTGTCGATCGCCTGGCCCGAGGCGTTCATGAGCGGTGCGACCGAAACGATGTGCAGGCCTTCAAATTCGCCGTCTATGTCGAAATCATTCGCCAGCAGCGTATCGATACGAACCCGCAGGATCTGGTCCTCGACGGCATAGACCAGTGGATCATCCACCGCAGTCGGCGCATCGTTGACGGCTGAGATGTTGACCTCGACGCGCGCGGAGGATTCGCGTCCGAAATCGTCGCGCACCGTGTAATAGAAGAAACCATCGCCGTTGAAATTCGGTGCGCCAAGGAACTCGATCATCCCGTCCTCGCGCAGGCGGACTGACCCATTGGCGGACCGATCGACCCCGACCAGTATCAGCGCCAGCGTGCCGTCTTCGGCGTCATTGGCGATCAGTACCGCTGGATCGATGACGATGGGCTGATCCTCGACGGCGAAGCGGACGATATCGTCGGCGGCATCGAACCGTCCGAGCTGTTGCAGTTCCTCGATACGGGTGCGATCCCAGACGGTTCCATTGTCGAAGACGATTTCCTCGATGCCGGTCTCCCGGCCGACGAAATGATCCCGCACCCGGACGGTATCAACGAGGAAGCCGTCCTGGCGCTCGAATTCCAGCAGCAAATCCTCGCCGTCGCGCAGCACCGAGACATCCTTGGGCGCCATCGGGGAGACAAGCATAAGCCGGTCGGTATCGCTGCCAGCGCCCTGTTCGACGATCAGGTCCTGCCCGTCGTCGAACCCAAACAGATAACTGTCCGAGCCGAAGCCGCCCGCGATGCTGTCATTGCCACGCAGCCCCTGGAACCAATCATCGCCGTTGCCGCCGGTGAACTGGTCGGCCCAGAGCGAACCGACGACCATCTCGATCGACAGTAGCTGGTCGCCCGCCGCCTCGCCGGTGCTACCAAACCCGGTCGCGAGGCTGACCGCCACGCCTTCATCGGCGCGGCTATAGTCTGCAGTATCGAAGCCACCGCGGCCATCGATAATGTCGGCGCCCCGTCCACCCCGGATGCGGTTGTCGCTCTCATCCCCCCGGATCACATCGTCATGATAGGATCCCTGGACGATTTCTATCCCTGAGAATGTATCGCCTGCCGCGTCGCCGCTTCCCGCGGCACCGCTCGCCATATCGATCGTCACGCCCTCTGCCGAAAGCGTATAATCGGCAATATCGTTCCCTTCGCCACCTGTCAGTTGGTCAGCGTCGCGGCCGCCGATCAATGTGTCATCGCCCGCGCCGCCAATGAGCTGGTCATCGCCGCGTCCACCCGACAAGAGATTCGCGGCGGCATCGCCTTCGAGGAGGTCATTGGCATCGGTGCCGACAAGATTCTCGATGTTGCTCAGATGATCGCCTTCGGCGTCTCCGCCCGAGGCCGTATCATTCGCAAGCGAGATCGAAACGCCGATCGCGCCGAAGCTGTAATCCGCCGTATCGTTGCCCGCGCCGCCGTCGATGCTGTCCGCACCGGCCCCGCCGGTCAGCCGATCATCGCCTTCGCCGCCGATGAGCGTGTCATTGCCGCCCCGGCCTTCAATGATGTCATGACCTTCAAGGCCCTCAAGGCGATTATCCGCCGCGTCACCCCCGAGTTGATCGGCATAGTGCGAGCCTATCAGCGCCTCGATCCCGGCATAGGTGTCACCCTGAGCGAAACCGCCTTGGCCGACACGGGATTCAAGGTCCGCACGCAGCCCGACATCCGAACCAGCCAAACTCACCGTGTCGAAGCCAGCCCCGCCGGTAATATGGTCCGCGCCATCGCCGCCATCGATCCAGTCATCGCCATTGCCCGCATCGATGCGGTCGTCGCCATTGCCTGCCAGGATCGTGTCAGCGCCGTCGCCACCCAGGATAAAATCGTTGCCGCTATAGGCTTCGATCCGATCCGCCCCGGCTGTGCCGACAAGATAGTCGGCAAGAGATGAGCCGCGGAGCACGCCGGCATAGAAGTCGGCCACCGAAGCCATGGCAAAACCGGTGTCGGTTGCCCCCTCGCTGTCGGCGATCCGATATTCGACCGCGACATTGCCGTTATAGCCTCCTGGGAAGCGCACCACGACGAACTGCTCGCCATTCCAGTTGACCAGTTCGGCCTCACCGACCGGCACGCGCTGGCCTTGTGCCAAGGCATCGGCGGCGTAGACACCTTCCACGCCAACAAAAGTCGGTCGAGCCCTGTTGGGATCGTCGAGATCCTCATCGATCCGGCCGTCGCCGTCATGATCGGCCTGCTCGACATCATAGTCGTTCTTCAGGAGATCGCTGACACGCAGCACCAGCGGCGCATCCAGGGGCGTGACGAACCCCTCATCCTGCATCACGGTCGGATCGTCGTTCGACGGCATGATGACGATATCGACATAAGCGTCGGATGGGCCGTCGGCATTGTCCGTCACGCGATAGACGAAGCCCGAGCTCGTGCTGGCGTCCAGCCCGGGCGTGAACAGCAGGTTGCCGTCGGCATCATATTCGAGCGTGCCATTGATCGGCCCGCCCGCATCGACGCCAAAGGTCAGTGCGTCCCACCCCGTGGTCAGACGCCAGCCAACAAATTGTAGGGTATCAAGGTCGATATCCGTGTCGTTCGCGAGCAGTGCCGCGATCGGAATGACGGTCGGAATATCCTCGTTTACATATATGACGTCACGCCGCGCGACCGGTGGCGCGTCGCCGACATTGTCGAACCACAGCCGGACCGTTGCGCCATCGACCGCGCCCTCATTGTCGGACACGAGATAGGTGAAGCTCGCCTCGCCCCAATAATCCCCATCAGGGGTGAAGATGATCGTGCCATGATCGGTGAGCTGGATGTCTCCGTGCACCGCATTGCCGGCGCTCTCGAAACGCACGGCGAAGCCTTCCGGATCGCTGTCATTCTTGAGCAGTTCGATGATCGGAATCTCGATGGCATGATCTTCCAGCCCCCGCAGGATCGGGAGTGCCTCGCTGCCGTGATTGTCATCGCGTGCGTCGGGACGGTCGTTGACGGGCTGGTAGGCAATCGTCGCCCGCGCCCAGGCCGCGCCGCCATGGTTGTCATCAACCTGATAATCGAACCAGGCATCGCCAAAGAAATTGGCATTGGGCGAGAAAAGCACCGTTCCGTTGTCAAGCAGGCTCGCACTGCCGCCATAGCTGCCACCGACCCGGGTCACAGTCATGGTCTCGCCGTCATGCTCGATGTCGTTGGCAAGCAGGCGTTCGGCGCTGATGACGATCGGATTGTCCTCGCGGATCGGATCGCCCGCCTGCGTCATCTCGAAGCGATCGTCCTGCGGGACGGGAGGATCGTTGACCGGCGTCACATTGAAGCTCACCCGGCCTGTCGCTGTTGCGCCGCTGGGATCGGCGACCACATAGTCGAACGAGGCGTTGCCCCAATAATAATCGCGCGGGCTCACATGGATGAGACCATCCTCGCCGATCAAGACCATGACATCGGCATTCGACTGCACCGATCGAATGGTCAGGCGATCTCCATCGATATCGACGTCGTTCGCAACCAATATCCGCGGATCGAGGGTGAAACTCGTCCCCTCGGCCACCGCCGCAGCGCTATCATCATGGGCCAGCGGCACATCATTGACCGGCGAAACCTGGATCGAGACCTTGGCCTCGGCGCGGCCGCCCTCCGGCGTGTTCGCGACATAGGTAAACTCCGCCGTGCCGTTGAAATCGGCGGTTGGCGTGAAGGAAATATTACCGTCGCTCGACAGGGCGACCGAACCGTTCTTGGCGCCATAGACCTGACCTACGACCATGCGGTCGCCATCGAGGTCGTTCGAAAGCAGGCGCTCAACGCGGATAACCAGCGAATCATCTTCCGCGACCGTGAAGCCGGTATCGGCATAGGCGGTCGCGACCGGACGAACGCGCAGGTCTATGCTGCCGGTATCGAAGCCGTTGCGTCCGTCCGAGAGAGTATAGCTGATGCTCGCCGCGCCGTAATAACCGCCGATCGCGGTATAGCGGATGTTTCCATTGGCATCGATCGTCGCGACGCCATTCTCGCCCGCATCGACCGCGACGATGCGCAGGGCGTCGCCGTCCGCGTCGAAGTCGTTGCGCAGTATGTCTGCCTTGGCGATGACCAGTTCGACACCCGTGGTCGCGCTGAAGAATCCATCATCCGCGGCGGTCGGCGCTCGGTTGTCCAGCAGCTGACGCAGCGTGTCCTTGGTCCAGGTGACGCCATCGGCGAAGCTGTAGCTCTCGATGCCCTTGGCGTCGGTGGCCAGGGCGTCGATGACCGTCAGGCTGTCAGCATCGGTACCAGTGAAGCGGATGACGATCGCCTCGCTACCCCGGTAGAGGCGCTCGACACTCGCTTTGGCCGACGCGAAGTCGAGGATCTGGACGGTATCTGTAACGGATGTGCCGCTGTCCGACACAGTATCGTTACCCGAGCCTTGGCCAAAGCGATAGATATCAGCACCGCCGCCACCGGCCAGGAGATCATTGCCTGCACGCGCTGCGAACGCATCGGCACCGTCAAAGCCATAGGCATTGTCATTGCCGGATCCGTCAATGTCAGCAAGCGCGTGTGCGCGCATCGCGTCACGATCCCAGGTCACGCCATCGGCAAAGTCCAGGAGCAGGCTGTTGCCGTTTGCGCCATTGCCCCCATCGAGGGCATCGATGAGGACGAGCCGATCGCCCGCACCATTGAAGGTGACGACAAGATCATTGCTGTCCGGGCCTGCCCGTACGGCCGAAACCACGTCGGCAACCTTATAGTCCGTCAGGTCAACCCTATCGGCGCCTGAACCGAAGGCGTCGATCCGGTCATCGCCATCGCCCTTGCGATAGACATAGACATCGTTCCCGGCCCCTCCGGCAATCAGATCATTGCCCTTGCCGCCGATGAGCGTGTCCGCCCCGTCGGTGCCAATGAGAGCATCCGCGCCGTCGGTCGTCAGGCTCGCAAGAATCGCCTCTCGGATGTCGGCGAGGGCAAACTGCGTGCCATCGTCGAGCGCCACAGTCTCAACACCTGCCGCATTGGCTGCGAGCGCATTGACGATGACGATCTGGTCGCCCGTCCCGGCAAAGCGGATGGCAACGTCGTTGCTGGCCGAGCCGAGACGATGGAAACTGACCTCGCCTGCTACATAACCGCTGATCTCGATTCGATCCGCACCGGACGAGCTATTGTCGAGAATGACGTCGCTGCCGTCACCACGCGCGAAGCGATAGAGATCATCGCCTGCCCCACCCGACAGCCGGTCGTTTCCGAGGCCACCGGCCAGCAGATTGGCGTCAGCATCGCCGGTCAGGACATCGTCGCCGATGCTGGGCGTGCGGGCAATAAGGTCGGACGTCGTCCAGACCGTGCCGTCGGCAAACCGGATCGTCTCCACCTTGCTCGCGCCAAGAGCATTCTCGATCGTGATCCGAGCGCCTGTGGACCTGACGATGAGCGCAAAGTCCGCTCCATCCCGGCTTTGCTCGACCTGGATATCCGAAGGCGCGATATCGGCCGCGAGCATCAAGGTGTCAGTGCCGCTGCTGTCGGAAATCCGATCATGACCCCCGGTCGCGGAGAAGGCGTAACTGTCGTTGCCCGTCCCGCCCTCAAGGCGATCATGACCTGCGCCACCATCGAGGCTGTCAGCCCCGCCATCGCCGAAGATAAGGTCGTCGCCGGCGCCACCGGCCAGGACATTGTCGAGCGCGTCTCCGCGAATGACGTCGTTGCCGTCGCTCGCTGCGCGTGCCAGCGCGATCAGCGTGCTTTCTGTCCAGACCGTACCGTCAGCGAACGTGACACGAGAAACGCCCATGCCCGGCGCTGCGGGCGAACCAAGGTCAATCCGGTCGCCAGTGCCGATAATCTCGAGCACGGCGTTGACCTCCCCCGGCACTAGGTGCACATCGCTAGCAGCAATCCCCACCGCGAATACGAGCGTGTTAATGCCCTGGCTGTCAGCGATCACGTCCTGCCCGTCACCGCGCGCGAAGACATAGATATCATCGCCCGCGCTGCCTTGGAGGCGATCGTCGCCGGTTCCACCGGTTAGGGTGTCGGCACCTGCACCGCCGGTCAGATTGTCATTTCCACCTTGACCAGAAAGCGTGGTGCCTTCAGCGAAGGTATTCTCCGCTTTGACGAGAGCCACATTGTCGATAGAGGCACCGCCGCTGTCTTGCCAGCCCAAACCAACGAAGGTCAGGCTGTTTTCGCCTGCATGGGCGGCGACAAGGATACGCTCCTGGCGCATTGTCAGATTAGTCTCAGAATAAGCGCCGATCGCAACACCATTCCAGCGCACTTCGAACGAGCCGGATTCCGGAGTTGTCCGGTTGGCATGATCGAAAGTGAGAAGATAGCTCTGTCCTGCAACAAGACCGGACAGGGTCTGGGTAATCGACGTATTCTGATTAGCAGAATCAGTCTGGAACCAGTAGTTTCCACTACTTGCGATAACGCCGCCGATCCCGCTACTGACGACATCCATATATCCGCCGGTGTCGTTTCGCCAACCCGGGATGGACGTGACATAACCGTATCCCCAGGATGTTATCTGTCCAACGGGCGGCTGCTCGAAACTCCCATTGACGATCAGGTTTGGATTATTAGCGGAATAGGTGGGTATTTCTAAGTTATCATCGGCTGAAGTACCGACCATTGAGCGCGCCAGCACATCGGTCCAACTCCAATTGGTGCCATCAGCAAAGGCCACGCTCTCGATCGTAGTCATGCCGCTAAGAAGCGCATCGGTGAGCCGGATTGCGCCACCGTTGCCCGACAGGGTCAGGACGATGTCGCCGCCATCCTGCCGCACGGTCACGTCGGTTGCAACAATACCACTGGAGAATTCGATGCGGTCCACACCGCCAATGTCGGTCAGGGTGTCGCGTCCGTCGCCGCGCGCGAAGCGGTAGATATCGCTGCCGATGCCACCATTGAGACGGTCGTCACCTTCCCCGCCCTCAAAGACATCATTGTCGCTTGGGAGCGTTCCGCTGTCGTGTCCGGTGATGACATCATCGCCGGTCCCACCAGCCATGATGTCGCTCCCAGCCCCTCCTATGATCTGATCGGCCCCTTCCTGACCTGCGATAAGATCATTACCGAAACCGCCATCGATGATGTCATTGTCGGCTCCACCAGCGAGACGGTCATTGCCCGCATAGCCGTTGATCGTGTCTGTCCCGCCATTGCCGAAGACGCGATCGTCAAGCGGTCCTCCGGCAAGCACATTACCAGCTCCGCCATCGTTGATGCTGATCGAATTGTCGATGGCGATCGGCACGCCGTCAAAATTAGCCGAGGTTATCGCCGATGCATTTACGTTGGCGAGCCGCAAGACCACTTGATCTGGTCCGCCTTCGCCGCGCAAGATGATCAACGTGTCGGTCCCCTCCTGCGACAGTGAAATCGCTCCGCCTTCGAAGGGATTGGGGTTGTTTGACAGCAGCCGGATGACATCACCGCCCGCGCCTGGCTGGAAGTCCGTGATGGTGTCGGCAACGATGGCAGCAACGCCCGGCCGGGTGGGCAGGAAATAATAAATGTCACGCCCGGCACCGCCGGTCAGCGTATCTGCCGAGCCGTCGCTCGACAGGTCGGCAAATTGATCATTTCCATCGCCGCCCGACAGCGTGTCGGCGCCTTCGCCACCCAGGAGATAATCATCGCCCGCGCCTCCGGACAATATGTCATCGCCCGCGCCGCCACGCAGCCAGGCCCCTGTGACAGCGACGTCGTCGACCAGTTGTCCCAAGACGTCCGCCAGCGACAACGTGACACCGTCTAGCGCGATCTGGATACTCTCAATTCTATCGGCTGCGCCACTGGCCAGCCCATTACGTACGATGATGCGATCGCTACTATTGGCAAAGCGGATGATGAGATCATCACCCAGTTTGCCGAAGCGAGCCTGCGAAAGGGCATAACCCTCAATCCGAAGCGTATCGCTCGCCTGATCGCCCTTGTCTTCGACCGCATCGACGCCGTCGCCCGCCACAAATACATAGGTGTCGCTACCCGCGCCACCCGACAGGGTATCGCTGCCCATACCACCTGCAAGACGGTCGGTCCCATATCCGCCGTCAAGCCCATCGTCACCCGTGCCGCCCACAATCACGTCATCGCCAGCCAAACCGGAAAGTGTGTCATTTCCATCGCGGCCGTCAATAAAGTCAGCGCCGGACGTGCCGCTTCGTACATCACTGAACAAAGTGCCAATCAGCGTCCGGGCCTTGAGGTCCGCGGCGGTCCAGGTCGTGCCATCCGCAA